>NZ_JBFUHT010000026.1:22439-94795 GCF_056402275.1 Azospirillum sp. P4_B5
GAGAGCGGGGGAGGGTCAGGGTGGGGGCAAGGCACTCAACTCATTCCTTCGGGCTCAACAAGCACGACGTCCGGTTCCGCGTCACGATGGCCAGGCTGTTCTCCGGCTCGCCCGCCCGGCGGAAGCGCAACGCGTTCAACTGGCTGGCGACGCTGAGCGACAGGACGTTCAGATCCGTCTCGTCGATGATCTTCTCGCCGTCCTGCCAGCACTGGATGCGCACGCGGCCCTTGGGAACCCCAACGTCGAGGCCGCCGGGCTGCACGCCCGCGTCGCTGCTCTTCTTGCGGACCACCGTCGCGTCGGCGGCGCCCCCGACGAGGGGGAGCGCCGCGATCGCCACCAGGAGAAGGAGTTTCCGGACCATGGCGCGCCCTCCCTTCCCTCTCGATCACTGGATGGGCCGGAACTCGACGCGCCGGTTGCGGCTGTCGGTCGGGTCGGGGGTCAGCGGCTGGCTCTTGCCCAGGCCGGCGATGGCGATGCGCTGCGGCTCGATGTGGTGGACGCGCACCAGATACTCGCCGACCGACACGGCCCGGCGCTCGGAGAGGGCGAGGTTGTATTGCTCGCTTCCCACGGCGTCGGTGTGCCCCTCGATGACGAGGCGGAGCTGCGGGTCCTGCGACATCAGCCCACCGACCGCGTCGACGTAGGAATAGAACTCCTTCGGGACGTCGGCGGAGTTGAAGGCGAAGTTGATGCGGAAGCCGAAGCCGTTGGTCGGGCGGGTCTCCGCCGGAGTCTCCGGCGCGGAGAGGGTGGCCGGCTGCACACCGTTGGAACGGCGCGGCGCGGCCGGCGGCGGGGCGACGGGCGGGGCCGCGGCCTCCTGAACGGGCGCGCGCCTGGGCTTGGGCTGGGGCGCCGGTTCCGGCTGGGCCACGGGGGCGGTCGGCTGGCTGTAGCTCGGCTGCGGGGTCGCCTGCTGCTGAGCGGGCGCGCCGTAGTTCACGCTGTCGGTCGGACGCGGGCGGTTGGCGCTGTTCATGCCGCCGCCGATGATCTCGATGCTGCGGGTGCGGATCTTCGGCTGTTCGCTGCCGTCCGTCGGCGCCGGGCCGGGCTTCACTGCCTCGCGCAACTCGTCCACGGTCGGCGGGCGCTCGAACATCATGACCCGGTTGCCGCCGGAGCCCTCGACGGTCTGCGCCCGCGCGGGAACCGCCATGCAGGCCAGGGCGATCATCGGCACGGCCAGAACGGGAAGCGCCACGCCGTTCAGCCGTCGGGCGCTGGTCTTGGAGGTCGGTCGCGGCATCGGTGGTCTCCCATGATTCGGCGCCATGATCTGGCGTGGTGTTCGGCTGCCCCCTTCTTTACCCCGCCCCTCGCCCCCGCGCTGTGAGCCGGCCCACAATCCCTATCGTTGAGCCGACACGGCGGGCAGAACCTGCACGGCCATCTGCCGGCTGCGCACGTTGGTCCCCTGGATGCTGCCGTAGGCGCCCACCACGTCCGCCAGCGTCGCGCCGGGGATGGGTTGAAGGTCCTCGGTCTTGTAGCGGTCGGCGATGCGGGTCCCGAGTTCGTCGGGCGAGACGACGCAGGCGATCGTCTCGGAGGCACCGGGACGGTCCATGCGCAGGTTGAAGGGCTTCTGCGCCCCTGGCGGGACCTCGACCTGCTGGTTGGCCTGGACGAAGCTGTCGGGCTGGAAGCGGTTGGGGAAGATGCGGGCCACCGATCCGGCGGCGTCCTGGTAGTAGCAATAGACGAAGCCGTTGGCCGTCGGCTGCACCTTGACCACCAGGGCCTCCCCGGCGCGGTAGCGCGGCTGCGGCCCGCGGTCGGAGCTGAGGACCAGGTCGGGCGGCGCCCCGGCCGGCGCCGGCGTGGCGCGGGGCAGCCCCTCCCCGCCCGCGTTCGACACCGATTGCAGGCGCGGCGCCCCCGGCCCCCTTTGGCCGCTGGGCTGGGCGAGCATGCGCTGATAGAGGTCGAAGTCGATGCGCCCCGTGGCGATCAGGTCGTTGTCCGCCTGATAGCGGGAAATCGCGTCGCGGGTGCGTTCGTCGAGCTGGCCGCTGTCCGATCCGTCGTAATAGCCCTCGGCCAGCAGCACGCGCTGGACGTAGGCGACGCGCTGCGAGGGCGCCATGCCGTCGAACCAGTCGCGCGCCTGGCCGGCGAAGGCCGGGTTGGTCTGGTCGATGCCCAGGCATTGCCAGTAGGGGGTGCGGGTCATCTTGCCCAGCACCTCGATCGTGCTGAGTTCGATCAGCGTGCGCACCGCCTGATGCAGCCCCTCGGATTTGTTGAGCGAGACGTTGAAGGACAGGCCGGCCTTGCCGATCACCGCCCCGGCGTCCGCCCCCTTGCCCGACGAGATGATGGCGAGCGAATTGCTGGCCGACAGGCCGGGGATGATCTGGCGCGTCGCCAGTTCCCCGATGTTCAAATCCACCGAGATCACCGACATCACCTGATCGGCGGAGATGCCCAGGTCGAAGGTCGGCAGGGAGATGCCGGCGCTGGCCGCCTCGCTCACCACATTGTCGTCGAGCTGGGTGATGGCGCCGCGCACGTAGTAAGACGGCGCGCGGAAGTTCGGCTGCACCCCGATCATCCAGTAGAGCGCGTTCACGTCGTCCAGCGTCGGCTCGAAATCGACGAAGCGGAAGGCGTTCGACCGCTCCGACATGCGCGAGACGGCGGTGATCAGCATCTCCTTGGTGCCGCCGGCCACCCGGCCCGTGGCGTCAGGGATGCCGTTGGAGGTGATGAAGATGTCGCGCTTGCCATGGTTCCACATCAGCGTGTCCATGCAGCGCAGCGCTTCGCTGAAGTTGGACACGGTGCGCACGGGCGGGGTCTTCGGCTTCTGGACCACGGTCGCCTGTTCACCCGAGGTGACGCAGGCCCCCAGCAGCAGGAGCGCCGCGGCAGCCGCCACTCTCGCGAAACCGGTGCGCCGAACTAATCCCACGGCCTCAAATCCCATGGCCTCACTCCCTGGACGTTCAGCGGACTGTGGATCAGCGGGCCAGATCAACGGACCGACACGCGCGTGCTGTCGCCGCCCGGACGCACGGTGATGGTGATCTTCTTGGACAGGACCGGCGGGTCGTGCGGTATGTGCTCCGCGTCGCCCATCAGAAGCTGGAGCGTGTGCCGCCCCGGCGGCAGCTCCAGGTAGGTTTCCGTCTGGCCCTTGCCGAAATGGATGTAGTTGCGGTTGTTGGGGATCGGCTCGTCCATCGGCGGCAGGTCGGCGTCCACCAGCAGATGATGGTGTCCGGTGTTGTCCTTGCGTACGCCCGCCGGGGCGACGCCGAAGTTGCGCAGCCCGAACCACACCTTGAAGCGGCCCCTCACCACCTCGCCGTCGTTGGGCCAGCCGACGTAGATATAGGCGTCCTTCGGCGACGCCGTCCGCCCGGACTTCGCCGCATCGGGGGTGGAGGGCGTGCTCTCATGCTCGTGCCCGGGGCTGGCCGGCTGCGGCGTGTTGGTGGTGTCGGACAGCGGCTTGTCGAGCGGGTCGGCTTCCGGCGACGACTGCGCGGCGACCGGCCCGGCGGCGAGCAGGACGGCCAGAAGGACCGGGACGGCGGCGGTGCGCATCATGACTTCCTCCCTGTCGCGCTCCCGTTAGGGGACGATGCCCTGTCAAGGCACGATGATGGTAACCTTCTGCGACATGATCGGCGGGTCGTGCGGCACATGGTCCGCATCGCCCAGGATCATTTGGAGCGTGTGCCGGCCCGGCGGCAGCTCAAGCCGCACCTCCGTCTGGCCGCCGCCGAAATGCAGCGACTGCTTGGTGTTCGGGATCGGTTCGTCGTAGGTGGTGAGGTCGGTGTCCACCAGAAGATGGTGGTGCCCGGTGTCCTCCTTGCGGATGCCCGCGGGGGCGATGCCCATGTTCTGCAAGCCCATGCGGACCCACAGCTTTCCGCCGGAGATGGTGGTGCCGTTGGACGGCCACATGATGTAGGCGCGCGCCCCTTCGGGCGCCTTCTCCCGTCCATTCGTGCTTTGAGCGTTTGCGCTTTGGGCCGACGCCGCGCCCGGCAACAGGAGCAGCGCGGCCGCCACGATCATGGCAGCATGAGGCATGGACACCTCGCTCTTCTGGCTCTTCTCTTTGGGAATTTCAATCTTATGCTTGGTGTGCGGACAATGTTTGCGGTTTTTCGGACCCTATCCTTTCTCTCTCCACCCTCCGAATATTAAGGAGCGAAGGCGATCCCCGACCACCCCACTTTGCGCGAAGACCGGGGCCTCTCCGCCTATTCCTATTTTGGGCTTGACGGGTTCGCTCGCGGTGCGAAGGTCACGGGGCAGGAGGTTGCCGGTTCCGCATGCCCGATTCATCCCGCCTCGCCCCGCTTCCCGTCGGCCCCACCGGCGCGCCGCCGCGCCTCGGTTTCCGCCACCTGCTGGCACCTGCGCTGCTGACACTCGGGGCGGCGGGAGCGGCGGGGCACCGGCCCTGGCTGTCCGGCCACATCACCCCAATCGCCGGCGTCATGGTGGCGGACGCGCTGGCCTCGCTGTTCGCCGTGGTGGCGTGGCTGGCGGCGGCGTGGCTGGGGTCGCGGGTCATCGACCTCGTGGTGGCGAGCCACCCCCGCGCCACGCCAATGCCCCGCCTGCTGACCGATCTGCTGCGCGCTCTGCTCTACGGGCTGGCGGTGCTGGGCATCCTGGCCTTCGTGCTGGGCCAGCCGGTGACCGGGCTGGTCGCCACCTCCGGCGTGGTGATCGCGGTGCTGGGCTTCGCGCTGCGCAACATGATCGCCGACATCTTTTCCGGCATCGCGCTGAACGTCGAGCATCCCTACCGCATCGGTGACTGGGTGGAGCTGACCCCCGGCGTCACCGGGCGGGTGGACGAGATCAATTGGCGGGCCACCCGGCTGGTCACGCTGGACGGCACGGCCCTGGTGGTGCCGAACGGGCTGGCCGCGGGCAACCGCATCACCAACTACAGCCAGCCCGGCACCGGATTCCGCGCCGGCGTGCCGGTAACCCTCGACGCCGAGGTTCCGGTGGCCCGCGCCAAGCGGATCATCCTGTCGGCCATCGTCTGCTGCGACGCCGTCCCCACCGAGCCGCGGCCCGACGTGGTGGTGGACTCGATCACGCTCAACGGCGTCATCTATCAGGCGCGCTTCTGGGTGGCGGACTATTCCCGGCTGGCCGCGACCCGCGACGCCGTGGCGACCACCATCCTGGAGCATCTCGCCCGCGCCGGGCTGGAACCGGCCAACCCCAAGCAGGAAATGCGCCGCCGCAGCAACCGCCCGCCGCCCTGTTCGGCGCTGGGGCTGGGGCGGGACCTGCTGTCCCATGTGGACCTGTTCGCCGCCTTCCGCCCTGAGGAGATTGACGAACTGGCCTCCGGCATGCACCTGCGCCACGTCGCCGCCGGGGAGGCGGTGGTCCGCCAGGACGAGACGGGGACCTCCCTCTTTCTGGTGGCCGAGGGCGCGCTGGACGTGCGCGGGGCCTTCGGGGGGCGGACGCTTCTGCTCGACCACATGGGGCCGGGCGACGTGTTCGGGGAGATGTCGCTGCTGACCGGCCAGCCGCGCAGCGCGTCGGTGATCGCCAACACCGACGCCGTGGTCTATGAGCTGGACAAGGAGGCGCTCGACCCCGTCTTGCGCCGCCGTCCGGAGCTGGCCGCCCGGCTGGCCGACCTGATGGGCCTGCGCCAGCGCCGCAACGACGCCCACCGCCGCGCCAGCACCCCCGCCGCTGTGACCCAGGCGACGACCGAGCATGACCTGCTGGCCCGGCTGAAGACCTTCTTCAGCCTGTGACTCAGCTGTTCAGTGGAGAGAAGGGCATCCCCGCCTGCTCCAGCGCCTTTTCGATCACCTCCGCCGAGGTCTGGTCGAACAGCTGCAGCAGCAGGTCGTCGATCTCCCGATCCTGGCTGTTGCCGCAGGCATCGAACAGGGTGGCGATGGCCTCCGTCTGAAAACGCTCGCGCCCCTCGTCGCCGCCCCGGTAGTCCAGCGCCTTCGCCACCGCGATGGCGACGCGGAAAGGCTTCAGCAGGGTGAAGGACAGGCCCGCCTTGGCGAACAGCCCCTTCAGCGCGTGCGGCCCGCCGTCCCAGGCGAGCTGACGGGCGTTTTCCGGCGGCAGGTTGGCGCGCACCGCCACGCCGGCGTCGAACAGCGCGATCTCCCCGGCGCACAGCGCGCGGAAGAGCAGCGGCGCCGACAGCCGCCCACGGATCAGCAGGTGGCGGGCCAGAAGCTCCACGTCCGCCTCGCGTGGGATCAGCGGTTTCAGCAGGAGCAGGGTCACCGCCTCCCGAGCCCGCTCCACCAGGATGCCGATCAGGCGGGGGTTGAGCCGGTGGCTGCGGATCAGCCGGTTGCGGATCTCCTCCGACACGAAGAGGATCAGCTTTTCGACCACCGCCGCCGACAGATCGGGGCGCGCCGCCATCGCCTCGTTCACCGTGGCGACGCCGCCCCAGCGGTCGAGCACGCTGTGCAGGGACGGTTCCGGGATGACAGCCCCACGGTTGCGCAGAAGCTCGGTGATGACGATGACGTTGCCGTTGCGCACCAGCGCGTCGGACACCGCGGGCGAAACGGAGCGGCGCCCGGCGATGGCCAGTTCCTTCGCCGGGCGCCGTTCGCGCAGGATGTCCAGGAGCAAGCCTTCGCTCAGCTTCTCCGCGTGGCGCAGGATGGGAAAGGCCACCCGGTCCACGTCGCGGGCCAGCTTCTCCGCCAGCCCCTCCGTCAGCAGGGAGGAGTTGTGGATCTGCCACGCCACCGCCTCGCGCACGGCGGTCACCGCGTCGGCGGCGAAGCGTTGCAGGATGTCCATGGCCAGCGCCCGTTCCGCCTCGGCGAGGTCCCCCGCCTCCAGGTCGCGCACCAGATGGGTCATGGTGTCGATGCGCGCCTGGGCGTCGGGTGCGGCCAGCAGACGCTCGACATCCTTCTGGCTCAGGGACCGCTGTGACATGCGCTGGGTCTTCCGGAACGGACGCTCGGGATCAGTACTCCGGCGTATCGTAGCGGATCAGATCGCTCCACGCCCGTTCCAAACGGCGCAACGTGCGGTATGTCGTCTCCAGATCGGCGGCTTCCTCGTCGGTGCGGATCAGCGCCTCGCCCCGCACCGCCTCCAGCCCGCGCAGCGCCTCGCACAGCTTCAGCCCGCGCTCCGACAGGCGAAGCCGCGCCGTGCGCCGGTCGCGCTGCGAGGCGGAGCGGTCGACATAGCCCGCCTCCACCAGATGCTTCAGGTTGTAGGAGGCGTTGGAGCCGAGATAGTAGCCGCGCTCCAGCAGGTCGCGCACCGACAGTTCCTCGCCGCCGATGTTGATCACCATCAGTGCCTGACCGGGGCTGAGGTCGTCGATCCCGATGCGCGCCAGCTCCATCCGCAGCACGTCCAGGAAGCGCCGGGTCATGCTCTCGATGATCCGGCCAAGGTCGGTGTAGACGGCGGGCAGCGACGCGCCCGCCGGGGCGGCGCTGTCCGGCGTGGCTCTCTCCGGTACGGCTGGGGTCGGCTGCTGCTTGGCGGCGGCGCTCATCGCGATACTCCCGCTTTGGAAAAAACCATCATGGTATGGCGTCGATCCAATTCCGAACGGTGGACGGTTACCCCGTCCTTCTGTCGCAAGAATGATAAGATTTTAGTTTAATTTGTGGAAACAATGTTGAGACATGACGGCTCTGCACGCCGGAACCGCCCCATTCACCTCCTGTTGCCCCCCTGTCCCTGCAATCCGCCCCTGCAACACGGAGGAGCCCGACCATGCCGCAGTCCACACGTCATCCCGCCGCACCGCAAGCGTGCACTCGGAGGGTCCGCTGATGCGCAGCGGCTTGGCTCTCGCGGCCGGTTTGCTGGCTGGCCTGTGGCTGGACACCCGCCGCCGCACCAACCGGGCGGAACAGGAGCACCCGCCGACCGGCCATTTCATGAGCGTCGGCGGCACCCGCCTGCACTATCTCGACCACGGGCCGACGGACAGCGCGTCGCCGCCCGTGGTGTTCCTGCACGGCAACGGCACCACCGCCGACGACTGGGCGCTGAGCCTTCTGGACGAGGCGGCCCGGCATTGGCGCTGCGTCTGCTTCGACCGGCCCGGCCACGGCTACAGCGAGGCGACGCCGCGACGCGACGCCGGTCCCGCCGCCCAGGCCGCGCTGCTGCGCGCCGCCACCCGCAAGCTGGGGCTGGAACGTCCCATCGTCGTCGGCCATTCGCTGGCCGGAGCGGTCGCGCTCGCCTGGGCGCTGGATTTCCCGGAGGAGGTCGGCGGTCTGGTCATCCTGTCGGCCTTCACCCATCCGACCCCGCGGCTCGACTTCCTCCCCATGATGGGGCCGGCCATTCCCGCCGCCGGGCCGCTGCTCAGCCACACCGTCCTGCCGCCGCTGGACCGGCTGATCCTGCCGGCGATGATGCGCCGAATCTTCGAACCCAACCCCGTGCCGCCCAGCTACAACGAGTTGTCTCCCGACCTTCTGCTGCGCCCGAAGCAGCTGGAAGCCGCCGCCGCCCAGCTGGCCGCGCTGATCCCCGGCGTGGCGGCGATGGCCCCCCGCTATTCCGAGATCCGCTGCCCGATGTCGGTGGTCGCAGGGCGGGAGGACCGCATCGTCGATCCGCACGCCCACGCGGTGCGCCTGCACAACGCGGTGGCCGGATCGACGCTGCATCTGCTGGCGGAAACCGGGCACATGCCGCAGCACGCCCGCCCGGACGCGGTGATGGCCGCCATCGAGCGGGTGGAACGGGCGATGACCGCCGAGTCGGCTCACGCGGCGACATGAGTCGACTCTTCCGATTCGGCGACCGGGAATTGCGACTCGAAAAAAGCGACTCGTGGCGACTCGGGTGAGGGATGGTTAACAGTTTGGTTACGATCCGAGGGCTAACCTTTGGCCATATCGCACACTTTCAGCGCCTCAAGGATTACGCCGATGTCCATGGCCGCCGACGTTGACACCATCGAACGCACGTCCATCGTCGCCTACACCCTCCTCAACGAGTTGCACGACGTGTTGGCTCTGCCCAAGGCGCCCGATGACGTGACGCTCGGCATCCTGATGGGGCTGTCCATGTTCATGGACGACAAGGTGGGTCCGATGCGCTCCAAGCGCCTGATGTCGGAGGCGCCGACCATCGTCCTGAAGACCGACGCCCACGTCACGTCGGACCAGATGCAGCGGATCATGCCGGTCCTGCGTGCCTTCGGCGACCACCTGAAGGACATGCGCGCCAAGGCCACCCGCCCGGTCGACGACACCGTCGCCTGACCGCAGAGCGGAGCACCCGTTTCGCGACGAAAAAGGCCCAGCCGGCGACGGCTGGGCCTTTTGCCGTTCCGGTGCCCGGCTTGACCCGCCCGGCAATTCATCGGATGCTGAAACCGTTGGTTCACCGGAGGGTCGCCGCCGGTGGTCCGGACGCAACGCAGGGGCGGCTTCGGCCATGGAACTGCCGACGGGGGATTGGATCTGGGCTCTGGCCATCGCCGCCCTTCTGACGGGCGCGACGGTCAGCGTCATCGTGCTCGCCGCCGTGGGCTCGATCCGCCGCAGCGTCAACGAGGGTGGCGCCCGCCAATCGCAGCAAATCCGCAAGCTTGCGGAGACCGTCGCCACCCTGAACGCCCAGCAGCAGGCCGCCGAGGGCCGCGTCCAATCCCTGACCGAGGCGAACCGCAAGCTGGCGGAGGAGGTCGCGGCGCTGAACGAGCGGCTGCGCGACGCGGACTCCGCCCCCCGCATCACCGGCACCGCAAGGCTTCTCCACTGACCATGCCCGACTTGTCCACCTGCCCCATCGACGGCGACGCCGAGCGCGCCCGCTGGACCGCCAGCGCCGACGCCTGGGACCGCTGGGCCGACCCGATGGCCGATCTGGCCGACAAGCTGAACCAGCCCCTGTTGGACGCCGCCGGGGTGACGGCGGGCGACCGGGTGCTGGACCTCGCCTCCGGGGCCGGCGAACCGGCGCTGAGCGCCGCCCTCCGGACAGGTCCGGACGGGCTGGTGGTGGGCAGCGACCTCGTGCCCGGCATGATCGCCGGCGCCCGGCGCCGCGCGGCGGGGATCGCCGACGGGCTGCGCCCGGCCTTCACCGCCGCCGACATGACCGCCCTGCCCTTCGCCGCGGAGAGCTTCGACCGGGTGACCTGCCGCTTCGGCATCATGTTCGTCCCCGACGTGGCGGCAGCCCTGGCCGAGCTGCGGCGCGTGCTGCGCCCCGGCGGGCGGGCGGCCTTCATGGTCTGGGGGCCGCGCGCCGGCAACGCCCTGTTCAACACGGTGGGCGACGCCGTCGCCGCCCAGCTGGGCGAGGACCGCAGCCTCGACCCGCTGTTCCGCTTCGCCGCTCCCGGCCTTCTGGCGGAGGCCATGCGCGCCGCCGGCTTCGCCACGGTGACCGAGACCGACATCACCCCGGTCCGCAAGGCTCCCCAGGGCCAGCCCTTCTGGCGCGCCACGCTGGAGATGAGCTTCGGCCACCGCCTGCACGACCTCACCGCCGGGCAGCGCGCCGCCCTCGACGCCGAAGTGACCCGCCGCTTCGACGCGCAGGCGCAAGGCGGCACGATCCCCCTGCCCATCCACGTCCGCATTATCACCGGCGCCTAATTCCCTCCCCTGCGAAGCTCTCGCGCAAACCGAGGGTTTGCGCTGACGCGGCAGGCGGACCTTCGGTCCGCCGAGAGCAGGGGAGGGTCAGGGTAGGGGCAAGGCTCCGCACCCCGACCACGCGCCCAAGTGCCGCAGCCGCCCCACCGAGCCACATCCCCGGTTGACCGCGCCCACGCATTCCTTTGGATGTTGCGTGCCGACGGGCCCTACCCGTCCGGCATCCGAGAGGAGGTGATGCGCTTGAAAAGGTACCTGAAGTGGTTCCGACGCTTCTGGTTCCGGATGAAGTTCGAGTTCGAAGCGGGCTTCAACCAGGACCACGATATCTAAGAACCCACGGGGCGGGGCCGGGTAACCGGTCTCGCCTCCAGGGAACCGAAGGCGCATCACCTCCTTGCCTCACAAAATACCACAGCCCCGAAAGCCGTCAACGGGATGCAAAAGCGCTCCCGTTCTTGCTCCGTTCGATTCGCGACACTATTCTTTCCGGTCTCAGCGAATCATCCGGTCCTTCATGCCCGATCTCCCCTCCCCCCTCCTCCCCGCCAACGTCCAGGGCTGGTTCCGGTCGCGGGGCTGGGCGCCGCACCCGCACCAGCTTGCCATGGTCGAGGCGGCGGCGGCCGGGGACAGCGCCCTGCTGATCGCGCCGACCGGTGGCGGCAAGACGCTGGCCGGCTTCCTGCCCTCGCTGATCGATCTGGCGGAGCGCCCGCGCGAGGGGCTGCACACGCTCTACATCTCGCCGCTGAAGGCGCTCGCGGTGGACATCCAGCGCAATCTGGAAGAGCCCGTCGCCGAGATGCGGCTGCCCATCCGCACCGAGACCCGCACGGGCGACACGCCGGAATCCAAGCGGCGGCGGCAGCGGACCAACCCGCCGCACATCCTGATGACCACGCCGGAAAGTCTGGCGCTGATGATCGCCTACGCCGACGCGGCGACGATCTTCCGGCACCTGCGCTGCGTCATCATCGACGAGTTGCACGCCCTGGCCGGAACCAAGCGCGGCGACCTGCTGGCCCTGGGGCTGGCGCGGCTGGCGAAACTGGCGCCGCAGGCCCGGCGGGTCGGGCTGTCGGCCACGGTGGCGGAGCCGGCGCAGCTGCTCGCCTGGCTGTCCAGGACCGGGCAGGCGGATGGCGGCGACGTGCGGCTGGTCACCGGCCGGGCCGGCGCCTCCGCCGAGGTGGAGATCCTGACGACGCGCGAGCGGCTGCCCTGGTCCGGCCGCATGGCCATGCACGCGCTGAAGGAGGTGTACCAGCGCATCCGCGCCCACCGCACCACGCTGGTCTTCGTCAACACCCGCGCCCAGGCGGAGCTGGTCTTCCAGGAACTCTGGCGCCTCAACGACGACACCCTGCCCATCGCGCTCCATCACGGCTCGCTGGCGGCGGAGCAGCGGCGCAAGGTCGAGGCCGCCATGGCGGCGGGCAAGCTGCGGGCGGTGGTGGCGACCTCCTCGCTCGACCTCGGCATCGACTGGGCGGCGGTCGATCTGGTGGTGCAGATCGGCGCGCCGAAAGGGGCGAGCCGGCTGGTCCAGCGCATCGGCCGCGCCAACCACCGGCTGGACGAGCCGAGCCGCGCCCTGCTCGTCCCCGCCAACCGGTTCGAGGTGCTGGAATGCCGCGCCGCGCTGGACGCCGTGGCGGCGATGAGCCTGGACGGCGAGCGGCCCCGCCCCGGCGGGCTGGACGTGCTGGCCCAGCACATGCTCGGCATGGCCTGCGCCGAGCCCTACCGGCCCGACGACCTGTACGACGAGGTGGTCCGCGCCGCCCCCTACGCCGGGCTGTCGCGGGACGAGTTCGACGACGTTCTGGACTTCGTGGCGACCGGCGGCTACGCGCTCGGCAATTACGAACGCTTCCACCGGCTCAAGCTGCGCGAGGACGGGCGCATGGCGGTGGCCGGACCGGCGGTGGCGCGGCAGTACCGCATGAACGTCGGCACCATCACGCAGGAGGCCATGCTGCGCGTCCGCCTGAGCCGCGGCCCGGTGCTGGGCGAGGTGGAGGAGCATTTCATCCAGGGTCTCACCCCCGGCGACACCTTCGTCTTCGCCGGCCAGTTGCTGAAGTTCCTCGGCATCCGCGAGATGGAGGCCCAGGTCGCCAAGGGCGGCACCGGGGAGCCGAAGGTCCCGGCCTACGCCGGCGGGCGGTTGCCGCTGACCACGGCGCTGGCCGACCGGGTGCGCGCCATGCTGGCCGACCCGGCGCAGTGGCCCGGCCTGCCGGAGGATGTGCAGGAATGGCTGCGGCTCCAGCGCTGGCGCTCCGTCCTGCCGACGCAAGACGGGCTGCTGGTGGAGAGCTTCCCCAAGGCGGGCAAGCGCTTCCTCGTCGTCTACGCCTTCGAGGGGCGGAACGCGCACCAGACGCTGGGGATGCTGCTGACCCGGCGGATGGAGCGGATGGGCTGCGGCCCGCTCGGCTTCGTCGCCACCGATTACGTGCTGGCGGTGTGGTCGCTGCGAACGCCCAAGGACATGGACGGGCTGTTCGACCAGGACATGCTGGGCGACGATCTGGAAGCCTGGATGGACGAGTCCTCGATGCTGCGACGGACCTTCCGCAACGTGGCGCTGATCACCGGGGTCATCGACCGCCGCCATCCCGGACAGGAGAAGTCGGGCCGGCAGGTCACCTTCTCCTCCGACCTGATCTACGACGTGCTGCGCAAGCACGACCCTGGCCATGTGCTGCTGCGCGCCACCCGCGCCGACGCGGCGGGCGGGCTGACCGACGTGCGGCGCCTGTCGGATTTCCTCACACGGGTGAAGGGCCGCATCACCCACAAGGACCTCGACCGCGTCTCCCCCCTCGCCGTTCCGGTCATCCTGGAGATCGGGCGAGAACGGGTGGACGGCTCCGCCACCGACGAACTTCTGGAGCAGGCCGCCGCCGATCTGGTGGCCGAGGCGATGCCGGAGCTGGATTCGCCCCGTGATGCACAAGGCCGCTTGACGTTGTGATGACCATGGACATGACGATGACCCTGCGGGGCGCCGCGCTGGCCCCCGATCCCTCCGGCGCGCTGGTCTGGCCGGCGGAGCGGACGCTGGTGGTCGCCGACCTGCATCTCGAGAAGGGCTCCGCCTTCGCGGCGCGCGGACGGATGCTGCCGCCCTACGACACGCGGGCGACTCTCGGCCGGCTGGCGGATCTGGTGGAGCGGCTGGCTCCGGAGCGGGTGATCTGTCTCGGCGACAGCTTCCACGACCGCCGCGCGGCGAGCCGCATGGAGGCGGGGGACGTGGCACGGCTGCGCGACCTGACCGGACGGGTGGCGGACTGGCTGTGGGTCACCGGCAACCACGATCCGGAACCGCCGGAGGGGTTCGGCGGGCGCATCCTGGACGAGCTGATGCTCGGCCCGCTGACCTTCCGGCACGAGGCGGTGCCCGGCGCCGTCGGCGAATTGTCGGGGCACCTGCACCCGGTGGCCGCCGTCGTCGTGCCGGGCCGGCGGGTGCGGGAACGCTGCTTCGCCTTCGACGGGGGAAAGCTGATCCTGCCGGCCTTCGGCGCCTTCGCGGGCGGGCTGAACGTGCTGGACCCGGCGGTGTCCGGCCTGCTGGCGGCGCGGTTCGAGGTGCATCTGCTGGCCCGCGGCAAGGTCCACCGCTTCCCGCGCAGCCGCCTCTCCCCGGACAAGGCGTAAAAGAAAAAGCCCGGAGAGTCGGGGGAACTCTCCGGGCGAGTAGTCCTGCCGGAACCGGCGGTGAGACGTCCGGCAGGAGGGACCTCAATGAAAAAGCAGAACGTCAGTTCGGCATCATGACCGTGTCGATCACGTGGATGACGCCGTTGGACGCCATGATGTCGGGCTTCACGACCTTCGCGTTGTCCACCATCACGCCGCCCTTCGTCGCGTCAATGTCCACGGCGGTGCCCTGCACGGTTTTCGGCGATGCCGTCTTGCCGGCGATATCGGCCGAGGTCACCTTGCCAGACACCACATGATAGGTGAGTACGGAGCGGAGCTTCTCGCGGTTCTCCGGTTTCAGAAGATTTTCGACGGTGCCGGCGGGAAGCTTGGCGAAGGCCTCGTCGGTCGGGGCGAAGACGGTGAAGGGGCCGCTGCCCTTCAGCGTGTCAGCGAGCCCGGCGGCCTGGACGGCCTGGACCAGCGTCTTGAACTGGCCCGCCGAGACGGCGGTGTCCACGATGTCCGCCGCCTTTGCGGTGACGGCAGCGAGGGACAGCGGCAGGGCGACGGTGGCGGCGGTCAGCAGGCGTGACAGGCGGGACATGTGGTTTCCTCCGTTGGATGGCGTCTCGTTCCTCCCCCGACCGTGGAACCGGTGCCGTCGGCCGCCGTGCCTCCGGCTCCACGTCGTGGCAGCGAAGGCGGAAATAGCGGCGCGAAAATCGCGGTCAATAGGATTTCCCCAGGAAAAATTTTTGCCGTCGTGGTGATCCGGAGCAATCGGCGCCGCGTAGCAAGAGCCATTGACCGCGGTCATTGACTGCGGCGTTTTGGCATGCCCGTTTTTCTGTCCATGTCCTTAAAGTTGGCCGATGAAGACCGATCAATCCCCCATCCTCGTCTGGTTCCGCAACGATCTTCGCCTTGCCGACAACCCGGCGCTCAGCGCCGCGGCGGAGGATGGGGCGCCGGTCATCCCGGTCTACATCCGGGAGAAGGACGCCCACGATCCCTGGCTTCCCGGCGGCGCCTCCCGCTGGTGGCTGCACGGCAGCCTGGAGCGGCTGGGCAAGGCGCTGGCCACATTGGGCTCACCCCTGGTGCTGCGCAGCGGCGATCCCGCCGCCGTGCTGGCGGCGCTGGCCGAGGAGACCGGCGCCGACACGGTGCTGTGCAACCGCCGGGCCGGCCCGACCGCCATCGCCCGCGACCGCCGGGTGGGCGAGCGGCTGACCGCCCGCGGCGTGACGGTGCATCCCCACAACGCCGCCCTGCTCTACGAGCCGGGAACCGTCCGCACCAAGTCGGACACGCCCTTCCGGGTGTTCACGCCCTTTTGGAAGGCGCTGCTGTCGATGCCGGAGCCGCCGCGCCCCACCCGCGCGCCGGCCAGGCTGACGCCGCCGGACAAGCCGGTGTCGAGCGAATCGCTGAGGGATTGGGGCCTGCTGCCCAGCGCGCCCGATTGGGCCGGCGGCCTGCGCGAGCGCTGGGAGCCCGGCGAGGAGGCGGCGCGCGAGCGGCTGGCCGATTTCCTGGACGGGCCGGTCGCCGCCTACCCGGCGGAGCGCGACCGCCCGGACCATGACGGAACCTCCGTCCTGTCACCGCACCTTGCCTTCGGTGAGATCGGCCCGCGGCAGGTCTGGCACGCCACCCGCCACGCCGCCGACCAGCGGCACGAACTGGCCGCCGGCGCCGAGGTCTTCCTGCGGGAACTCGGCTGGCGGGAGTTCAACCACCATCTGCTGCGCGAGGAGCCGGGGATTCCGGACACGCCGCTGGACGCCCGCTTCGCCCGCTTTCCCTGGCGGACGGACAGGGCGGGACTGCGCGCGTGGCAGAGCGGGCACACCGGATACCCAATCGTGGATGCGGGCATGCGGCAGCTCTGGCAGACCGGCTGGATGCACAACCGCGTGCGCATGATCGCCGGCTCCTTCCTCATCAAGGACCTGCTGATCCCCTGGCAGGAGGGCGAGGCGTGGTTCTGGGACACGCTGGTCGACGCCGACATCGCCAACAACGCCGGCAACTGGCAGTGGGTGGCCGGCTGCGGCGCCGACGCTGCCCCCTTCTTCCGCGTCTTCAACCCGATCCTCCAGGGCGAGAAGTTCGACCCGGAGGGCGCCTACGTCCGGCGCTATGTGCCGGAACTGGAAACGCTGCCCAACCGCTGGATTCACAAGCCGTGGGAGGCCCCGGACGAGGCGCTGCGGCAGGCGGGGATCACGCTCGGCAAGGACTATCCGCGGCCGATCGTCGACCACGGCACCGCCCGCGACCGCGCGCTGGCCGCCTTCCAGGAGATCAAGAAAGCCGGCGATTGATCGACGCGGAGTCGTAAAATCCG
This sequence comes from Azospirillum sp. P4_B5, assembly GCF_056402275.1. Lineage (NCBI taxonomy): Bacteria > Pseudomonadati > Pseudomonadota > Alphaproteobacteria > Rhodospirillales > Azospirillaceae > Azospirillum > Azospirillum sp. P4_B5. The sequence goes on from NZ_JBFUHT010000026.1 coordinate 39,057, forward strand.
ACCGTGCGTTTTCATTCCGCCTTCATGGGAGCGCAAAGAAACCGTCACCGGCCGCCGGTAAGGTGCGCCCGCCCCTACCCAAAATAAATTTGCGGAAAGAGACGAGGCACGCCGATGGACACCCCGACGGACACCCAAGACCTGCCCCAGAAGGGCACCAAGTACCTGACCTTCGAGGGCCGCGAGGACATCGGCTCCAACCCGTCCGAAAACCCGACCATGGGCGACGTCATCAACGCCCGCCTCGGCCGCCGCGACATGATGCGCGGCATGCTGAGCGGCGCTGCGGTCAGCGCCCTGATCGGCCCGGCCGCCCTGCTCTCCGCGCCGCGCGAGGCCGAGGCCGCCGTCACCGGCGCCCCGCGCCCGGCCAAGGCCAGCTTCTCCTTCCAGGAAGTGGCTCACGGTGTCGACGCCGACCATCACGTCGCCGCCGGCTACAACGCCGACATCCTGATCCGTTGGGGGGACCCGGTGGTCCCCGGCGCGCCGGCCTTCGACCCGATGAACCAGTCCGCCGAGGCGCAGTCGAAGCAGTTCGGCTACAACAACGACTTCGTCGGCTACGCCCCGCTGCCGCTCGGCTCGCAGTCGCCGGACCGCGCCCTGCTCTGCGTGAACCACGAATACACCGACGAGGAGGTCATGTTCCCCGGCATCGGCGTGGAGCAGCAGAAGGGCAAGTTCGCCCGCATGACCAAGGCGCTGGTGGACATCGAGATGGCCGCCCACGGCGGCACCATCATCGAGATCCGCAAGGTCAAGGGCAAGTGGGTGACGGACCCGACTTCCAAGTACAACCGCCGCATCACCGGCGAGACGGTCTGCGCCATCACCGGCCCCGCCGCCGGCCACGCCCTGATGAAGACCAACTACGACCCGACCGGCACGATGGTCCGCGGCATGCTGAACAACTGCGCCGGCGGCATGACGCCCTGGGGCACCTGGCTGTCGGCGGAAGAGAACTTCAACGGCTATTTCTGGGGCAAGGTCGAGGACACCAACCCGAACGCCAAGGCGCTGAAGCGCTACGGCTTCCCTGGCGAATGGTACAACTGGGGCGTCCATCACGACCGCTTCGACATCGCCAAGGAGCCGAACGAATGCAACCGCTTCGGCTGGATCGTCGAGATCGACCCCTACGACCCGACCTCGACCCCGAAGAAGCGCACGGCGCTCGGCCGCTTCAAGCATGAGGCCTGCCAGATCGCGGTCGGCAAGGACGGCACCGTGGTCGCCTACTCCGGCGACGACGAGCGGTTCGACTATGTCTACAAGTTCGTCGCGGCGAAGAAATTCGACCCCAAGAACCGCGCCGCCAACATGGACATCCTGGAGACCGGGACGCTCTACGTGGCGAAGTTCAAGGCCGACGCCTCGGTCGAATGGCTGCCGCTGGTCCACGGCCAGGGCCCGCTGACCGCCGAGAAGGGCTTCCCCGATCAGGCCACCGTGCTCATCAACGCCCGCCTCGCCGCCGACGCGCTGGGCGCCACCAGGATGGACCGCCCGGAGGACATCGAGGTGAACCCGGTGACCGGCAAGGTCTACGTCATGCTCACCAACAACTCCCGCCGCAAGCCGGAGCAGGTGGACGCGACCAACCCGCGCGCCGAGAACAGCTGGGGCCACATCGTCGAGATCCTGCCGGAAGGCGGCAACCACGCCTCGACCAAGGGCGAATGGACGATCCTGGTCCGCGGCGGCAACCCGGCGGACCAGAAGGTCGGCGCGCAGTTCCACGCCGACACCTCGGCCAACGGCTGGTTCTCCTGCCCGGACAACGCGGCGGTGGACCACCGCGGCCGCCTGTGGGTCACCACCGACCAGGGCGAGAACTGGAAGAAGGCGTCGGGCACCGCCGACGGCGTCTGGGCCGTGGAAACCGAAGGCGACCTGCGCGGCCTGTCCAAGATGTTCTACCGCGTGCCGGTGGGTGCCGAGATGTGCGGTCCCTGCTTCTCTCCCGACGACCGGACCCTGTTCGTCGCCGTGCAGCACCCGGCCACGGACGGCGTGGACCAGTGGGACGGCTTCAAGGGCAAGCTCTCCTCCTTCGAGGACCCGGCGACCCGCTGGCCCGACTTCAAGCCCAACATGCCGCCGCGTCCCTCGGTGGTCGCCATCACCAAGAAGGACGGCGGCGTGATCGGTCTCTGACCGGACGCATGACCGTCCCATAACCCAGCGACGCGCCTTGAAAGGGCGGCCCCCGCATCCAGGGCCGCCCTTCTTCTTTGTCTGGTGTCGGCGTCCGGCGATGTAATAAGATAACGCCATGACCGCCGATCCCAACCCCACCGCCGGCCCGGCCTCCCGCCATGGGCACGATCACGCGCATTGCATCGCCGACGCGCTGACGCGCGCCGACGCCCTGTGCGCGGAGCGCGGCGCGCGGCTGACCGCGCTCCGCCGGCAGGTCCTGGAACTGGTCTGGAACAGCCACAAGCCGCGCGGCGCCTACGCCATCCTGGAAGACCTCAGCCAGCGCGAGGGCAAGGCCACCGCCCCGTTGACCGTCTACCGCGCGCTGGAGTTCCTGGTGGAGCATGGGCTGGTCCACCGCATCGAATCGCTGAACGCTTACATCGGCTGCGCGGCGCCGGGGGCCGTCCATTCCGGGCAGTTCCTGGTGTGCGAGACCTGCGGCAACGCCGTGGAGATCGACGACCCGCGCATCCGCGCCGCCATCGGCACCATCGCCGCCGAGCATGGTTTCCAGGTCAGCCGCCCCACCGTCGAGGTGCGCGGCACATGCACCGACTGCCAGGAGAAGACCCCGTGACCGCCGCACCCACCCCCGCCGCCCCGCCGGCGCCCCGCCTGCCCGTCTCGGTGCTGACCGGCTTCCTCGGCAGCGGCAAGACCACGCTGCTGCAACGGCTCCTGCACCATCCCGGCATGGCCCGCACCGCCGTGGTCATCAACGAGTTCGGCGAGGTCGGGCTGGACCATCTGCTGGTCGCCAAGGCGTCGGAGAACATGGTGCTGATGGACAGCGGCTGCCTGTGCTGCACCATCCGCGGCGACCTCGTCGACACGCTGCGCGACCTGTTCCTGAAGCGCGTGCGCGGCGACATCCCGGAGTTCGACCGGGTGGTGGTGGAAACCACCGGCCTTGCCGACCCGGCCCCGATCATCCACACGCTGATGAGCGACCCGCTGCTGGCCGCCCGCTTCCGCCTGGACGGCGTCATCAGCACGGTGGACGCGGTGCACGGCGCCAACCAGCTCGACCGCCAGCCGGAGAGCGTGAAGCAGGCCGCCGTCGCCGACCGCATCGTGCTGACCAAGACCGACCTCGCCACGCCCCACACGACGCTCGCCTTGTGCCAGCGCCTGTCGGCGATCAACCCGGCGGCCCCGCAGATCCCCGCCGCCTTCGGCGAGGTGGACCCGAAGCAGTTGTTCGACGCCGGCCTCTACAACCCCGACACCAAGAGCCCCGACGTGGCGCGCTGGCTCCGGGAAGAGGCGTACCGCGACGAGCAGGCCCATCATCATGATCACGGTCATGACCATGATCATGACCACCATCATCACGACCACGGGCATGGCGACTCCTGCGGCCCCGACTGCGGACACGACCATCACCACCACGATGCCAACCGGCACGACGACCACATCCGCGCCTTCTGCATGGTGGTGGACGAGCCGATCCCGTGGAACAACTTCGTCGACTTCATGGAGGCCCTGATCGCCACCGGCGGGGAGAACCTTCTGCGCATCAAGGGGTTGCTGAACGTGAAGGAAAGCCCGCTGCCGGTCGTCGTCCACGGCGTGCAGCACATGTTCCACCCGCCGGTCCAACTTCAGGAATGGCCCGGCGAGGATCACCGCTCCAAGATCGTCTTCATCACCCGCGACATCGGCGAGGCGGTGATCCAGCCGATGTTCGACCAGTTTGTCCGCGGCGCGGAAGGGGCGGCCTGAGGGCACTCCTTGCCCCCACCCCGGCCCTCCCCCGCTTTGCAGGGGAGGGTGCCTTCTGGGAAGCGGCGGCAGTCCCCTCCCCTGCAAAGCGGGGGAGGGTTAGGGTGGGGGCGACCGCCCGCCTCACTTCACCTTGTAAAGCTGGAAGTACCGCCCTTCCTGCACCAGCGTCAGATGCTCCGGCACCGGATTGGCGCGGCCCGGCTCGCTGAACAGCACATAGACGTAGCCGAAGCGCCGTGGCCAGTCGGCCCAGTAATGGTTGTCGCGCAGACCCGGCTGGCGCACCGCGTCGGCGACGTAGCCGATGCGCGGCATGTAGGTGAAATCACCATCCAGGTCGGCATAGTCCGGCTTCAGCAGCAGCACCTGCTTGCCCGGATGGGTGAAGGCGATGGGCACGAGGCTGGAGCGCTCCATCAGCGCCAGCACCGGCGCGTGGTGCAGTCCGAAGGACAGGGCGCGGTCGTCGGTGAACTGGGTGGCGCGGAAGATCGACTTGTGCAGAGTCTCGTCGGCGTAGGTGGCGAGCACCGTGCTGCCCGGCTCGATCCGCTGCAGGGACTGGCGCACCTCCTCCAGCAGCGGGTCCACCCTGGCCAGCCCCACCCCGGCGTCGGCGCTGCGCAGCAGCGACAGAGCGACCACCACCGCGAGGAATCCCGCCCGCAGGGCCGAGGTCGCCAGCTCCCAGCGCACGAAACCCAGCGCGACGAAGGCGATGCCGATGGGCAGGCGGCTGTCGGCGAACCAGGAGCCGAAGAGGACCAGCGGCATCGCCGCATAGACCACCAGCCCCAGCGCGATGGTGATGGCGCCAACCGGATGCAGCCGCAGCGCCCCGCTCCACAGCCCCCAGGCGATGCCCAGCCCGACGGCGATGCCCGTCACGTAGCCGACCGTGTCGGCGTAGCCGCCGAACAGGAAGTCGAATCCCATCAGCTTCGCCGTGCCGACCCACAGCACCGCGTCGGCGAATCCCGACGACGGGCTCATCAGCAGCAGCGGCGGCACGACCAGGAAGGGCAGCCCGAAGGCCAGCGCGTCCGGAAGCGCCCGCCGCGGCGCGCGCCAGCCGCCGCTCCGCCACAGGCGCCAGCCCTCGAAGGACAGCAGCGTCAGCCCGTAGAGCCCGAGCGCGAACAGGTGCGAGATGAACAGCAGCAGCACGACGCCCAGCGAGGCCAGGCCACGCTGCCAGGGCGCCCGCTCCCGCATCACGATCCAGCCGGCGATGCCCCACAGCGCCAGCCCCAGCCCGAACAGGTAGTTGAACAGGCCCATGTAGGTGGACAGCGTGTAGAGGAACAGCCCAGCGGCCAGCGGCCCCAGTTCCACCCGCCCCCACACCGCGCGGTAGAGCGCGATGGACCCGGTGACCAGCACCAGATAGCTGGCGGTGACGAACAGCCGGCTCGCCGTGTGCACCCCGATCAACTTGGCCAGCGGCGGCACGACGATGTCCATCACCAGATTGGGGATGATCGCCCAGCGCACCATGTAGAACTGCGCCAGCGCCGGGTCCTGGTCGAGATGGGCCAGGGCGTACATGCGGGTGACGTGGTTGACGTAGTCGCCCAGAGCCGGAATCTCGAACATCCAGACGGGGACCGAGGCCGCCACCAGGATCAGCAAGGCGGCGGGCCAGACATAGACGGATTCGGCGCGCGACGCCGCCCGCCCGTCGAGGGTGAAGTCCCTGAACATGCGGCCCCCCTCAAACGCTTTTCGGGACGGACGGGGGCGGAGCGGCGGGGGCGGCGGCCGTGGGGGACGCCTGCAGGTCCTGCGGATAGCGGTTGTGCAGGCCGGCCCGGTAATGGGTCCAGAAGTCGCTCAGCCCCTTCACGTCGGCGCGCCGGTGCAGCAGGTAGTAGAGCGTGTACTTGACCATCATGCGGGCGATCGACTTGCGCTCGTAGGTGGCGTGGATGTAGCCCATGTTGCGGAAGAAATAGGGGGCACGGTTCTCCGGCATCTCCTCGATGGTTCCGAGAAAGCCGCCGGCCAGCGGGCGCTGGGTGCGGCGGTTGCGTGGGTGGACGTGCAGGGCGTGCACCGCCGTACCGTCGCGCAGCCCGGCCCGGCGGGCGCGCAACGTGAACTCCCACTCGTCGCCCCAGATGAACATCTCGCGCTTGATGTTGCCGATCCGCTCGAACACGCGGCGGCGCAGCAGCGTCCCGTTGAACAGCGCGATGGCGCCCGGCACGATGCCGTCCTGCGCCGCCGCGGCGAAGGCGTCGGCCTTGGTGAAGCCCTGCATGGTGAAGGCCAGATCGCCGCGGTCCTCCGCCGCGACCACGGTCGGCCCGACGAGGTCGAGGTCGTGCCGCTCGCCCTGGCGCAGCAGCTCGGCCAGCGCGCCGGGCGCCGGGATGCCGTCGTCGTCGGTGCTCCAGATCCAGCGGGCGCCCAGTTCCAGCGCCGTTGCGAAGGCGGTGTGATAGGCGCCGGCGGAGCCGATGTTGGCCTGCCGGACCACCAGAAGCTCCGGCACCGCCGCCCGCTGTTCGGCCAGCCATTCCGCTGTGCCGTCGCTGGAGCCGTTGTCCACCACGACGATGCGGTCGGGCCGCGGCTCCTGCCCATGGATGGCCGCCAGACAGGTCTTCAGCAGGGCCAGACGGTTGTGGGTGACCACCACCGCGACGACCGGCGTCTCCCAGGGCGTTTCCCGAGGCCGTTCCTCGGCTCCGGTGTCCGGCGTCCGGGGCGTCTGGGCTTCTGACATGCGGTTTCCGTCCTTCGTCTGAGCTTGGGCATCAATGCTTGGGCGTCCGTGCCTCAAGGCCTCCCCAAGTTTTTTGCTTTGCAACGAGAGGGCAATGCCCCGGACGGAGAGGGGCGGCACCATTCGCATAGCCCATAAGGAGAAAAATCAGCTCAGACGCATCCAGCCGGTGCCCCACAACCACAAAACGGCGAACCCCATCGACAAAAGGGTCATCGGGATGCCGCAACGGGCGTGCTCCACAAAGCCGAGCCGGACGCCGGAGGCCGCCGCCCGCTCGACCACGATGATGTTGGCGAGGCTGCCAGGGATCAGCAGGTTGCCGGCCAGCGTGGACAGGATCGCCAGCCCGTAGAGCGCCCCCTCCGGCGGCGACGGCCAAGCGGCGAGCAGCAGGATCACCGCCGGCACATTGCCGATGCTGTTGCTGGCCGCCAGGGCGAGCGGCGTCATCACCGCCAGCCGGTCGGGCAGCCAGCCGGCGGCCTCCAGCCCCGACACGAACTCGGCGGGCAGGCCGGTCAGCTTCAGCGCGTGGTTGATGGCGAACAGGGCAGCGAAGAGGACCAGCAGATGCCAGTCCACCATGCCCAGCATCCCGCGCGAGGCCAGCCGCCGGCTGATCAGCATCGCCCCGGCGACCAGCAGCACGCCGATCTCGTGCGGCAGGTCGGTGGTGAACAGGCCGAGCAGCACCAGGGTGGCCACCACCGCCTTGCCGAGCTGCGCCCGGTCGAGCGTCACCGGCTCCGCCCCGCCCTGCCCGGCCGCGCCATCGTCCGGCTCGCCGAAGCGGCCCCGCCAGGCGAGCCACACCACGAGATACACCACCACGAGGCCGACCAGCGCCGGCACCCCGCACACCGCCAGGAAGCGCCAGAAGTCCAGATGGCCCATCTGGCCGATCAGGATGTTCTGCGGGTTGCCGATCACCGTCGCCGCCGACCCGGCGTTCGCCGCGCCGGCCAGACCGATCAGGTAGGGCCGCGGGTCCAGCCGGCGGGCCAGCAGCCCGACGCAGAGCATCGGCGTCATGGCGAAGACCACCACGTCGTTGGCGAGGATCGCCGACAGGCCGCCGCTCACCGCCACCGTCACCGCCAGCAGCCGCGCCGGGGAACGCGCCGCCTGCGCCACCCGCAGGGCGCACCAGTCGTAGAAGCCGCTGGCCGCGTACTGGGCGGACAGCACCATCAGCCCGAACAGGATGAACAAGGTCGGGAAGTCGATCGCTTCCGTCACCTGCCCCGATTCCAACGCCCCGATGGCGAGCAACAAGATCGCCGCGACCAGGGCGATACCCGTGCGGTCGATGCGCAGGCCGGGGAACCGCCCCAGCGCCATGCCGACATAGGTGACGACGAACAGCGTGACGACCGTCAGCATCATGGGCGGGACGGCCAGAAAGGAAATGGGCATGGATGGGGGGTTCGCTGCGGGGTGGAGAAAGCCCCTCTATAACGGCCCGGCCCAGGTTCAGGCCATAGGCGCAACGCCGAGGTCAGGCCAGCGTGACCGTCATCCCTTCCCGCGCGGCGAAGCAGTCCGGGAAGACCGCCTGGGCCGCCGCCTCGATGGCGGTCATGGCGGCGTCGTCATGGTCGGGGTCGTGGTGGAACAGGACCAGTTGCTTGACCCCCGCCGCCTGCGCCAATCGGACGCCCTCGGTCCAGGTGGAGTGGCCCCAGCCGATGCGATTCTGCCACTCCTCGTCGGTGTAGGTGCTGTCGTAGAGCACGAGGTCGGCGCCGTCGATCAGGTCGAGGATGTTGCGGTCGGGATGGCCGGGAACATGCTCCGTGTCGGTCACATAGGCGAAGGATTTGCCGAGATGCTCGATGCGGTAGCCGGTGGCGCCGTCCGGATGGTTCAGCAGCGCCGTGCGGACCTGCACCCCCTCGCCCAGTGCGAAACGGTCGCCCGCCGTGATCTCGTCGAAGACGATGTTGCTTCCCATGGTGCGCATCGGCACCGGAAACAGGGGACGCTCCATCTGCCGCGCCATGGTCGCTTCGATGCCCGGGTTGCCCTTCAGGTGGCCGGAGACGATGCGCAGATGGAAGCCCTTGGTATAGGCTGGAACGAAGAAGGGAAAGCCGCAGATGTGGTCGAGGTGGGTGTGGCTCATCAGCAGGGTCGCCTCGGCGGCGCCCTCCTTCAACAGGCGCTTTCCGAGCATGCGGATGCCGGTGCCGGCGTCGATGACGATGCGCTGGCCGCCCGCTTGGACCTCCACGCAACTCGTGTTGCCGCCGAAGCCCATATGGGACGGCAGCGGGCAAGGGACCGTGCCCCGAACCCCCCAGAAGGTCACCGAAAAGCCCATGCCGACCTCGAGACACCGATCTCCGGACCACCGCACCAAATCGCGGACGTGGACCGTTAAAACGGCATTTTAGCATGGTTTTCGGTTTACGCGGTGACGACCGTCACAGCCCCGCCGGTTCCAAAGAGGGAGCCCGTCCCCTTCCGGATTGGACCAAGTCGGTGACCCTGGGTCAACTGGTCCATAGGATGCCTTCGATGAAGCGTTCGCAGGACCGGCGATGGAAGCATCCGGTGCAACCCGTGTCGGGACAGTCCAGCCCGGCTTTCAGAACGGTCAGTCCATCCACCAGCCGGTCCTTCGTGGCCTGATCGATGACGTCCGCCACACGCACGTCGCGGATCGCCTCCGCGACGAGGTCGTCTTCCTGTTCCGGTACGATCACGATTTGCCCGAGAGCCTGCATGCGAAACACCTTTCCGTGGCTCAACTGCACCACAGCGGTGTTTCGCCAACATTTCAGACAGCACCCCCAAAAGATTCGAATTGCTGCAATCCGATACGCCTATTTGCAAGAGCTGGCCGAATCCTGGACGATCACTCCAAACCAGCCGAGTCCCTTGTAGGTTTCATAGCCCGGCGTCACGGCGAAACCGACCACGCGCCCCTGATCGTCGGAATAGCTGCCGTGCCCATGGCCGCCGGTGCGCAAGGGGAAACTTTCCGTCAGGACACCCCTGCGGTCGGAGGCGGCAATCACGCGGTGACGGCTGTCCACCAGAAGGCAGCGGGTCCGGGAGCGTTCCTCGTCGGTCAGGCGGACGGAGCCGACCACGCCCTGGGATTGACTCTGCCAGTCGAAGAAGACGCCCAGCACGCCGATGACGGGGCCGTCCTCCTCACCGCCGGCCCGGATGGCCGTGGCGTAGGTCGCGACCGTCGCACGGTCCAGCAGATCGTTGGCGCCGATGTCGGCCACCGCGAAATCGGTGCCGCTGCGGGTCGCCATCGCCTCGCGGAACCAGGATTCGGACGCGACCGAACCGCCCAAGGGGCGGCGGTAGCGGTCGGGCCGTCCGGTCGCCAGAACCACGCCCTTGGCATCGACGACCCAGAGGTCGAGATAGACCGTGTAGGCGCCCAGGATGACGCCCAGCCGCTGCGCCGCGTGGCGCCGGTTGGCCTCGGACGGATCGGCGGCGCAATCCACCACGGCGCTGTCGGTGGCCCACCACCGCACATCGCAGGACCGCTCGTACAAATTGCGATCCATGATGTCGATCATGTTGAGCGCCAGATCGGCGAGACGCCCGCCGCGCAATTGCGAGACCAGGCGATTGCCGAGCGTGTTCAACTCGTCGGTCTGCACCGCCATCTGGGCACGCAGCTCCCCGCCGATGCCGGTGATCCGCTCCGAGATGGCCTTCACCTCCTGGGCCACCACGGCGAATCCGCGGCCGGCCTCCCCGGCACGCATCGCCTCGATCAGGGCGTTGAGCGCCAGAATCTTGGTCGTGTTCGTAACGGCCTGGATCTCGTCCATCTTGCGCGTGGCAAGGTCGGACACGGCGCGCGACAACGCCACGATACGCTCGGGCATGAACATCACCTCCAAGGATTATCGGTGACGACCCCCAAGGATGACCGACCAGCCATTCATCGGCTCACTCAATCATCCGCAACCCACCCGAACCGCATTGAATCGACGCAATCACAAATCCGCAACACAGAATGCCGACCGGAACAGCGCCGCCCCCTGCGGCGCAATGTCATCCCCCGGTATGCAGATCCCCGGCCCCGGGTCAGACCTTGTAGGCCAGACGCAGGCCACCCCAATGGCGTCCGCGCACGGTGATCGGAGCGGACACGTCCTTCATCAGGGCGTACTGGCCACCCCCCATGTCGCGCCGGTAGGTCTGAAGCAGGAACGGCTTCGTGCTGCGCCCGGCGGCCAGACCGACACGGTCGTTGAAGATGCGGCGGTTGCGGCAGTTGGCCGCGTTCCATGTCGGGTCGGCCCCCTGCGGCTGGCTGAACCTGCGGTTGTGGGTCGGCAGGTAGCCGTTGGAATCGACCGCCACGCAAAAGACGATGCGTTCGCTTTGCCCCAGCAGCGAATCGAGCACCCTCGGCAGCATGCGGTCACAGAACTCCGTGAAACGGGTCATGTGCTGCTGCGGGTTGGAGCCGGGGATGGGCTGGTAATTGCTGTCGAACAGGTCGCCTTCGCGAACCTCGCCACGCGACATCGCATCCTCGAAATCGGCGGAGATGCGCGACGCGGCGTCGCAAACCAGCCGGATGAAGGGCGTGTCCACCGTCTCCACGTCCAGCTCGGCGGTGATGCCGATCAGCCGCTCGCTCATCCCGACCAGCGTGTTCACGCGGTCGCGCGCCTGGGCCAGATTGTCGCTGGACAGCTGCACGCCGACCGCGAGGTCGTCGATCTCGTGCTGCAGCTCCTCGCAGTTGGCACCGATTTCGGAGGAGGCCGCGTCGATCTTGTCCGTCTCGCCGTTCAGTTCCGACATGGCCCGACCGACCGTTTCGATAACGGCACCGATGGCGGTGGTGCCCTCGCTCACCGCGCGGGCCTTCCCGGCGCTGGACGCGCTTTCGGCCATCAGGCGCTGCGCCTGGTCGTTGAGGTATTTCAGCGTGGCGTCGATCTCCGTCGTCGCCTCGCTGGTCTTCTTGGACAGGGCCTTCACCTCGTTCGCCACCACGGCGAAGCCGCGCCCGGCCTCACCGGCGCGGGCCGCCTCGATGGTCGCGTTGAGCGCCAGCAGGTTGGTCTGCTTGGCGATGACGAAGATTTCCTTGGCAACCCGGCCCACACGGTCGAGCGCCTCCTGAAGGCCGGCGATCTGCCCCTCGATGCCCCCCACCGCGGCGACGAGGGCATGGATGTCGTCCATCGACCGCTGCACCCGGTCGTGGGAGGATTCGACCTCCTGCCGGGCCTGCTCGGTCACGGAACGCGCCACGGTGGCGGCGGCGGAGATGCGCTGCGTGCTCTCCGACATCTTGTTCCCGGTGCCGCGCAACTGCGCGAAAACGTTGGCCTGATGGCCGAGGCGGCCGTTGACCTCCTCCACATGGCCCGCGATGTCCGCGATCTCGATGCCGAGATTGCCCGCTTCGGTGGCAATGTCCGCGATCAGATGAGAGCGGCCGCCGAACGCACTGTCCATTTTCCCGCCATCCGTTTCACAAGAATGCGCAGAGCGCTAAAATCCAATGCAATTATTACCGAACCCTTACAATTGCGCAACGGAGGAAGGGTCATTCCAATGGGCAATATGCTCAATTATTGCGCGTTGGCAACCTGATCGCAACCGAAGGCGGAGAAAGCGTCAGTCCGCATCGTCCTCGATGACGCGTCCGTCGGCGATTCGTTGATCCAGCCGTTCGTCCTGCAATCCGGCAGGTTCCTGGTGAATCAGGACCTCGGCACCAGGGAAGGCTTCCTTCAGGCGGTTCTCCACCCGGTCGGTGATGTCGTGCGCCCTGGCGACCGTCAGCGTCGGATCGAGTTCCAGGTGAAGCTCGATGAAGGCGCCGATGCCGGAGCTGCGGGTCCTCAAATCGTGCATCCCCGCAACGTCCGGCTGCGCCATCACCAGCGCCGCGATGCGCTCCCGCTCCTCCGCCGGCAGTTCCCGGTCCATCAGGACGTTCAGGGCTTCCTTCGCGACCTTGCAGGCGCCGTAGAGCAGAAAGGCCGCGATCCCCAGACCGAACAGCGGATCGAAGGCGTTGACCCCCGTCCATCCGGTCAGCAGGATCGCCAGGATGACCGCGGTGTTCATCAGCAGGTCGCCGGAGTAGTGCAGCCGGTCCGCCCCCACCGCAACCGAGCCGGTGGCCGTCACCACATGGCGCTGGAAGGTGATCAGGCCGGCGGTCAGCAGGATGGACAGCAGCATCACGGCGATGCCCACCGCCCCCTCGCCCACCGGCTGCGGGGTGACGAGGCGGCGCACCGCCTCGATGGTCAGGAACAGGGCGGAGCCGCCGATGAAGGCGGCCTGGGCCAGCGCGGCCAGCGCCTCCGCCTTGCCATGGCCGAAGCGGTGCGCCTCGTCCGGCGGGCGCAGCGCCGTCCGCACCCCCAGCAGTGTCACCACCGAGGCCATCATGTCCGTGCTGGAATCGATCAGCGACGACAGGATGCTGACCGAGTCGGTCGCCAGATAGGCCGCCAACTTCGCCAGAATCAGCGTGAGGGAGACCGACACGCTGGCGTAGGTGGCGTACCGGCGCAGCCGGTGCGAACGCGCTTCGCTCATCAGCGTCTTCTTATGTGATGACGACACCGGTCCTTTACGGGAAAAGACGCTCCGTCGTCCAGCGCGCCGTCTCCTGCGCCGCCGGGTCGCCCTCGCGCAGGTACAGAGTCCGCTCGTGCAGGCGGAAGGGACGGTCCTGCCAGAACTCGATTCGCCGCGGCAGGATGCGGAATCCGGTCCAGTGCGGCGGGCGGGGAACGGCGCCCAGGCCGAACTTGGCGGCGAACTGGGCGACCCGCTTCTCCAACTCGAACCGTCCCTCCAGGGGACGCGACTGCTGCGACGCCCAGGCGCCGATGCGGCTTTCCCGCGGGCGGCTTTCGAAATAGGCGTCGGCTTCAGAGTCGGACACCGGCTCCACCGCGCCCTCGACGCGGACCTGGCGCTTGAGGGTCTTCCAGTGGAAGCACAGCGCGGCGTTGGCGTTGGCCAGGAGTTGTTCGCCCTTGCGGCTTTCCGTGTTGGTGTAGAAGACGAATCCGCGCGGATCGACACCCTTCAGAAGCACCATGCGCACCGACGGCGCCCCCTGCGCGTCGGCCGTGGCCAGCGCCATGGCGTTGGGATCGTTGATTTCGCTGCGGGTGGCCTCGTCCATCCAGTCCTGAAACAGGGCGTACGGGTCCCGGTCGTTGGATTCGCTCATTGTCCCCTCGTCGCGCGGCCGTAGGCCCATAGTTTCAACGTTGGGTTTCGGCGCCGGTCACGGCGTCTTCCCAGTTCACAAATATGCCCAATTCACAGATAGGATAGCCTCGCATATATGAGTGTCCACCGGTGCGCCAGAAGCAAGGCATGCCGGCTCCCAACCTTTCGAGGCAGCATCGATGTTCGTGAAGAAGCTCGTCCCGGCGGCGATGGCGGTCGCCCTGCTTGCGGGTTGCGTCAGCACCTCGCAGGAAGCCACCAAGAACGCGGAGACCGTCGGCGGCCGGATCTCGTCGACCTATGGCAACGCGTCGGGCAAGGTCGCCTCCTCGGGCACCGGCCCGCTGCTGGGTGCCTTCATCGGCGGCGCCGCGATCCAGCCGTCGGACGCCGCCGCCGCCGAAACCGCGGCCAAGCGCGCCTATGCCGCCCCGATCGGCGACAAGGTGGGCTGGACCAACCCGGCGACGGGCCATTACGGCTCGCTGACCACGACGCGCGAAGGCTACAACAACGCCGGTCAGTATTGCCGGGAGTTCCATCAAACGGTAACCACAAGGAGCCAGACCGAATTGGCCTACGGAACCGCTTGCAAACAGGCCGACGGTACGTGGAAGATCGTCGCCAATTCGTAACGCCTTATCCCCGGGCTTCGGGGTGGAATAACTCTGTCCGTGGAAAGCATGCGTGACCCTTATCAAATCCTCGGCCTCCCCCGCTCCGCGAGCGCCGACGACATCAAGAAGGCGTACCGCAAGCTCGCCAAGGAGTTCCACCCCGACCTGAAGCCCGGCAACGCCGCGAACGAGGAACGCTTCAAGGAAATCTCGGCGGCCTACACGCTGCTGTCGGATTCCGACAAGCGCGCCCGTTTCGACCGCGGCGAGATCGACGCCTCCGGCCAGGAGCGGCACCATGGCTTCGGTGGCCGCTCCCGCGCCAACGCCGGGCGCAGCCGCGCCTACAGCGGTGCCGGTGACGATTCCTTCTTCGGCGGCGAGGACTGGTTCTCGGACTTGTTCAGCGGCGGGCGCAAGCGTGGCGGGGCGGGCGGCGGCGCTGCCGGCGGCGCCTCCGGCAGCGGCTCCCGCTCGCGGGGCAGCGACATCAACTATTCGGTCTCCGTGCCCTTCGTCGAGGCGGCCCAGGGCACCAAGCGGCGCATCAGCCTGTCCAACGGCAAGAGCATCGACGTCGCCGTTCCGCCGGGGACGGAAGATCAGGCGAAGCTGCGGTTGAAGGGCCAGGGGCTTCCCGGCGCGGGCGGCTTCGGGGCGGGCGACGCCATCGTCGAGGTCCATGTCGAGGCGCACCCCTTCTTCACCCGTCAGGGCTCCGACATCCATGTCGAGGTGCCGATCACCCTGAACGAAGCGGTTCTCGGCGCCACCATCCGCGTGCCCACCGTCAGCGGTCCGGTCGCGCTGAAGATCCAGCCGGGGGCCAACACCGGCTCCACCCTGCGGCTGCGCGGCAAGGGCGTCATGAACCAGACGACCAAGCAGGCCGGCGACCAGTATGTGAAGCTGAAGGTCGTCCTCCCCGACCCGCCTGACGCGGAGCTGGTGAAGTTCATGGAGGAATGGTCCAGGACGCGCAGCTACGACGTGCGCAAGAAGGCCGGCCTGGAGTGACTCCAGGCCGTTAACCCTCTCGTCACTTTTAGGTCAAAGAAAAGTCCTGGACCGAATGCGGTTGATGTGGGGCGGTGGCGCCTTCATCAATGACGATGATGTGCCGGAAACGGTTTTCACCGCCTTCGTAGGACGCCATGCCGCCGATCCCGAAAAAGTATCTGATCGCCGCCGCCGTTGTTGCTGCGCTTCTGCTTGGCTGGTTCGCCTTCGCGGCCTGGACCGACTACGCGCGGGACGGCGCCGAGGAGGTCGCGACCTACAGCGACTTGGTGGCGGCGGCCGAACGGGGGGACATCGCCTCGGTCACCTTCCGCGGCGACGGGGCGCACGCCGTGACGCCGGACGGCCAGCGGCTGCGCGTCGTCGTTCCGGTCACCGACGACCTGCTGAAGGAACTGCGCGGGCGCAAGATCGCCATCGCCTTCGAAGAGGAGGCCGGTGGGCTGGTCTCCGGCACCGTCTCGGTTTTGGAGAAGCTGGCGCCCTTCCTGGTGATCGGCCTGCTGATCGGCGCGCTGCTGCTCAGCGGCGGGCAGTTCCTCGGCGGCAGCCGGGCCACCCGTGTCCGCCCGCGCGACACCGGCACCGTCTTCGCCGATGTGGCCGGGGTGGACGAGGCGAAGGACGAGCTTCGCGAGACCGTCGAGTTCCTGCGCGACCCGCGCCGCTTCGCCATGGCCGGCGCCCGCGTGCCCAAGGGCATCCTGCTGGTCGGCCCGCCGGGCACCGGCAAGACCATGCTGGCCAAGGCCGCGGCGGGCGAGGCCGGCGTGCCCTTCTTCACCGTCTCCGGTTCCGACTTCGTCGAAATGTTCGTCGGGCTGGGTGCCGCGCGGGTGCGTAGCGTCTTCAAGACGGCGCGGGCCGCCGCCCCCTGCCTGCTGTTCATCGACGAGGTCGACGCCTTGGCCGGCAAGCGCGGCGAATCCAACTCCCATTCGGAGCGGGAGCAGACGCTGAACCAACTCCTGGTCGAGATGGACGGCATCGTGAACGGCGGCGTGGGCGGCGGCGAGGTGGTGGTGATCGCCGCGACCAACCGCGCGGAGATGCTGGACCCCGCCGTGACCCGGCCGGGCCGCTTCGACCGCCACATCCATGTCGCGCTGCCCGACGTGGCCGGGCGCGAGGCCATCCTGGGCGTCCACACCGGCCGGCTGCACCTCGCCCCCGACGTCTGCGTCCGCACGGTGGCGCGGGGCACGCCCGGCTTCTCCGGCGCCGAGCTGGCCAACCTGACCAACGAGGCCGCCCTGTCCGCCGCGCGCAACGGCCGCGTCATCGTCGGCATGGCCGACTTCGAGGCGGCGAAGGACCGCGTCCTGATGGGCAACGAGCGGCGCAGCCTCGCCCTCTCCAGCCATGAGCGGCGCCTGACCGCCTATCATGAGGCCGGTCACGCGCTGGTGTCCATCCGCTGCCCGGAGGCCGACCCAATCCACAAGGCCACGATCATCCCGCGCGGCCGCGCGCTGGGCATGGTGGTGCGGCTGCCGGAGGGCGATCGCGTGTCGGTGTCGCGCGCCAAGCTGCTCGCCGACATCGCCGTCGCCATGGCGGGGCGCGCGGCGGAGGATCTGGTCTTCGGCCCGGACGCCGTCACCACCGGTGCGGAGGCCGATTTCCGCGCCGCCACCGACCTCGCCCGCCGCATGGTCACCGCCTGGGGCATGAGCGACGCCATCGGCTATGTCGCCCACGCCGGCAACGATCCCGCCGTCGTCCGCTCGGAACGCACCGCCTGGCGCATCGACGAGGAGGTCCGCCGCATCACCGACGAGGGGATGGAGCGCGCCCGGCGCATCCTGGCCGCCGACCGCGCCGCGCTGGAGCGGATCACCGCCTCCCTGCTGGAACGCGAGACGCTGAGCGGCGAGGAGATCGGCGCGTTGGCCGAGGAAGAACGGGAAACGGAGGCAGCCTGATGGCGAAATTTCTCGTTCGCATTCAACGACAAACATTGCTGCATACGCGCATACATTGGTAAAATGCCGTAGATTTTTCGCACAGCCGTGCGATCAGCATCGGGGCTGAAGATGGCAAACTCGGTTGCCCGCCGGACGGTACTGGCCTTGGCGCTCGCCGGAGTGACGGCGAGCGGCCTGCCGTCGTTCGGCCTTGCGGCAACCGCGGCCTCCACGGCTGCGCCGGTGACCGTCAAGGTCGGCGCGTACGAGTTCCCGCCCTATGTCACCGAAGCCGGCGGCGGTGTCACGCAGTCCCTGCTCGACCTTCTGAACACGGAGCAGAGCGACTTCCGATTCGAGCTGGTCCGCACCTCTCCCCAGCGGCGCTACGAGGACATGGAGCGGGGCCGCTTCGACATGATCGCCTTCGAAAGCCTCGCCTGGGGCTGGAAGGGGCGCCCCGTGGATGCCTCTCGAGTGTTCCTTCACGATGCGGAGGTGTTCGTCGCCAAGGCCGGTCCCGGCGTTGACCAGAGCTATTTCGACCGGCTGGACGACAAGACGATCCTGGGACGGCTCGGCTACCATTACGCCTTCGCCGGCATGACCGCCGACCCGGAGGTCCTCGAAAAGCGCTTCAACACCCGCCTGACCGTCACGCATGAGGGCAACGTGCGCAGCGTTGCCGCCGGGCGCGCCGCGCTGGCCATCGTCACACGCTCCTTTCTGGCGCAATTCCTGAAGGCCAACCCCGACATGGCGCCGCAACTCCTGGTGTCCGACCGCACCGACCAGATCTACGAGCACACCATCCTGGTCCGCCGCGACGGCCCGCTCGGCATCGACTGGGTCAACGGAACGCTCGACCGGTTGGAGCGCAGCGGCGCTCTTCCGGCGCTGTGGATGCGGCAGGGAATCGCTCCGTGACCGAACTGCGCTCCCTTGCCGTTGGACGGCGCGACCGTTCGCTGCTCACCCGCATCGGCAGCGTCATCCTGGTCACCGCCGCCGCCGTGGGGGTGATCGCGGTGGCCGTGTCGGCCAATGTGGTGGAGCGCCAGCAGTTCTCGGCGCTGACCAAGCGGGCGCAGTTGGTCGCCGCCATGCAGACGGACGCGCTGGCCAACCCGATCTGGGAAATCGACGACCGCGCCGTCCGCAACATCATCGATTCGCTGCGCGAGCGAGACCCAGCCATTCTCGCCGTCTCCGTCTTCGAGCCGGGGCACAGCGAGCCGATGGCGGTGTCCGGCAACCCAAGAACCTCCGCCGACTCCACCACCGTCGAGAAAGTCATCGATCTGCGCGGGCGCGACGGGGTGACCCGGCAGGTGGGAACGCTGCGCCTGCACTATTCGACGGAGGAGATCCACCGCAACACGCTGGACGCGCTGCTGCCGGTGGTCGGGCTGCTTCTGCTGTCCCTGGTCACCGCCATCGCCATCATCAGCGTCATGCTGAACCGCGTCGTGCTCCGCCCGTTGCGGCGGCTGACCCAGGCGACCCAGGCGGTATCCCGCGGCGATTACGGCGCCCGCCTCGCCACCGAGCGGGAGGACGAGATCGGCGTCCTGACCAAGACCTTCAACCGCATGGCCGAGACGGTCCAGGACTACACCCAGACCCTGGAATCCCGCGTTCAGGAGCGGACGGAGGCGCTGGCCGACATCAACCGCCGCATCATGGACAGCATCAACTACGCGCAGTTGATCCAGTCCTCCATCCTGCCGAAGCCGGAGGTCCTGGACAGCGGGCTGGCCCAGCACTTCGTCCTGTGGCGCCCGCGCGACGTGGTCAGCGGCGACTTCTACTACTACCGCGAGGTCGAGGACGGCTTCCTGATCGGTGTGGCCGACTGCACGGGCCACGGGGTCCCCGGCGCCTTCATGACGATGACGGCCAGCGCCGTGCTGAACAACGTGGTGGACGGCATGGGCGCCGCCGACCCCGCCGCGCTGCTCGCCACGGTGGACGACAAGGTGCGGGCGGCGCTGCACCAGGACGGCGACGCGGCAAGCTGGGAGGGCGGCTTCGACAACGGGCTGGATCTGGCGCTGTGCTACGTCCAGCCGGGGCAACGGCGGCTCGTTTATGCCGGCGCCCGCCTGCCCCTGGCCATCGCCGGACCCGACGGATTGACCGAAATCCGCGCCGACCGCCGCAGCCTGGGCTACCGGGCGTCCGGCCCCACCCCGGCCTTCACGAACCACAGCCTAGCGCTGCAGCCCGACCAGACCTTCTACATCTGCACCGACGGGTTGACCGACCAGTGCGGTGGGGAGCGCGGGCGGAGTTTCGGCAAGCGCCGGCTGCACGGCGTGGTCGAGGAGTGCAGCGCGCTGCCGCTCGACCGGCAGAGGGAGCGCATCGAGGCCAGCCTGTCCGGATTCCAGGGCGACCGGCCGCAGCGCGACGACATCACCATGATCGGTTTCCGCGTCCGGCTGGCCGGCGATCCCGCGGCCCCGACACGGAACACACTGTGGGAAATCGCGTAACTACCCTTGTGAGGATTGCGTAATGGTGCAGCAAGGGACCGTCGCGGGCGGAAGTCGCTCGACCTACCATTCGGATTCATATAGTTTCCGCGCCGGCCCTATGAACAATAAGCACCGGTAACGGGGGAGCAGAGGGGATGGCGGCCGTTACGATCGTTGTCGTCGAGGACGAGGCGTCTCTGCGACGTGACATGATCGAATACCTGCGCAGTTGCGGCTTCGATGCGGTCGGAGCGAAAAGTGGGCGCGAACTGGACGAACTGATCGCGTCACGCCCGGTGTCCTTGGTTGTTCTGGACGTCAATCTTCCGGGGGAGGACGGATTCAAGATCGCCACGCGGCTGCGCGAAAATCCCGCCATCGGAATCATCATGGTGACCGCCCGCGGCTCCACCGTCGACCGGGTGGTCGGGCTGGAACTGGGCGCCGACGCCTATCTGGTGAAGCCCGTCGAAATGCGCGAATTGGAAGCCCAGGCCAAGGCCCTGCTCCGCCGTCTGGAGACGAGCGGCGCCACCACCACCGTGCCGGCCTCGCAGGCTTCCAACCAGCCCGCGACGGACGAGGGCAACTGGATTCTGGATGCCACGGCCTGGGCGCTGACCAGCCCGGCGGGCGTGCGCGTCAGCCTGACGAGCATGGAGATGAAGCTGGTTTCCCTGCTGGCCGGTCAGGCTCGCCAGCCCGCGACTCGCGACCAGATCTCCGTGGCGCTCTACAACCGCCGCTGGAACCCGGATGACCGCTCCATTGACACGGTGGTCGGGCGCCTGCGCCACAAGGTCGAGAACGCGATCGGCGAAACCGCCCCGGTCAAGTCGGTCCACGGCGTGGGCTACGTCTTCTCCGCCCCCGTCCGGGTGATCTGAATTGCGGGTGAACTGACGCCGCTCAGACGGATGCGTCGTCGGGGGGCCTGTCCTTCGGGAAGGTCAGGACGAAGCGCGTTCCCTGCCCCGGCGCGCTGTCCACGGAAATCGACCCCTTCAGCGCGCCGACCGCCAGGTTGTGCACGATGTGCAGGCCAAGCCCGCTGCCCCCCTCGCCGCGGCGGGTGGTGAAGAACGGATCGAAGATCCGCGGCAGATGGTCCGGCGGAATGCCCCGGCCGTCGTCGGTGTAGACCAGCCGCACGGTGCCGGATTCCGGTTCATCCACGGCGATCGACAGGGAGCCGCCCTGCCGGTCCGCACCCTGCGCGTCGACGAAGGCGTGGGTGACGGAGTTCATCACGAAATTGGTCAGGATCTGCGACAAGGCGCCCGGATAGCTGTCCACCACCAGCCCGTCGGGGCAGGACACGGCGATGGTGTGCTTGCCCTGGCGGAGCTTCGGTTCCAAGCTGACCAGGGTTTCCTGGATGTAGCGGTTGAGATGCACGACCCGCCGCTCGGCGCTGGCGCGGTCCACCGCCACCTGCTTGAAGCTGGCGATCAGCTTGGCCGCCCGCTCGCAATTGGTCAGGATCAGCGCCGTCGTGTCCGTGGCGGTGGCGACGTAGCGGGTAAAATCCGCCTTGCTCAGATCCCCCGACTGGACACGCCCGCGCAGCCTTGCGGTGGCGTCGGACAGATGCGACGCGCAAGACACGGCGATGCCCACGGGCGTGTTGATCTCGTGGGCCACGCCGGCCACCAGGGCGCCCAGGGACGCCAGCTTCTCGGCGCGAACCATCGCCTCCTGCGCCTCGCGCAGGTCGGCCAGCGCGGTTTCCGCCTCCTGCCGGCGGCGCTCCAACTCCTGGTTGGCGGAGCCGAGCTGCGCCTGCAACCGGTCGCTGACCCGGACCAGCCGCCGCTGCTCGCGCGTGCTGCGCTGGAACGCCTCCA
Organism: Azospirillum sp. P4_B5; assembly: GCF_056402275.1. Taxonomy (NCBI): domain Bacteria; kingdom Pseudomonadati; phylum Pseudomonadota; class Alphaproteobacteria; order Rhodospirillales; family Azospirillaceae; genus Azospirillum; species Azospirillum sp. P4_B5. The sequence goes on from NZ_JBFUHT010000026.1 coordinate 60,801, forward strand.
CCAGCGCCTCGAACTCGGCGCGCAGTTCGGGCGCGGCAGCGCCCAGCCTCTCCCCCAGAAGGCGGGCCTGCTCGATGGCCTGCTCCTCGGCGGCGAAGAGGTTGAAGGTCATGACGCCCCGTCTGCGGGAATCTGCTTCAGGGTAAAGGCGACGTGATGCAGATCCTCGGAGAAGTCTTCGCCCAACTCCTGCATCGAATCGTCGTTCTCCTCGTAACACCAGGTGACGGAGATGCTGCGCCCTTCGCTGGCCGCCGTCTCCAGCATCTGGAAGATGTTCATCAGGGCCTTCGCGCTGGAGCTGTTGAAGTACAGAAGCTCCATGTCGAACCGGATGGGATGACCGCCCGCCTCGGCCAGGAAGGCGCGGAGCGCTGCGAAGATCGGCCCGAAGAAGGTCGCCACGTCGTCGGGATAGGACTCGCCGCTGAGACGGAGCACGCCTTGGGCGAAGTCGAAATCGACCTCGGGCGTCCGGCCTGTCGCCGGCAATTTCAGGGATTCCATGGTCGTCCGGATGTCCACAGCCGCTCTCAGATCCGAGCCTTGAGGCAGAAGAAGCTTTTGCCTTCGTCCATTTCGAGGAAATCATACTCGATGGGTTCGCTGGCGCGGCGTGCGATCTCGATCAGTCCGATGTTGGCGCCCCGCGCGCCCTCTTCTGGAGTTTCGCGCAGTTGCTCCCGGTAATAGGTCTTGATCGCGTCCTTGTCCAAGCCCTTCAGATATTCCAGCCGTTCGCGCAGACGCGGCACATCGACGTTGTACACGGTGTTGCCGCAGACGATGAAGACCTTCCCGCCTTCCATGCCGATGGTGACCATGCCGGCGCTGAGTTCCACCGGCTTCTCGCGCGCGCCGGTCACCTTTTCGGCGGAGTAGCGGATGATGTTCTGCATCTGCTCGACGAAGACGGCAAAGACCCGGCGGACCGTCGGGCCGTCGGTGTCTTCCAACGTCATCTTTTCGCGCAACGCCTCTCCCAGGGAATAGAGTATCCCCTCGGACAGATAGCCACTGAACGAGAAGATGATGCCCTTCTCGTCAAGGTCCCGTTTGATCCCGGCATATTGCTGAGCGAGCATGGTGGAGTCCACGGTTCTTCCGTTGGAGTGCGACGAGGCCGTCTGTTGCGTCTGAATGTTCCGGACCGCGTCCTGAGATCGCGCCGGCCTTGTTATGGACACGTTACATTTCCGTCGGCGGCGCTGGAAGGATTATCACGGCACACACCGGCGGGTCGGTGATGCGGAATCAGCCTTTCACGGGAAGGCGGACGCGGAAGACGCTGCCCTGCCCGACCGTGCTTTCCGCGGTGATCGATCCACCATGCAACAGGATGATCTGCCGCACCGTGTGCAGACCGATTCCCGTCCCCGGCACGCCCGCGGAACCGGCCCCCCGGTAATGCCGCTCGAACAGCAGAGGCAACTCGTTCTGCGGGATGCCGCGGCCCTGGTCGGCCACCTCCACCACCGCCACGCAGCCTTCGGTGCGCCCGCGCACGGTGACGCGGCAATCACCGTCCGAATATTTGAAGGCGTTGTTCAGCAGGTTGTTGAAGAGCATTCCCAACAGATGCCCGTCGGCCATCACCACCGGCGGCAGATGGTCAAGCTCAAGCCGGAAGTCGCAACCGGCGTAGGCGGTGCGGAAGGGTTCGGTCACCGAACGCAGCAGCGCCGGCAGATCAACCTCCGCCCGCTGCACCTTCAGCGTTCCGCCCTGCAGCCTCTCGTCGGTCAGATGCGTGTCGATCAGTCCGGTCAGGCGCTGCACGCTGCTGCGGATGACGCGCAGCCGTTCCAGCGAGTCCGGGGTCTCCCGCTCCGCCCGCAGGGTCAACATCTGGGCGGCGCTGTCGATGATGGCCAACGGGGTGCGGAACTCGTGGCTGACCATGGTGACGAACTGGCGCTGCTGCTCGCGGGCGACCAGCTCCGCTTCCAGCGCACGCTCCACCCGCTCCTTGGCGGCGACCAGAGCGGCCTGGTTGGCGGCCAGTTCGGCCGTTCGCTCGCCAACACGCCGTTCCAGCGACTGGTTCAGCGCGACCAGATCCTCATAGAGGCACACATTGTCGAACCCGATGATGACGCGGGCGCAAAACAGCTCCAGCAGCCGGTGGTCGTCCTCGCGATAGGGCTCGCTCCGCTCCAGGGCGAAGACCGTCGTCCCATGCTCCCGCGTGCGGAAGGCGAGGATGCAGCGGGCCGAGCCGTAATTGCTCTGCTGCGTCTCGAAGGCGGCGATCACCTGGGCGGTCAGGTCGGGTTCCAGCGCGTCGGAGGCGGGTCGTCCGACGAAACGCGCGAAGCGGCTGGAGCCGGCGACCACCGTGGCCCGCGTCTTGCCGTCGCCGCGGTCCACCATGCGACAGGCCAGAACGGCGCCGCCGCTGTTGTCCACGACCTTGCTGAGCTGGTCCACCAACTCTTCCACCAGCGTGCGCATGGACCGGGTTTCGAACAGCGGTGCGGAGGCGGTGAGGATGCGCTCCAGCCCCTGGCGGTGCCGCTCGATGGTCACGATGTCGCGCCACGCCCGCAGTCCGCTGACCAGCGTGGTGAACAGACGCTGGGCGGTGAGTTCGCTCTTGGCCTTGTAGTCGTTGATGTCGTAGGCGACGACCACGTCCCGCTCCGGCGCCTGCCCAGGCTGGCCGGTACGCAGGATGATGCGCATGCGGCGGTTGTTGAGATCCTCGCGGATGAAGCGGACAAGACGCAGGCCGGCGTCATCGGTTTCCATCACCACGTCGAGAAGCGCCACCGGAATGTCCGGGCGCGTCAGAAGCAGCGACCGGGCGGCCGCGGCGGACAGGGCGCTGACCACTTCGAACGGGCGGCCTTCGAACTCGAAGTCGCGCAGCAGCACCTCGGTCATGGTATGAACCTGGGGATCGTCGTCGACCACCAGCACGGGCCAGGGATCCGCTGGTCGGGCGTTGGCCGCGGAGTCGTCGGCAAACCCGTCGTCGGGGCCGAACAGCGGCTCGTCGTCCAGACCTTCGTCCCTATCCTGGCCCATGGCCTCCTCCACGCACGACCTACCCTAATGGTTCCGCATCACCGGCCAGAAAGGCACCAAAGCGGTACGAGACCTAAGCCCGGCCGTCCAGAGCCGTATCAAATTGTCACAAAACGCGATGTTTTAGAGCCATCTAGCGCGAATTGGCGCCGATTCTGCCCTTTGATGAATACCCAAGTATTACCTTAATCTTTTATACTCTCCGAAAACGAGGGAGTGGGCCCGCGTATGGACATGGATCTGGGCATGGACCTCAAGGGCGGGAACCTCAATGCTGGGGATCTGGACGGCATGGAAGTGAACGGTTCGAACACGAACGGCGCGTCTGTCGGACGGTACGCGGTGTTCCGCCGAATCCTGTCATGCTTCGAGCAGAGTTCCGGTTCGTCGCGGACCGCGGAGCGGTCAGCCAGCCAGCCCATGCGCGCCCTGCTTCTCGGCCTGCTGTCCAGCCGGCGCCGGGCGCACACACGCCGACTGTGGGCGCGCTGGCTGGAGCCGGTGATGCTGCGCGATCCGGCCCTGCTGTCCATCGCGGACCCGTTGCCCGGCTGCATTCGCGTCATCGACACCGCCGGTTGGTGGCCGGCCCTGTCGCGGCGCATGGACGCCCTGCCGGTCACCGTGGAGACCCGCCTGGAGAACCGGCTGGCCGACGGCGTCCTGGACCGGGCCCTTGCCTCGCCGGAGATGGTCGACTGGGCCGAAACCTTGCGGGAGCGGTCGCTGGCCGTCCTGGACGCGTTGCGCACCGACCCCGGCGCGCTCGCCCTGTTCCTGGAGGAGGTCAACACGCATCGCATGCGTGCCGCCAGCACCCTGGCGATTCCCGGCGGGGTCGCGGCACTCCGCCCCTTGGACGGCACGGACGTGGACACTTTGGCCTCCGCGCTGCGCCTGTCGGACGGGTGGCGAGCCCTGGGAGGGCGGGCACCGGACATGGAGATCGACGAGCTGCTGGCCTGCGTGCGCGGCGCGATGACCGACGGCAGCGTCCCGCCGGAGGCGATGGCCCTCTTCGCGGTGGCCGGACTTTACACACACCGCGACCCCCTGCTGGGTGCGGCGCTTCGGGCGCTGTTGCCCCTGCCGCTGGTCGATGCCGCCGCCGCCTGGCTGACGGCGCACACGGAGGAAACGGCCGACGGCGTCACGGACGCGTCTCCGCTCGGCAGCGGTCCGGCACGGGGATTCGACCGCGGCCTGCACCTGTTCGAGGCCGCGCGGCGTTCCGAGAATGCCCTGTCCGGGGTGATGGGCACGGCCGGCGGAATGGGCGGACGCTGATGGTTCGGAAGGTGACACGATGAACATGGACACCTTCGCCTTCGCCGTGCTGGTGCTGTGCGTCGGCGCCCTCGGCCTTGCCATCGTCTATGAGGCGTCCCGCCTGACCGCCACCAGCAGCCGCAAGGCGCTGGCGCGGCGGAAGCTGGAGGTCCTGGCCGCCGACCTCGCCACCCTCGGCCGGCAGATCGAGGATGCCCAGGCCGAAAGCGCGTCCCGGCAGGAGTCCATCGACCGGTTGACCGCCGAGCGCGGGCGCCTGACCGGCCTGATCGCGTCGGTGAAAGCGTCCAAGATTGCCCTGGTGCACGAGATCGGCGACGCGCAGAGCGGCGCCCAGCGCTATGAGAGCGAGTTGCGCACCGTCCCGGATTTCGCCCGCCTCGACCCTCGGCGCATGCTGTTCGCGCGGGTGATCTGGGAGCGCCGGAACATCGCTCGCGTCTGGGCCGACACACCGGACGCCGCGGCCGCGATGCTTCAGCGCGCTTTCAGCACGCGCAACGGCGTCCTGTCCTCGCGGCCCGAGACGATTCCGCTGATCCCGGCCGGAAACGGGGCCAACGACGGCGCGCGGCCGGTCCCCCCATGACGGCGATCATCCTCTACGCGTCGCTGCTGCTCCTGGCGGCCAGCGTGCTGGTGAACCGGATGGGAGAACGCCGCGTCCGCGCGGCGCGCAACGAACTGACCACCGCCGACAAGGAGATCCGGGCCATGGAGCAGCGCGTCCAGGAGGCCCGGAAGACGCTGGAGACGACCCGCGGAAAGCTGGGCGGTCTGGAGGAGACGCTGACCGAGTCGAAGCGGCAGGCCGAACTGCTGGAACGGCAGCTCGACGCGGTCCAGCAGGCGCCGATGGAACTCTTCCACGTCTTCGACCGGCTGGAGGCCCGCCCCGGAACCATTTGGGAGGTGGCGGTGCGCCGCGCTCCGGATGCGCTCTTCACCAGCGGCGCCATGGCCGCCTCCTGGCGTGACGGACGGGCCTATCTGGTCGTCGCCGCCAACCAGAAGGAGGCGCTGGACCGCGTCGCCCAGCGCTTTCCGCGCGTCAACGGCTACGAGATCGGGCCGGTCCTGACCTGCCGCCTGTTTCTGCCCAAGGACGCGGCGGAGCGCAAACGGGCCTGAACCCGCCCTGTGAGCCCCGCCACAGCGTGGGGAGAACACCATGGTTAGAGTGGAGCGAACGACCCTCCCACCCTGGTGACCGCCATGACCCGCCGCACCGCACCGAACACTCAGCCCCCTTCCCCGTCGCAGCCGGCCCCCCGCGAGCGCCTCGCGCCCGCCTTCACGGTCCTGCCACTGGACGACCGCCGCTGCCCCCGCCGCGAGGTCGCCATGCTGTGCGAGACCGACAGCGGCCACCGCTGGGACGGGGCTTGACCGGGCCACCCGCATCCCTATATCCCGGTCGCCCTCCCGTGAGGACGACCTCACCACGGCACACCCGACCATGGCACACCCGACCATGGCACCACCGAGTCGGGCGTGGGGAGTTCGGCGGGGACGACCCTGCCTCCAATCCATCGGAGGTGTTCCGTGTCCTGGGTCATCCTGTTCTTCGCCGGCCTCTTCGAAATCGGCTGGGCCGTCGGCCTGAAGCAGACGGAGGGCTTCACCCGTCCCATTCCCACCGCCCTGACCGTCGCCTCGATGGTCATCAGCCTCGCCCTGCTGGGGATGGCGCTGAAGTCGCTGCCGCTCGGCACCGCCTACGCCGTGTGGACCGGCATCGGGACGGTCGGCACCGTCATCCTGGGCATCTGGCTCTACGGGGAATCCGCCGACATCCTGCGGCTCGGCTGCATCGCGCTGATCGTGGCGGGCATCCTCGGGCTGAAGCTGATCACACCGTGATGTGCCGTCCGTGACCCGCCGTCAGGCGCGCTCCTTCCGCAGCGCCGCCCGTGCGGCGTAGCCGATCCCTCCAACCACCGCAAGACCGGCAAGGAAGGCGAAGCCGCGCGCCGCGGTTCCCGTGGTGCTCAGCGCCAAGCGCTCCTCCTGCCCGGTGAAGCGCCCGTGCGTGCGGTGCAGGCCGGGCACCGGCTCGAACAGATTGTCGGGCCGGCCGGGCGCTTCCGCCTCCTCCGTCTCCTGCCCCTCGAAGGCGGTGAAGGCCACCCGGTAGTCGGCATAGGCGGGAAGCGCCTGCGTTCCGAGGATCGCCTCGGCGGTGGTGAAGCCCAGCCAGTGTTCCCGCTTCGGGTCCGCCGCGGCCTGCACGATGGCGTGGCCGATGTCGTCCGGGTCGAAGATGGCGCCGACCGGCTTCGCCCGGTGCGGCATGTGGCTGCGCGCCCAGTCGAACTGCGGGGTGTTGACGGCGGGCAGATGGACCATGGTCACCCGAACGCGGCTGCCGTCGTGGATCAGTTCCGAGCGCAGGCTGTCGATGAAGCCGCGGATGGCGCTTTTGGCCCCGCAATAGGCGGCCTGGAGCGGGATGGAGCGGTAGGCCAGCGCCGACCCGACCTGAAGGACCAGGCCGCGGTCGCGCGGCAGCATGCGGCGCAGCGCCGCCATGGTGCCGTGGACGGAGCCGAGATAGGTGACCTCGGTCACCCGCCGGACTTCCTCGGGTGTCAGGTCGCGGATGCGCCCGAACACCGTCACCATGGCGTTGTTGACCCAGACGTCGATGGGACCGAGCGCCCGCTCGGCCTGCTCCGCGGCGGCCTCCACCGCGCCGGCATCGGCCACGTCGGCGGGCAGCACCAGCGCCGTGCCGCCGAGCCGCTCGATCTCCGCCGCCACCTCCTTCAGCGCGTCACGGGAGCGGGCGATCAGCCCGACCGCCGCACCCCATTCCCGCGCGAAGGCGAGCGCCGTCGCCCGCCCGACCCCGGCGGACGCTCCGGTGACGACGACGACGGGCCGGTTCCGGCCGGCAGCGGGATTGGTGGGCATGGCGGCGGGGCTCCATGGGCTGGGACGGGCATCGACGCTGTCCCAACCCGCCCGGAGCCCGCCGGTTCCGCCGTCGTAGTTCCGCCGCCGTTGCGCTTACGGCGCCTCGACGATCTCGAAATCGTGGGTGATCGCGGCGGTGGCGCCCAGCATGATGGAGGCGGAGCAGTATTTCTCCGCCGACAGGGCGATGGCGCGCTCCACCTTCGCGGGGTCCAGGCCGCGCCCGGTGACCACGAAATGGACGTGGATCCTGGTGAAGACCTTGGGGTCGGTCTCGGCGCGCTCGGCCTCGATCTCGGCCACGCAGTCGGTGATGGCCTGACGGCCCTTCTCCAGGATCATCACCACGTCGAAGCCGGTGCAGCCGCCCATGCCGATCAGCAGCATCTCCATGGGCCGGATGCCCAGGTTGCGCCCGCCCGCCTCCGGCGCGCCGTCCATGATCACGGCATGGCCGCTGCCGGACTCGCCGACGAACATCCGCCCGTCAACCCACTTCACCCGCGCCTTCATGGCGGTCTCCCGATTATTGTTCGTCTTCCAATGGATGGCAGGGCTTGCAGCCGGTCGGCCAGGGCTCGCCCAGATCCTCCACGAAGCAGGTCCAGGACGGGCTTTCCAGCCGGATGCAGGCGCCGCCAGCGAAATTCAGGACCAGGGCGCCCTCCACCGCCTCGACGGAGAGCAGTTCCAGGATCTGCGCGCGGTTCCTCACGTCGAGGCCGCGGAGCTTGACCGCCGTCACCCCTTCGATCCGCACGCCGCAATTGACGCGCTCGAAGGGATTCAGCTGGTCGTCGTCGGCGGTGGGGCCGGGGCGGCGGCGGTCCGCCGTCTCCCACTTGAAGCGGTTGGCCACCAGCACGAAGCGCGCCTCTTCGGGCAGGAAGCACATGTCGCCGATCGGCAGGATGGCGTCCTGCAGACAGGCGGAGACGACTTTCAGATCCTCGGCATCCTGGGCGCGCAGGCGGATCGGCGTGGCGGTCATGGGCTTCCCTTCGCTGTGGGCACGGGCGCAGGACGCCGTCAGTCGTCCTCCGCCCGGATGCGTTCGATGTCCGCGCCGCAGGCCGCCAGCTTGTCCTCCAGCCGCTCGTAGCCGCGGTCGAGGTGATAGACGCGGTTGACCGTCGTCTCCCCTTCCGCCGCAAGACCGGCCAGGACCAGCGACACCGACGCGCGGAGATCCGTCGCCATAACGGGCGCGCCGGTCAAACGCTCCACACCCCGGACGAGGGCGGAGGAACCGTGCACCGTGATGCGGGCTCCCATGCGGGTCAGCTCGGGCGCGTGCATGAACCGATTCTCAAATATGGTCTCGGTGATCATGCCTGCACCCCTCGCCGTGCACATCAGGGCCATCATCTGGGCCTGAAGGTCGGTGGGGAAGCCGGGATAGGGCTCGGTCATCACGTCCACGCCGACCAGCTCGCCGTTGGCGCGGGACACGCGGATGCCCGTCTGGCCGTTGGTCTCGATCTCGGTGAACTCCACGCCCGCCGGGACCAGCGCCGTCACCGCCGCCTTGATCAGGTCCAGACGGCTGTTCAGGATGTCCAGCGTGCCGCCGGTCATCGCCGCCGCCATGGCGTAGGTGCCGGTCTCGATGCGGTCCGGCACCACCATGTGGCGGGCGCCGTTCAGCCGGTCCACGCCGACGATGGTCAGCCGGTCGGTGCCGATGCCGGTGATCCTGGCGCCCATCTTGACGAGGCATTCGGCGAGGTCGCTGACCTCCGGCTCGCGGGCGGCGTTGACCAGCACCGTGGTGCCGCGGGCCAGGGTGGCGGCCATCAGCAGGTTCTCGGTGGCGCCCACCGACACCTTGGGGAAGACATACTCGGCACCGCGCAGGCCGCCCGGCGGCGCCTTGGCGACGATGTAGCCGCCCTCGATGCGGATGTCCGCCCCCATGGCCTCCAGGCCCTTGATGTGCAGGTCCACCGGGCGCGCGCCGATGGCGCAGCCGCCGGGCAGCGACACCTTGGCCTCGCCGCAGCGGGCGAGCAGCGGGCCGAGCACCAGGACGCTCGCCCGCATCTTGCGGACGAGGTCGTAGGGGGCCGTGGTGTTGGTGATGTCGCGGGCGGTGAACTCCACCACGCGGCCGGCGCAATCCCCGCCCGCCCCGGCCATGTGGATCGCGACGCCGTGCTGGAGCAGCAGGTTGCACAGCGTGTTGATGTCCGCGAGGATCGGCAGGTTGGTGAGCGTCAGCGTCCCGTCGGTGAGGAGCGCCGCGGTCATCAGCGGAAGCGCCGCGTTCTTGGCGCCCCCGACCGTGATCGACCCGTGAAGGGGCTTGCCGCCGCGGATGCGGATCTTGTCCATGAAGCTGTCTTGTCCGGTCAGATGCTGTCGAAAAGGCCGAAGCCCGGCGGATTAGGCCATCTTGCGGGTCCGAGGGTCCACGACACGCCCATCGTCGGCGGACGTCTCGGGTCTTACGGGGATTGAATCTGTCAGGCGTTGTAGCGGAGCATGCGGGCACGCTCAAGGGAAGGAATTGAGGCTTTTTCTCATGGAAGCCCTTCTCCCGCCGCAATTGAAAGGACGGACCGCGTGACACAGGACAGCGCCCGGGACAGCATGGTGGCCGGGCTGACCCTCTCCCTTTCCGGGCGGCTCGACCCGGACGAGGTGAAGCAGATCCACGGCGAACTGCGCGCCTTCAACGAGCGCTTCACCGCCCCCTACGACCTGCGGGAGATCATGATCACCGTCCGCGACGCCGACGGGGCGTTGATGGCCGGGCTGACCGGCTACACCAACTGGGAGTGGCTGTATGTGGACTATCTGTGGGTCCATGACAGCCGGCGCGGCGGCGGGCTCGGCGCCCGGCTGCTCGCCGCCGCGGAAGAGGAGGCGGTGAAACGCGGCTGCCGCTGGTCGCGCCTCTACACCTACGATTTCCAGGCGCCGGGCTTCTACCGCAAGCAGGGCTACGCGGTGTGGGCGGAGATGGAAGGCTACCCGCCCGGGCACACGCAGATCTGGCTCAGGAAGGCTCTGCGGCGGGACGGGGAATAGCCTGCACGGCGGATTCGTTGCGCTTCAGGAAGACGATCACCGCGCAGACCACGGCCATTCCGGCCAGTTGGGGCGGCTCGAAGGTTTCGCCCAGCAGAAGGAAGGCCGTCACCCCGGCGAAGACGGGATCGAGCATGCCGATCACCGTCGCCGGGAACGGCTCGATGGTCTTCAGCCCCTCCAGATAGAGCCAGTAGGGCGCCACCGTGCCGAAGACGCCGATGAACAGCACGAACCCCATCGTCTCCCAGGTCACCTCGACCGCCGCGTAATCAATAGCCGGAGTGGCGAGCAGCCAGAACAGCGCCGACAGGAAGAAGGGCCAGAAGGTCATCGACCAGCTGTCCAGCCCCCGCCGGTGGCCGTGGGCGCAGCGGACGTTGTAGGCGGCGAAGGACACGGCGCAGAGCATGCCCACCGCCGCCCCCAGCGCGTTGCCCGACCACAGGGCCGGGTCGTAGGCGCCGACCAGCAGGAAGCAGCCGGCGGCGTTGCCCGCCAGGATCAGCGCCACCGCCCGGTTCATCCGGTGGGTGCCGAGCAGCAGCCCGGCGGCCACGATCAGCATGGGCGCGGTGTATTCCAGCATCAGCGCCAGCGCCACGTTGGTCAGGGCGATGGCGTAGAAAAAGGTCAGGTTGACCAGCGTCAGCCAGACCGCCAGCTCCCCCAGGAACGGCAGGTCCGCCCGCCGCACCCGGATCGGCCGGCCGAGCGCCAGCATGATCACGGCCAGCACGGCGGCAGAGACCATGGCCCGCACCGCGATCATGACCAGCGGCGGCATGGAAGCGACGAACATCATCTTTGCCGCCGTCCCGGCGATGCCGAACAACAGGGCGGAGGCGACGATGCAGCCATAACCCCACAGGCGCGCCCGCGCCGACTCAACCGCCATGGCCCTGCCCTGCCCCGTTCCGGATCGGCGGCAACGATACCGTGCGAGTGGAACCGGACCGATGCGGCAAATGCGTCATCGGTTAATGACAGTCAGCCCGGCTGGCCGTCCTTCTCCCGCCCGCGCGCCTGCTCCTTGCGCTTGCGCAGGTTCTCGCGCAGACGGGCGGCGAGCCGGTCCTGCTTGTCGTCCTTTTTCGGCGGGGCGGCGGGAGTCGCAGCGGGAATCTTGGTCGTCTCGTCGGTCGTCATGCGGCGCTCGCGGCAAGCGGAGCCGGGGCGGCGGCGCTGCCCCAGCGGCGGTTCCAGTCCTGGAACATCAGCACGTTCCAGAGCCGGTGCTGGTTGTTGCGGGTCCCGGCCAGATGCTCCGCCCAGCAGGCGCGGATCGGCGCGGGGTCGAGGAAGCCTTCCCGACGCAGCCGCCCCTCGTCCAGCAGATCCTCCGCCCAGTCGCGCAGCGGGCCGCGCAGCCAGCCGTCCAGCGGGATGGCGAAGCCGGCCTTGGGCCGCTCCACCAGGGCCGGCGGGACATGGCGGTAGAGCACTTGGCGCAGCAGCCACTTGCCCTTGCCGTCGCGCAGCTTCTGCGCTTGCGGCACGCGCCACGCGAACTCCACCACCCGATGATCGAGCAGCGGCACGCGCGCCTCCAGCGACACGCCCATGCTGGCGCGGTCCACCTTCGCCAGGATGTCGTCCGGCAGGTAGGTGATGCTGTCGAGATGCTGCATGCGCTCGACGAAATCCGGGATGCCCGCGGCCAGCCCGTCGTCCCAGGCCGGGCCATGGGGTTCCCGCCCGCCGCGGACCAGCGCGTCGGGGTCCTGCCATTGGCTGACCAGACGGCGGTAGATGGCGTCCGGCCCGGCGGCGTCCAGCACGCCGGCCAGCTTGTGCAGCTTGTCGCCGGTCTGGCGCGGGCGCCGCGCCTCGGGAATCAGCGCGGCCAGCGCGTCCCAGCCGGCGGGTCGGACGGCGCGGATCAGCCCGGCGGCGCCGCGCCGCAGCCCGGTGGGCAGCGAGGCCATGCGCCGCCACAAGGCGGGTGCCGTGAGATAGCGGTTGTAGCCGGCGAACAGCTCGTCCCCGCCGTCGCCGGACAGGGCCACGGTGACGGAGCGCCGGGTCATCTCCGACACCAGCAGCGTCGGGATCTGGGAGCTGTCGGCGAAGGGCTCGTCGTACCAGTCGGCCAGCTTCGGAATGATCTCCAGCGCGTGGCTGGCCTCCACCCGAAGCTCGGTGTGCTCGGTGCCGAGATGGGCGGCGACGGCGCGGGCGTGCACCGCCTCGTCATAGCCGTCTTCGCCAAAGCCGATGGTGAAGGTGCGCACCGGCCGCGCGCTCTGCGCCTGCATCAGCGCGACGACGGTGGAGCTGTCGATCCCGCCGGACAGGAAGGCGCCCAGCGGCACATCGGCCATCATCTGTCGCCCGACCGCGTCCTTGAGCAGCGCTTCCAGCGCGTCCGTCGCGTCGGCGTCGGACAGCGACAGCCGGTCGGCGATGCCGGCCCGTGCCGCCGCACCGGCGTCCCAATAGACGGTGCGCTCGGGTTCGCGCCCCGGACGGACGGTCAGGATGCTGCCCGGCTCCAGCTTGTGGACGCCCCGGTGGATGCTGTGCGGCGCCGGGACGTAACTGAAGCGGAGATAGGCAGACAGCGCGTCGCGGTCGATCTCCGCCGCGAAGGCCGGATGGGCGCGCAGCGCCTTGGGCTGGGAGCCGAACAGCAGAGCCCCGCCCATCCGCGCCCAGTAGAGTGGCTTCACCCCCAGATGGTCGCGGACGAGGTGGAGCGTGCGCTCGCGGCGGTCCCACAGGGCGAAGGCGAAGATCCCGACCAGACGGCGCACGGTGCGCTCGACGCCCCAGACGGCGCAGCCCTCCAGCAGCACTTCGGTGTCCGAATGGCCGCGGAACCGGTGGCCGGCGGATTCGAGTTCCGCCCGCAGATCCTGGAAATTGTAGATCTCGCCGTTGTAGGCGATCACCCAACGCCCATCCGCCGATTCCATCGGCTGGCGGCCCAGCGGCGACAGCTCGACGATGGCGAGCCGCCGATGACCGAACGCGATCCCGGCCTCCCCATCGGCCCACACGCCGTCCCCATCGGGACCGCGGTGGGCGATGGTGTCGGCCATGCGCCGCGCCGTGGCCTCAAGGCCGGACTCGGAGCCCGGGCCGGCCAGGAAGCCGCAGATGCCGCACACGGTGCGCGCCCTCGCCCTTAGTGGTCGGACCGGTGCAGGATGCTGTCGCGCAGACCCGTCTCGTAGGCCATGCCCTCGGCGGTCACGACCCCGTAACCGGGATCGCGGCGCAGCATGCCCTTGCGTTCGAGGATGGTCCAGACGGCCTCGTTGGTCAGGCCGGTGGCGTCGCGGGAGGCGACGACCGCGCTGCCCAGATGGAAGTGGTTGCCATGGGCGTGCGGCAGGTTGGTGACCTGGAAGGCCCCCTCCTCGCCTTCGACCGGCTTCTGCTCCAGACGGGCGAGTTCCTGAAGGAGGGTCAGCGTCTTGAGCTGCAGCGGGTTGAGGTTCGCGGGATTCTTCTTCGGCGGCATGGATGTCCGGCTCGGCAACGTGATTAAGGTTGCGGCAGTAGATCGGGTGCGCCCGGCGCCTGTCAAGCGGCGGGCGATTTTTGCGGACTGGCGTCCGGGCATCGGCTCGGGCATAAGACGGGCTGTTGACGCGCGCGCGCGTGACTTTTTTAAAGGCAAGCGTCTGGCCGGCGCAGGCCCGTCAAGGATGGTGGATATGACGATCGTGGTCACCGGCGCGGCCGGTTTCATCGGCTCGCACGTCGCGGCGGCCCTGCTGGATCGCGGCGAGACGGTGTTGGGGATCGACAACCTCAACGACTACTATTCCGTGGCGTTGAAGGAGGCGCGGCTGGCCCGCCTTGCCGCCCGCCCCGGCTTCCGCTTCGTCAAGGCCGACGTGTCCGACCGCGCCGCCATCGAGGCGCTGGCCCCCGACTTCGCGGAAGGGACCGGCGTCGTGCATTTGGCCGCCCAGGCCGGGGTGCGCTATTCGCTGGAGAACCCCTACGCCTATGTGGACGCCAACGTCACCGGGCAGGTGGCGATGCTCGAAGCGGCGCGGCGCATGCCGAAGCTGCAGCATTTCGTCTACGCCTCCACCTCCTCCGTCTACGGCGCCAACAAGAAGATGCCTTTCTCGGTGGAGGACCGCGTCGACTCCCCCATGTCCATCTACGCCGCCACCAAGAAGGCGGCGGAGATGATGACCTACGCTTACTGCCACCTCTACAAGTTTCCGGCGACGGGCCTGCGCTTCTTCACCGTCTACGGCCCCTGGGGACGTCCGGACATGGCCGCCTATCTGTTCGCCGACGCGATCATGGCGGGCCGTCCGATCCGCGTCTTCAACGAGGGGCGGATGAAGCGCGACTTCACCTTTGTCGAAGACATCGCGGCGGGCGTCCTGGCTACGCTGGACCGTCCGGCCAAGCCCGACGCCAACGGCGCGCCGCACACCGTCTACAACCTCGGCAACAACCGCACCGAGGACCTGATGCGCTTCATCGGCATCATCGAGGAATCGCTGGGCCGCGAGGCGGTGAAGGTCATGGAGCCCTTGCAGATGGGCGACGTGCCGGAAACCACCGCCGACATCGAGGCGAGCCGCCGCGACCTGGGCTATGAGCCGAAGACGCCGATCGACGTCGGCCTGCCCCGCTTCATCGCTTGGTACAAGGACTATCACGGCATTGCCTGAGGCCCGTCCCGTGAGCACCCGACCCACACACGCCGGCCGCAAGCTGATCTATCTGGTGACGGAGGACTGGTATTTCTGGTCCCACCGCCTGCCCATGGCCCGCGCCGCCCGCGAGGCCGGGTTCGAGGTCGCCGTCGCCACCCGTGTCGACAAGCACGGCCCCCGCATCGAGGCGGAGGGTTTCCGCGTGCTTCCCCTGTCCTGGCAGCGGCGCAGCATCAACCCGGCGGGCGCCCTGTCCGCCGTGGCGGAGATCGCCGCGCTGTACCGGCGGGAAGCGCCGGATCTGGTCCACCACGTCGCCATGAAGCCGGTTCTGCTGGGCGGGCTGGCCGCCGGGCTGGCCGGGGTGCCGGCCGTGGTGAACGCGCTGACCGGGCTGGGCTCCGCCTTTCTCGGCACCGGCGGGCTGAAGTCCCGCATCGCCGGGGCCGCGGCCCGCCCGCTGCTGCGCAGCGTGCTGAAGCGCCCGAACAGCGTGACCATCCTGCAGAACGAGGACGACCGGAAGACGCTGGTGGCCGCCAGGCTGCTGCCCGACGAGCGCGCCTGGATCATCCGCGGCTCCGGCGTCGACACCGCCCATTATCAAGTGCTGCCCGAGCCGCCGGAACCACCGGTGACGGTGGGCTGCGTCGCCCGCCTGCTGGCCGACAAGGGGGTCGGTCCGCTGGTCGAGGCGCAGCAGACCCTGCGGGCCAAGGGGCTGGACGTCCGGCTGCTGCTGGCCGGCACGCCCGATCCGGAAAACCCGACCTCCGTGACGCAGGGCGAGTTGGACCGCTGGGCCGCCCTGCCCGGCGTCGAACTGCCCGGCCACAGCGCCGACGTGCGGCAGATCTGGGCGCGCTGCCACATCGCCGTGCTGGCCTCCCGCCGCGAAGGGCTGCCGAAGAGCCTGCTGGAGGCCGCGGCCTGCGGGCGGGCCATCGTCGCCACCGACGTGCCGGGCTGCCGCGAGGTGGCGCACGCCGGCGAGAACGCCCTGCTGGTCCCGCCCGATAACGCCGCAGCCCTGGCCGACGCACTGGAAGCCCTGGTGCGCGACGCCGCCCTGCGCCAGCGCTTCGGCGCCGCCAGCCGGCGTCTGGTCGAATCCGACATGGCGTCCGACCGGGTGGGCGCGAAGACGGTCGAGCTGTACCATCGGCTGCTGGCGTCCACCCAGCCCGGCACGGCCCCGGTCGCGGAGGCTTCATGAGCGGCTCCCTGGCCTTGTGCCTCGCCCTGTTCCTCGCCCTGGCCGGCAGCTTCGCGCTGTCCTGGCTGTTCACCGGGCGCGTGCTCGCCTATCTGCGGCGCAAGGCGATCCTCGACCACCCGAACGACCGCTCCAGCCATTCCATTCCGACGCCGCGCGGCGGCGGCTGGGGCGTCATGCTGACGCTGCTGCCCGTCTGGACGCTCATCGCGATGACGGCGGACCATCCGCTGCGGGCGCTGCCCATCCTGGCCGGAACGGTAGCGCTGATGGCGGTGTCCTGGATGGACGACCGGCGCGGGCTGGGTCCGGCGCCGCGATTCCTCGCCCAGATTGCCGCGGTGGTCGCAGGGCTGAGCGCGCTTCCCGGCGATGGCTTGGTGTTCCAGGGACTTTTGCCTTTCTGGGTGGATCGGCTGGTGGCCGCGGTCGGCTGGCTGTGGTTCGTGAATCTGTTCAACTTCATGGACGGCATCGACGGTCTGGCCGGCAGCGAGGCGGCGTCCATCGGCGCCGGGCTGGCGCTGGTTGCGGCGCTCGGCGCGCTCGACCCGGCGCTGGCGCTCTATGGGCTGGCCGCGGCGGGGGCGGCGCTGGGCTTCCTGGTGTGGAACTGGCACCCCGCCAAGCTCTTCATGGGCGACGTCGGCAGCGTGCCGCTGGGCTTCACGCTGGGCTGGCTGCTGCTGGCCCTGGCGGCATCGGGGCCGTGGGTGGCGGCGTTGCTCATCCCCGCCTATTTCCTGGCCGACGCCACCGTCACCTTGCTGCGCCGTCTGGCCGAGGGCAAGAAGGTCTGGCAGGCCCACCGCGAGCATTTCTATCAGAAAGCCATCCAGCGCGGGCGCAACCACGCCCAGGTGGTTCGGCTGGTCCTGGCGCTGAACGCCGTGCTGCTGCTGCTGGCCGTGGCGTCTCTGGCGCACGGCTGGGCGGTGCTGCCGGCGGGGGGGGCTGCGGTCGTGCTGCTGCTGGCCCTGCTGGCGCGGCCTGTGCGGGCGGCGGCGTGATGCGCGTCCTGGTCACCGGGGGCACCGGTTTCGTCGCGCGGACGGTCATTCCCCTGCTGGTGGAACGCGGGCACAGCGTGCGCGCCGTGGTGCGCCGCCCTGACGTCGCGGTTCCACAGGCAGCGGATACCGTCACCATTACCGATATCGGCCCCGCCACCGCCTGGGGTAACGCCCTTCAGGGCATGGACGCGGTGGTCCATCTGGCCGCCCGCGTCCATGTCATGCGCGACCGCGAGTCCGATCCGCTGGCCGCCTTCCGCCGCGTCAACACCGCCGGCACCCGCGTGCTGGCCGAGGCCGCCGCGGCGGCGGGCGTCAAGCGCATGGTCTATCTCAGCAGCGTCAAGGCGCTGGCCGACGAGAGCCGGCCGGAGGAACTGAGCGAGGAGACGGAGCCCGATCCGCACTCCCCCTACGGCATCTCCAAGCTGGAGGCCGAACGGGCGCTGGCGGAGATCTCGGCCCGCACCGGGTTGGAAGCCGTGGTGATCCGCCCGCCGCTGGTCTACGGCCCCGGCGTGGGCGGCAACTTCCTGCGGCTGATGCAGGCGGTGGACCGCGGCATCCCCTTGCCGCTGGGCGCCCTGGAAAACCGGCGCAGCCTGATCTTCGTGGGCAATCTCGCCGACGCCATCCAGGAGTGCCTGACCCACCCGCAGGCGGCCGGCGGCCGGTTCCTGGTCCATGACGGACGCCCCATGTCCACCCCGGAGCTGGTGCGCGCCATCGCGGAGGCGCTGGGCAAGCCCGCGCGCCTTCTGCCCGTGCCGCCGTCCCTGCTGGCGCTCGCCGCGCGGCTGGCCCGGCGGGAGGCCATGCTGGACCGCGTCGCCGGCTCGCTGGTGATCGACGACGGCGCCATCCGCCGCGCGCTGAACTGGCGCCCGCCCTGCTACCCCGCGTACGGCTTGCGCCTGACCGCCGAATGGTTCAAAGCTGTGCGCGGCTGAACGGCCAGGATGGGCCTGGGATTTCCCGAAAGGGAACGGCTCCGGCGAAGCGATAGTCTAAGGTAAAGCGCATGCGTATCCCGTCTCCGCGGGCGTCCCTCGTCTACCTGCATGATCTGACGATGACGGCCGCCGCCCTGGTCGTGGCTCTGTATCTGCGCGTGGGCGAGCAGGCGTTCCAGGAATACAGAGACCCGCTGCTGACGGGATTGCCCATCCTGGTGCTGATCGCGGCGGTGGTGTTCCGTTTCTCCGGGCTGTACCGCGGCATCTGGCGCTACGCCTCCGTCCCCGATCTGGCGCAGCTCCTGCGCGCGGTCACGACGGTCGTGCTCTGCTTTCTGGCGGTCATGTTCCTGCTGACCCGGCTGGAGTCCCTGCCACGGTCCCTGCCGGTGATCCTGTGGTTCGTGCAGCTCGTTCTGTTGGGCGGGCCGCGCTTCGCCTACCGCCTTTTGAAAGACCGCCGTCTCGGCCTTCACGATCGGGAAGCGGGGGGTGTGCCGCGCATCCCGGTGCTCCTGCTTGGCGTCAGCGACGCGGCGGAGCTGTTCATCCGCTCGCTGGACCAGAACGCCGGCGCCGCCTACCGCGTGGTCGGCCTGTTGGACGACAAGAACCGGCGCATCGGCCACGCCATCCGCGGCGTGCCCGTCCTCGGCGGCCCGGACGACCTGCCCCGCGTGGTCGAGGATCTGGCGCAGCGCGGCGACCGTCCGCAGCGCCTGATCGTCGCCAAGGGTCAGGCCGACGTGACCGGCACCGTGCTGCGCGACCTGCTGGAGCAGGCGGAATCGCTCGGCCTGTCCATGGCCCGCCTGCCCAGCCTGACCGAGTTCAAGTCGGCGCTGGGCGAAGGCAAGATCGAGGTGCGCCCGATCGCGCTGGAGGATCTTCTGGGCCGCCCCCAGGCGGTGCTGGATCGCGGCGCCATCGCCAGCCTCGTCACCGGGCGGCGCGTCGTCGTCACCGGAGCGGGCGGCACCATCGGCAGCGAATTGGTCCGCCAAATCGCCGCCCTCCAGCCGGAGACGCTGACCCTCGTCGATGCCGGGGAATTCAACCTCTACAGCATCGAGATGGAGGTGCGGGAGCGCTTCCCCGCCCTGGCGCTCCAGGCGGTGATCGCCGATGTGCGCGACCGCGACCGCATCTTCCGCCTGTTCCAAACGCAGCGCCCGCACATGGTCTTCCACGCCGCGGCGCTGAAGCATGTGCCGCTGGTGGAGGCCAACCCGGCGGAAGGCGCCCTGACCAACGTCATCGGCACCCGCAACGTCGCCGACGCGGCGCGGGCGGGTGGCTGTCAGGCGATGGTTCTGGTGTCCACCGACAAGGCGATCCGCCCGACCAGCGTGATGGGCGCCACCAAGCGCTTCGCCGAGTGCTATTGCCAGGCGCTCGACATGCTGCCGCCGCGCGACGGCAGTGAGACGGCGACCCGCTACATGACGGTCCGCTTCGGCAACGTGCTGGGCTCCAGCGGGTCGGTGGTGCCGCTGTTCACCCGCCAACTCGCCAAGGGCGGCCCGCTGACCGTCACCCATCCCGACATGCGCCGCTACTTCATGACGGTGCGTGAGGCGGTCGAGCTGGTGCTCCAGGCATCGGCCCACGGCGTGGCCCGTGTGGAGGAGCGCGGCAAGGTGCTGGTTCTCGACATGGGTGAGCCGGTGAAGATCGTCGACCTTGCGCGGCAGATGATCCGGCTGGCCGGTTACCGGCCCGGCCACGACATCAAGATCGAGTTCACCGGCCTGCGCCCCGGCGAGAAGCTGTTCGAGGAGATCCTGACCTCGACGGAGGCTCCGACGCGCACGGAGGCCGACGGCGTGTTCCTCGCCTCCCCCCGCGTGATCGACTACGCCCTCATCAACCGCGCGCTGGGCGAGCTTGAATCGGCCGCGCGGGCTGGGGATGCGGAGCGGGTGATGACGATCCTGTCCAACATCGTCCCCGATTTCCGCGCGGAGGCCGTCCTGCCGCCGCCGAGCGCCTTCGGCAACGCCGCGGCGGGCGGCGAGGCCGGGGCGCTGAACCAGGGCGGTTCCGACTGAGCGACGGGGAAGCGGACGTGACCATGGGCGGGGATTTTCCCGCCTATTTTTCTTTGCTGAAAAGGCACTTCACCGCTTGCATCGGAGCAAAGCCTGTGGCATAACCCGCGCCACTTCGACGGTTGGCCGCAAGTTCTTCCCGGCCAGCGACACCGTCCCGGCGCTGCCGTAGCTCAGTGGTAGAGCACTCCCTTGGTAAGGGAGAGGTCGAGAGTTCAATCCTCTCTGGCAGCACCATCCTCCCCCTTCGTTTTTTCTTTGAGAATGCTGAAGCGCAGCCGTTGGCCGGCTTGCGTGGCTTTTTGCGTTCTGCGTCCGCCACGACGAAACAGCCCGGCCGTCCCCAACACCTCAAAGAGAAACGCCGCCCCGGATCGCTCCGGAGCGGCGTTTCTCTTGGAACCCGGGGGCGCCGTCGTTAGTCGACGACGGTCACGCCACGGCGGTTCTGCGCCCAGGAGGCCTCGTTCGAGCCGAGGACCGCCGGCTTCTCCTTGCCGTAGGAGATGACCTTGACGCGCGAGGCATTGATGCCGCCGGCGACGAGGTAGTTCTTCACCGAGTTGGCGCGGCGCTCGCCCAGGGCGAGGTTGTACTCGCGGGTGCCGCGCTCGTCGGCGTGACCTTCGACGGTCACGGTGACGTTCGGGTACTGCTTCAGCCAGGACGCCTGACGGTCCAGGGTGGCGCGAGCCTCCGGAGCCAGGTCGTAGCGGTCGAGACCGAAGAACACGCGGTCGCCGACGTTGACGACCAGGTCTTCCTGCGAGCCCGGGCGGATCTGGCTGGACGTGGCGGCGCCAGTGGCGTTGGCGTTGCCGGCATCCTTCGGAGCGGTTTCGCAAGCGGCAACCAGAGCGACGGCGGCGATCAGGCTCAGATACTTGATACGCATGTTAAATGACCCCCTAAGCGACACGAGATGTTTTGACCGGATTGTGAAGGAAGAACGCCGCCGACTTCCGCCAGACCCCGACGGAAGTACCGACCTCCGGCCTTCGTCTTGAGCGTCGTTCTTGCGCGCGCAAAATAGGGCTACTCCACTAGGGAATCAAGGGCGACCATGCGGGATCGGAGCCGTCGAGCGGAGTGATCACACGGCGTTCGTTTGCGCCCGTCACATCAATCGTGTAGAGCTTCGCGCTTCGCCCGCGGCCGTCGCCGGCCGGAACGTCGCGGAAGAAGCTCAGTACGCGGCCGTTCGGCGCCCAGGTCGGGCCTTCGACGTGGAACGACTCGGTCAGGATGCGCTCGCCGGTGCCGTCCGGACGGATCACGCCGAGCGCGAAGTTGCTGCCGCGCTGGCGGGTGAAGGCGATCAGATCGCCGCGCGGCGACCACACCGGCGTGCCGTAGCGGCCCTCGCCGAAGGTCAGGCGCTTCTGCCCCGAACCGTCCGCGCCCATGATGTAGAGCTGCTGGCTGCCGCCGCGGTCCGACTCGAAGACGATGCGCTGGCCGTCCGGCGAATAGCTGGGGCCGGTGTCGATGCCCGGCGAATCGGTGAGCTGGGTCTGGCGGCGGGTGCGCAGATCCAGGGCGTAGATGTCGGTGTTGCCGTTCTGCGCCATGCTCATGATGACCTTGTTGCCGTCCGGCGAGAAGCGCGGGGCGAAGGTCATGCCGACGAAGTCGCCGAGGACTTCCTGGCGGCCGCTGTCGATGTTGAACAGGTACACGCGCGGCTTCTTGTTGAAGTACGACATGTACGTGATTTCCTGGGTCGCCGGCGAGAAGCGCGGCGTCAGGACGAGGTTCTTGCCGTCGGTCAGGAACTGGTGGTTCTCACCGTCCTGATCCATGATGGCGAGCTGCTTCTTGCGCGCGTTGGCCGGACCGGATTCGGCCACATAGACGATGCGCGTGTCGAAATAGCCCTCCTCGCCGGTCAGCCGCTTGTAGATGGCGTCGGCGACGATGTGGGCGATGCGGCGCCAGCTGTCGGCGGTCGCGGTGTAGCTCAGCCCCTGCATGTACTGGCCGGCGGCGACGTCCCACAGGCGGAAGTCGACCTTCATGCGGCCGTCGCCCATGGCGGTGGTGTTGCCGGCGACCAGCGCCTGGGCGCCGACGGCGCGCCAGTCCTGATAGCGCGGCTCGCCGGAGCGGAGCTGGTCCGGGGTCTGCAGGAAGCCCTTGGGGTCGAGCGGACGGAACAGGCCCGACCGCTCCAGATCGGCGGCGACCACCTTGGAGATGTCCGAGCCGACCTGCGCCTCGCGCCCGCCGGCACCGGCGAAGCTGGTGATGGCGATCGGCAGCGGCTCGACCACGCCCTTGGTGATGTCAATTCGCACCTCGGCGCGGGCCGGGGCGGGCGCCGCGACGCCGAGGGCGAGCAGCAGGGCGCCGGCGCAACCGGCGGCCTTCAGCAGAAGCCTCGTCTTCTTCGTCATGGTCAGAACATGTCCCTCGGGTCGAAATTGAACACGAAGTAACGCCACTCTTCATACCGGGCGGGCGTGAAGTCGCCGGAGAACTCGCTGATGGGCAGGGGGCTGGCCCGCTTCACCGCGCGCAGCGCGGCGTCGGCCGATGCCCGGAAGGCCGCGTCCGACATGTAGCGGGAGCGGTACCTCTCGTTGATCGTCGCGTTGAGGACCGAACCGTCGCGGCCCAGCTCAACGATGATCTCCACCTGCATGTTCCCGGCGTCCTTGCGGCCCGGGTCGAAGTTCCAGTTCTTGCTCACCGCCCCGCGGATGCCGTCGATGGCGCGCCCGGACGGCTTGAACGGCTTGTCCGGACCGTTCACCGCCTTGGCGGCTCCCGAGGGCGCCGCCGATGCGGCGGCGTTCTGGGTCGGCTTGGCGTCGGCCTTGCTCTCCGAAGCCGCCGGTTTGGCCGGGGCGTTCTTCTGAACGTTCTTCAGAAGGTCGGCCAGCGCGTCGGTCTTCTCCGGCGGCTTTTCCGGCTTCTTCGGTTCGGCCTTCGGCGGTTCCGGCTTGGCCGGCTCGGGCTTCTTGGGCTCGGGCTTGGGCGGTTCCGGTTTGGCCGGTTCCGGCTTCGGCGGCTCGGGCTTCTTCGGCTCCGGCTTCGGGGGCTCGGGCTTGGGAGGCTCAGGCTTCGGCGGTTCCGGTTTGGGCGGCTCCGGCTTCGGAGGCTGCGGCTTCGGTTCCGGCTTGGGCTCGGGCGGCTTGACCACCGGCGCCGGCTCCGGATCGGGCGGCGGCGGGGGTGGCGCCGGCTTGGGCGGCGGCGGCGGTTCGCGCGCCGGGGGCGGCGTCACCTGGGCGACCTTGGGCGGCTCCGGAACCTTCGGCTCGGGCCGGGGCGGCGGCGGGGGCGGGGGCTCGCTGGCCGGTTCCGGCGGCGCGGGAGCCGGCGGACTCGGCTTGGCCTCGGGGACCGGCGGCTTGGGCGCCGACGGTTTGGGCTCGCCCTTGTCGACGCGCGCGGCCTGGGTCACCTCGCCCATGTCCACGATCTCGATCGGGATGGACTCGGGGATGTCCAGCTTGCGATCGCTGGGCGGCATGCCGAGCACGAACAGCGCGACCAGCGCGACGTGCAGCGTTGCCGAGGCGATCAGGGGTTTGCGCATGGGTCAGCCTTCAACTCGCCGTGGCGTCTCAGCGCTGCGCCGAGCCGCCGACGCGCGGCCCGGTGGCGCCCGGCCCGCTGGGCATCTCGGCGACCAGCCCGACCTTCTTGAAGCCGGCGGCGCTCATGGTGCCCATCACCTCCAGCATCTTGCCGTAGGCGATCTTCGCGTCGCCGCGCACCAGGATGCGGGCGTCTGGGTTGTTGTTGGTCACGGCGATCAGCAGCGGCACCATGTTGGCCGTCTCCACCGCCGTTTCCTGCACATAGACCCGGCCGTCGGACTGGACGGTCACGAACAGCGGGTCCTTCTGCGCCTCCAGCGGAGCGGCGTTGGTCTTCGGCAGATCGACCGGCACGCCGACGGTCAGCAGCGGTGCGGCGACCATGAAGACGATCAGCAGCACCAGCATGACGTCGATGAAGGGCGTCATGTTGATGTCGGCCATCGCGCGGTATCCGCGGCGGCGGCCCCGACCGTGGCCGCCCTTTCCTGCGAGCTGGGCTCCCATGTCAGGCGGCTCCCCGCTCCTCGAGGTGGCGCGACAGAATCGCCGAGAACTCGCCCGAGAAGGTCTCCAGCCGGTCGGCGTAGCGGCCGAGGTCGGTGGTGAACTTGTTGTACGAGATCACGGCGGGAATGGCGGCCACGAGACCCAGCGCCGTGGCGAACAGCGCCTCGGCGATGCCGGGGGCGACGACGGCGAGGCTGGTGTTGCCCGACGCGGCGATGGAGGTGAAGGAGTTCATGATGCCCCACACCGTGCCGAACAGACCGATGAAGGGGGCCGTCGAACCGACCGACGCCAGGAAGGTCATGTAGCGCTCGGCGCGCAGCATCTCGCGCCCGATGGTCACCGACATGACGCGCTCCACCCGCTGCTGCAGCGAGCCCTTCATGGAACCGATGCCGCGGTCGGCGGCGTGGCGCCATTCGCGCATGCCGGCGGCGAAGGTGGCCGACATCGGATCGGTCGGGTTCTGGCCGATGCGGTCGTACAGGGCGTCCAGCGAACCGCCCGACCAGAAGCTCTCCTCGAAGGCGTCCGCCTGCGCGTTCAGGCGGCGGATGCGCATCAGCTTCTCGATGATGATGGCCCAGCACCACACCGAGGCAACCAGCAGCATCAGCATCACGACCTTGACGATCAGGTCGGCCTGCCAGAACAGGCCCCACATCGTGATGTCGTGGGCCTTCGCCGCGGCCCCGGCCACCTGGGCGGAATTCAGATCCATCGCAGTCAGTCTCGCTTCTGCCTTTTGTACAAATCGATGAGCGCCTCGCGGACCGGCGCCGGAAGGCGCGCGGGACGTCCGGCCCGGTTACCGGCCAAATTGATCATCGCCAGCTGAATCACCGCCCGCGCGAGGTCACGGCCGTCGCGACGGGCAAGTTGTGCAACTGCGAAGGAGGCACCGCCGGTATCGGTGATTCGCGTCACCACTTCAAGCGTATCCTCGAGCTTTGCGGGAGCGACAAAATCGATCTCCGCCCGTCGTACCGCAAATGACACACCGTCGCTTTCGGCCAGCCCGGCGTTGGTGAATCCGGTCAGCCGCAGCATCTCGGTGCGCGCCCGCTCGAAGAAGCGCAGGTAGTTGGCGTGATAGACCAGACCCCCGGCGTCCGTGTCCTCGTAGTAGACCCGCAAGCGCAGCCTGTGCTGCGCGTTCTCGTCAAACCAGCCCGAGAGATTCGCCGTCCCGGCCGCGTCAGGCATCGCCGTCCTCCGGGTCCGGGTTGGCCTCCGACAGCCGGTCCAGCAGATCGAACTGCCGCGTCGGCGCCGCGGGCGGGTTCAGGCCCAGATAGCGGAAGCCCTGGTCGGTCAGCATGCGCCCGCGCGGGGTCCGCTGCAGGAAGCCCTGCTGGATCAGGTAGGGCTCCACCACCTCCTCCAGCACGTCGCGCTGCTCGCCGAGTGCGGCGCCCAACGTGTCCACGCCCACCGGGCCGCCGTTGTAGTTGTTGGCGATGATGCCGAGATAGCGCCGGTCCATGCTGTCGAGGCCGAGCCGGTCGACCTCCAGCCGGGTCAGGGCGGCGTCGGCGATGCGCGCGTCCACCTCCGGCACGCCGGCGACCGAGGCGAAGTCGCGCACCCGGCGCAGCAGCCGCCCCGACACGCGCGGCGTCCCGCGCGACCGGTTGGCGATCTCCCGCGCCCCTTCCGGGGTGATGAGCATGTTGAACACGGCCGCGGCGCGGCGGACGATCAGCTCCAGCTCGTCCGGCTCGTAGAATTGCAGCCGCACGGGAATGCCGAACCGCTCGCGCAGGGGGCGCGTGATCAGGCCGGAACGCGTGGTGGCGCCGACCAGCGTGAAGGGTGGCAGGTCGATCCGGATGGACCGCGCCGACGGGCCTTCGCCGATGATGAGGTCGAGCTGGAAATCCTCCATCGCGGGATAGAGCACCTCCTCCACGGCGGGATTAAGGCGATGAATCTCGTCGATGAAGAGGACGTCGTGCGGCTGCAGGTTGGTCAGCAGCGCGGCGAGGTCGCCGGCCCGCGCGATGACCGGGCCGGAGGTGGCGCGGAAGCCCACCCCCAGCTCGCGCGAGACGATCTGGGCCAGCGTCGTCTTGCCCAGGCCCGGCGGCCCGAACAGCAGCACATGGTCCAGGGCCTCCCCGCGCGAGCGGGCGGCCTGGATGAAGATCGACAGGTTCTCGCGCGCCTGCCGCTGGCCGATGAACTCGGCAAGCGAGAGCGGGCGGATCGAGGCTTCGCCGGAGTCGCCGGCGCCCCGCCCCGGCTGCACCAGCCGGTCGGGATCGGAGCCGTTCTGGTCGGCGGTCATTGGCTGAGTTCCTTGAGGCCATGGCGGATCAGCTCCGACACGCCGGCCCCGTCGCCCAGCTTGCGCCCGGCGGCCACGACGGCGCCGAACGCCTCCGACCGCCCGTAGCCGAGGTTGACGAGGGCCGAGACGGCGTCCGCCATGACCATGTTGTCGGGGCCGCCCGCCGCCGGCGCCGCCTTGCCGCCCGCCGCCGGAGCGGCGGAGGCCGAGGCGCCGAGGGTGAGGTTGCCCACCTTGTCCTTCAACTCGTTGACGATTCGCGCGGCCACCTTCGGCCCCACGCCGTCGGCGCGGGTCAGCGCCGTCTTGTCCTGCGCGGCGATGGCGCGGGTGAGCTGGTCGGGATCGAGCACGCCGAGAATCGACAGGGCAAGGCGCGAGCCGACGCCCTGGATGGTGGTCAGCAGCCGGAACCAGTCGCGCTCGCCGGCATCGGCGAAGCCGTAGAGGGTGATCCGGTCGTCACGGATGAAGGTCTCGACGACCAGCGCCCGCCGTTCCCCCACCGCCATGCGCGACAGCGTGCGGTTGGAGCAGGCGACCTGATAGCCGACCCCGTTGACGTCCACCACCACCCAGTCGGTCCCGACCGAATCCACGACACCGGTGAGCTTGGCGATCATGGAAGTGACTCCCTACCGGACGGTTGGCGCCGCAGAATGGTTGTTTCGTCGAGACGGGCCTTGATCGTTTCAAGGACCCCGTCCAGGTTCTCGTTCAAGTCGTTGTTCCAGAAGCGGAGCACGCGGAAACCCGCCTGCTCCAGCATGCGGGTCCGGCGCTGATCCTGTTCGACGCGATCCGCATGCTGTCCACCGTCCAGTTCGATGACCAGACGATGGTCGTGGGCCACGAAATCCACCGTAAATCCCAATATCGGCTCCTGACGGCGGAATTTTGCCCCCATCTGGGCGTTCCGCAGCCGCTGCCACAGCAACTTTTCGACGTCCGTGGAATCACGCCGCAACTGACGCGCCCGAACGGTCTGAACCTCGGACGGCTTCTTTTGCGCCAGGACTCCCCACTCCCCCTCTCCCCCCCGGGGAGAGGGTTGGGGTGAGGGGGGAACGCCGCCGATTTTGCCGCGCGCCAGAAGTTGCCCCCCCTCACCCTGCCCTCTCCCCGGGGGGGAGAGGGGAGAGGTCGGCGTCCAGGACAGAAGGGACTGCCGGTGATGCGCGTGGCAGATCGCCACGGCCAGCGCGTCCGCGGCGTCCGGCGTGGTGATGGCGCAGCCGGGAAGCAGCAGACGCACCATGGCCTGCACCTGCGTCTTGTCGGCCCGCCCCTGTCCAACCACGGCCTTCTTCACCATGTTGTTGGCGTATTCCGCCACCGACAGCCCGGCCAGCGCCGGGACCAGCAGGGCCACCGCCCGCGCCTGCCCCAGCTTCAACGTGGAGACCGCGTTGTTGTTGACGAAGGTCTCCTCCACCGCCGCCTCGTCGGGGCGGTAGCGCTCCAGCACCTCGGTCAGCGCCTCGTGGAGCTGGCACAGCCGTTCGGCCAGCGGACGGCCGTCGTCGGAATGGACGGCGCCGTCCGCCACATGGGTCAGCCGGTTGCCGGACACGTCGATGACGCCCCAGCCGGTGTGGCGGAGGCCGGGGTCCAGCCCCAACAGGCGTACGAGCGGCTGTTGCGCCGCCCCGCTCCTTCCGGCCTGCCCAAGCACCCCGGTTTCCTCCGCTCCGCGCCCTGAACTCAGGCCGTCAGCTTCTGCATCAGCTCGTCGGAGATGTCGAAGTTGCCTTCGACGGTCTGGACGTCGTCGTTGTCCTCCAGCACGTCCAGCAGCTTCATCAGGCTGGCCGCGGCGTCCTCGGACGGGGCGACGGTGTTCAGCGGCTTCCAGGTCAGGCGCGCGCTCTCCGCGCCGCCGAACTTGGCCTCCAGCGCGTCGCGCACGATCGCGAAATTCTCCACCGTGGTGGTGACCTCGTGACCGTTCTCGTCGGACGCCACGTCCTCCGCGCCGGCTTCCAGAGCCACCTCGAACACGGCGTCCGCGGCCGCGGCCGCGGCCGGGTAGTAGATCGCGCCGACGCGGCTGAACATGAAGCTGACCGAGTTCGTCTCGCCCAGCGAGCCGCCGTACTTGGTGAAGGCGGAGCGCACTTCCGACGCCGTGCGGTTGCGGTTGTCGGTCAGCGCCTCGACGATCAGCGCGACGCCGCCGGGGCCGTAGCCCTCGTACCGCACCTCGTCGTAGTTCGCGTCGTCGCCACCGCCGGGCGTGCCCTGCTTGATCGCGCGGTCGATGCGGTCGCGCGGCATGTTCTGCACGCGGGCCGCGGTGATCGCGGCGCGCAGGCGCGGGTTGGCCGCCGGGTCCGGGAGGCCGCCCTTGGCCGCCACGGTGATCTCGCGGGCGAGCTTGTTGAAGATCTTCGACCGCTTGGCGTCCTGCGCGCCTTTGCGGTGCATGATGTTCTTGAATTGGCTATGACCGGCCATGCGTCGAACGAGCCCCAGATGGATTCAAAGAGACAAGGTCTTGTGAAACAGCTTGGAAAGCGGTGGGACACATGTACCAGCCTTTGTGCGCCACCGCACGCCTTCGGCGCCGGAGACGACACCTACCCATATAGAAAGTCAATATGGCAGTATTGGGGCGCCCCTTTTGCGCCCTGCGGGCCCCGAGCCGGTGATGTCGCTCAGCCCCGCACCGGCACGGACTGGCTCAGCCGGCCGCCCAGCCGCAGCGGCTGGATGCTGGTGGCGAGGCCGGTGCGGTCGTCCGTCTCGACGTAGCAGCCGCAGACGGTGCCCTCGCCTTCCGCCGGGCTCAGCCGCTCCGTCGGCAGCTTGCGGATGATCTTGGCCATGGCGACCTCCTTCTTCATGCCGATGGCGCTGTCGTAGTCGCCGCACATGCCGGCGTCGGTCAGATAGGCCGTACCGCCCTTCATCACCACATGGTCCGCCGTCGGAACGTGGCTGTGCGTGCCGACCACCAGCGAGGCGCGGCCATCGCAGAAATGGCCCATGATCATCTTCTCGCTGGTCGCCTCGCCGTGGACGTCGACCAGGATGGCGTCGGCGCCGTTGGGGCCCAGCCGATGGGCGCGCAGCACCCGGTCCACCGCGGCGAAGGGGTCGTCCATCGGGTCCATGAACAGGCGCAGCATCACGTTCATGACCAGCACCTTGCGCCCGCCCCGCGCCTGCAGCAGCACGAAGCCGCGCCCCGGCGTTCCTTCCGGATAGTTCAGCGGGCGGATGATGCGCGGCTGCTGGTCGATCGCCGCGACCAACTCCTTCTGGTCCCAGCTGTGGTTGCCCAGCGTCACCACGTCCACGCCGGCCGCGAAGAACTCCTCGGCGATCTTCACCGTGATGCCGAAGCCGCCGGCGGCGTTCTCGCCGTTCACCACGGTCAGGTCGGGGTCGAGCCGGTCGCGCAACATCGGCATGTGCGCGATCACCGCGTCGCGTCCCGACCGCCCCACCACGTCGCCCAGAAACAAAAGCCGCATCGTCCCCAACCTTCAGTGCGTAAAGCGGAGCGTCTCGCGCTCCGTCAGAATCCAATCGAGCCGCTCGTCGTGCGCCCCGTGGGGCACCGCGTCGATCTCCTGTGCGGCGAAGGCCATCCCGACCGCCAGGACGGGACGGATCGCGCGCAGGGCGTCCAGCGTCCGGTCGTAATAGCCGGCGCCGTAACCCAGCCGATGCCCGCTGCGGTCGAAGGCCAGCATCGGCACCAGAAGCACCGCCGGCACCACCTCGAACCGGTCGGCGCCCGGCTCCTGGATGCCGTAGCGGCCGGCGGCCAGCGGCAGCGCCGGGTCCCAGTCACGGAAGGTCAACGCCTGCCCGCGCGGTCCGGACACCGGAAGCGCGATGGAGCGCCCGCCCGTCCTAAGATGGAGCAGCAGAGGCCGCACGTCGAGTTCCGAACCGAGCGGCCAATAACCGGCAACCGGTCCGTCGGCGATGAACCCCGGCCGAACCAACTCCTCCAGGAAGCGGTCGCGCAGAGCATCCGCGGCAAAAGCGCGCATCTGGTCGTCGCTGAGGGAATCGCGCCGGGCGCGGGCCTGGGCTCGGGCGGCGTCCTTGGCCGCGCGCGGGTCGGTCATCGTCGCCTGGAAACGTCGGGGAAAATCACGGGAGAGGCGGAAGGTGCCGCCTTGGCCGTTGGCATTGCTTATCCTCCATGACCTGCAGAGCAGGTGGGCGCCGTGTACCCGGACCACGGTCCGGACAGGGACAGCTCCCGAGAGTCTAAGATTATCGGCCCTGGGGATTATTGCGACCTGACGAACCAGGCAGCGACCTTCCAAGAACTAACTTAGGCGCGCTCGAGCCGCGCGGCAACCTCTTCGATGCGCAAAGCGACATTGTCCACGGCGGCGGCCACCTCGGCCTCGTTCACGGTGGACAGAGGGGCGAGGCCGCGGCCCGCCATCACGTCCTGCATCTCGTCGGCCATGACGATGGCGGTCAGGATGAGCATCTGCGCCTCCGACCCGGATTTTCCGCCGCCGGTCACCTGCTTCAGCTTGGCGTCCACGAAGGCGGCCAGTTCACGCAGGCGCGATTCCTGCCCATCCTCGCAGAAGACGCGGTAGGCGCGCCCGTTCACCTCGAATTCCACCTGGGCCATGGCTCAATTCTCCAGAACCGCTTCGAGACGGCCGATCGCCGCCTCCAGACGCTTCGACACGGTTTCCGCATTCTCCTGGGCGCGCGCCTGTTCGATGCGGGCCTCGCGGAGGGACTCGCTCAGTTCCTGCTCGCGCTTAGCCACCCGTTCCTCGCGGGCGCACGCGGCATGCTCCAGACGATCCACGGACTTGGAGAGGCGGTCGAGCGCGGCTTTCAGGGAATCCATGGGCGGGGAACCTTGACGGACGGATGGACGGCGAACGGGGCAGCAGTTCGCACATGCATAATTCGCACATGCATAAAATGCCGAGCGCTACAGTTGGGCCGACCACCCCACGCCGTCAACCGGAATTACGCCGCGGATTGCGGTGGAGACGGCGCCCCCAAAATGCGTGGAAAGCCGGGCCGCCATCCCCATTCCCGTGTTGACCTGCGCACATGGCTTCTGCATGGTGCGCGCGTCCTGCGGGAACCCCTGGTTTCCCGCCCAATCGGTGTTGCCCGACCCCGTTCGGCCCGCTCCGTTCGCTGCCCGCCTGCCCACGGGAACATTCTTCAGGAACCCTGCCCGATGTCCGCTGCTTCCGCTGCCACCCCGCCCGCCCCCATCACCACCATGGCGAACGCCATCCGCGCGCTGTCCATGGACGCGGTGGAGGCCGCGAAGTCCGGCCACCCCGGCATGCCAATGGGCATGGCCGACGTGGCCACGGTGCTGTTCACGCGCTTCCTGAAGTTCAATCCGAAGCAGCCGGCCTGGGCCGACCGCGACCGCTTCATCCTGTCGGCCGGCCACGGCTCGATGCTGATCTACTCGCTGGGCTACCTGACCGGCTATGAGCGGATGACCATCGACGAGCTGAAGCGCTTCCGCCAGCTCGGCAGCCTGACGCCGGGCCATCCCGAGGTCGATCCGTCGCTCGGCATCGAGATGACCACCGGTCCGCTGGGCCAGGGCGTGTCCACCGCCGTCGGCTTCGCCCTGGCGGAGCGCATCACCAACGCCCGCTTCGGCGACGACCTGATCAACCACTACACCTACGTCATCGCCTCGGACGGCGACCTGATGGAGGGCGTCAGCCACGAGGCCTGCTCGCTGGCCGGCCATCTCGGGCTGAACCGCCTGATCGTGCTGTGGGACGACAACCACATCTCCATCGACGGCTCGACCGACCTCAGCTTCACCGACGACACGCCGGCCCGCTTCCGCTCCTACGGCTGGAACACGGCGACCGTCGACGGCCACGACCCGGAGGCCGTCGCCAAAGCCATCGAGGCCGCTCAGGATTCCGACAAGCCGACGCTGATCGCCTGCCGCACCATCATCGGCAAGGGCGCCCCGAACAAGGCCAACACCCACGGCTGCCACGGCTCGCCGCTGGGCGCCGACGAGGTGGCCGCCACCCGCGAGAATCTCGGCTGGCCGCACGAAGCCTTCGTCGTCCCGCAGGACGTTCTGGACGCCTGGCGCGCCGCCGGCACCCGCGCCGACGCCGCCTACGCCGACTGGGCGCAGCGCGTCGCGGCGCTCGACCCCTCCGCCCGCAAGGCGTTCGAGGCGGCGATGGGCCACGGCGTCCCCGCCGGCCTCGACGAGATCATCGGCGCCTTCAAGAAGAAGCTGTCCGAGGACAAGCCGAGCTGGGCGACCCGCGTCGCCTCGGGCAATGTGCTCGACGTCCTGGTCCCGGCGGTGCCGGAGATGGTCGGCGGTTCCGCCGACCTGACCCCGTCGAACAACACCAAGGCGAAGAACACCGCCGACGTGAAGGGCCGCGGCGAGTTCAACGGCCGCTACGTCCGCTACGGCGTGCGCGAGCACGGCATGGCCACCGTCATGAACGGCATGGCGCTGCACGGCGGCGTCATCCCCTACGGCGGCACCTTCATGCAGTTCGCCGATTACTGCCGCCCGTCGATCCGTCTCGCCGCGCTGATGAAGCAGCGCTCGATCTTCGTGATGACCCACGACTCGATCGGCCTCGGCGAGGACGGCCCGACCCACCAGCCGGTGGAGCATCTGGCCGCGTTGCGCGCCATCCCCAACCTGCTGACCCTGCGCCCGGCCGACGCCGTGGAGACCGCGGAGTGCTGGCAGATCGCGCTGGAGCGCGTCAACGGCCCGTCCGTCCTGGCGCTGACCCGCCAGAACGTGCCGACCCTGCGCACCGAGCACGCGGCGGAGAACCGCTCCGCCCGCGGCGGCTACGTGATCCTGGAGGCCGAGGGCGAGCGCAAGGTGACGCTGCTCGCCACCGGTTCGGAAGTCTCGCTGGCCGCCGAGGCCCGCAAGGCGCTCCAGGCCGAGGGCATCGGCGCCGCCGTGGTGTCGATCCCGAGCTTCGAGCTGTTCGAGGCGCAGGACGACGCCTACAAGGCTTCCGTGCTCGGCAGCGGCGTCCGCGTCGCGGTCGAGGCCGCCGTCCGTCAGGGCTGGGACCGCTGGCTCGGCTATCCGGGCGCCACGGCCACCGCCTTCGTCGGCATGAACGGCTTCGGCGAGTCGGCTCCTTATCAGGAACTCTACAAGCACTTCGGCATTACCGCCGAGGCCGTGGTCGCCGCGGCGAAGGCGCGCCTGTAAAAGAGCGAGCGTTCGCGGGATCGGGCTCCGGGCCGACGGTCCGGGGCTGACAATTGCCGCCCCGGACCACACATCCGGGGCCGGGAGTTACCGCCCCAAGCCGTATGGTTCGGGGTCGGGGAATGCCAGACTGGAGGAAAAACAATGGCTGTTCGGGTAGCGATCAACGGTTTTGGCCGCATCGGCCGTCTGGTTCTGCGGGCCATCTACGAGAGCGGCCGCAACGACGTGGAGGTCGTGGCGATCAACGACCTGGCCGACCTCAAGGCCAACGCCCACCTGCTGAAGTACGACAGCGTCCACG
>NZ_JBFUHT010000027.1:0-90874 GCF_056402275.1 Azospirillum sp. P4_B5
GGCACGCCGACCTGGCGGGCCAGCAGGATGTGCTCGCGCGTCTGCGGCATCGGGCCGTCGGCGGCCGACACGACCAGGATCGCGCCGTCCATCTGCGCGGCGCCCGTGATCATGTTCTTCACGTAGTCGGCGTGGCCCGGGCAATCGACGTGGGCGTAGTGGCGGTTGGTCGTCTCGTACTCGACGTGCGCCGTCGAGATCGTGATGCCACGGGCCTTCTCTTCCGGCGCCTTGTCGATCTGGTCGTAGGCGGTGAAGGTCGCGCCGCCGCTCTCGGCCAGCACCTTCGTGATCGCCGCCGTCAGCGACGTCTTGCCGTGGTCGACGTGGCCGATCGTGCCAATGTTGCAGTGCGGCTTGTTCCGCTCAAACTTTGCCTTCGCCATCGCTTTGGTCTTTCGTTCCCGACGTTCCGGACGCACACAATGGCCCGGCCGAGACCGACATTTCCCTTAGCGCGGGGGGATTGGAGCGGGTGAGGGGAATCGAACCCCCGTCGTAAGCTTGGAAGGCTTCTGCTCTACCATTGAGCTACACCCGCCTGCTGTGCCCCGCCCGGCGCTATCGACCGGGAAACGCGATCACGGACAAGCCGTGGAATGTAGTGGTGGAAGGGGCTGGATTTGAACCAGCGTACGCTTACGCGGGCAGATTTACAGTCTGCTGCCTTTAACCACTCGGCCACCCTTCCCAAGGTCCGCTGCGGGACATGCCCGCTGCGGAGTTCGGCACTATGAGAATTTTTCAGGCCTTGTCAACACGTCTGAAGCAGTCCAAACCAGAAAACTGTGAATAACCGCGGCGGGCTTAGGCCTGCCCCCTCCAGCCGGACACCATGACCCGTTCGAAGAAGCCATCCGCGCCCCACGGCCAGCCCCTTGCCCCATCCAAGGCCCCCTCCCCGTCCCAGCGCGAGTCGCGCGGCGACCGCTCCTCCCCCGGGCGCGGCGCGCAGGGCGTCCTGCTCTACGGCCTGCACCCGGTGTCGGCGGCGTGGCTGAACCCGGAGCGGCGCATCCACCGCCTGATCGCGACCGAGACGGGCCGCGCCGCGCTGGAGCCGGTGCTGGCCCAGGCCAAGGCCCGCGGGCTCCAGCGGCCCGGCCTGATGCCGGCCGACCGCCACGACCTGGACCGCATGCTGCCGCCGGGCGCCGTGCACCAGGGTGTTGCGGTGGACGTCGCCCCCCTGGACGACATCGGGATCGAGGATCTCTGCGTGGAGGCCGATTCGGACCCGTCGGCGCTCGTCGTCGTCCTCGACCAGGTGACCGACCCCCACAATGTCGGCGCCATCCTGCGCTCCGCATCGGCCTTCGGAGCCAAGGCGGTGGTGGTGACGGAGCGCAACGCGCCGGAGACCACCGGCGTCCTCGCCAAGAGCGCCTCGGGAGCGCTGGAGTCGGTGCCGCTGGTGCGCGTCACCAACCTCGCCCGCGCGCTGGCCGATCTCCAGCAGGCCGGCTTCTGGACCGTGGGCCTCGCCGAGTCGGGGAAGAGCACGCTCGCCCAGTGCAACCTGACGGGCCGCACCGCCCTGGTGCTGGGGGCCGAGGGTGCCGGACTGCGCCGCCTGACCATGGAGCGCTGCGACATCGTTGCGCGCCTGCCGACCCAGGGACCGGTGGGCAGCCTGAACGTGTCCAACGCCGCCGCGGTCGCGCTCTACGAAGTCGCCCGGCTGCGCTGACGCGGCGCCGAACGCGCCGCACAGGTGAGGCTTGCCGCGGACCGCGCGGGACGCTAGTGTGAGCGCCCGCCGCGGTCTGGCCGGGCGGCACGCCGGTTTAGCTCAGTTGGTAGAGCAGCGGTTTTGTAAACCGAAGGTCGCGGGTTCGAGCCCTGCAACCGGCACCATCTTCCGTTCCCGCCAGACCGACGCTCGGCTCCGCCCATGACGCACGCCCCTGCCGGCTGTTCTCTGATTCCGAGCGGTTCCGGCGTCATCGACGCGGAGCACGGCGCCATTCTCGACCTGCTGTCGGCAATGACCGCGGGCGGTCCGGTCGGGCTGGCGGAACTGACCGCGCTCCGGCGCGAAGTGGCCGAGCATTTCGCCACGGAGGCGGCGGAGATGGCCGTCCTGTCCGCGGACCGGCGGGAGCGGCACGAGCACGCCCACCGCAACTACCTCGCCAGCATCGACGCTCTGGTGAACACCGCTGGGCGCGGCCACCCGGTGACCGGCGACGATGCGAATCGGCTGATGCTGTGGTTCATCGTCCATTCCAACACCGCCGACACCGAACTGGTGGAGGCCGCCCGGCAGGCCGGCGACGAGCCGCCCATGATTTCCATGGACGAGTGGCTCGACGGCCTGGACGAGGCCGACCGGGACGCCCTTCGCTCCTGAGACGGCCCTGCCGCCCCGGCCGGGGAACCGTGCCTCCGCGCACCGGTTGGGGAAGGGGCGATCCCTTCCCGCAACCGACCCAGGTTCCTTCATGGAAAAATCCGAACCCCCCAACGCCGGAGCGCAGCGCCTGCGTGACGCCATCGACAAGGGTCTGACCGGCGACAAGATCCCCGCCGCCGACCCCGCAGCGGCCCCGCTGGGCACCGACGACGAGGCCGCGGGCACCCGTCCGCCTCCCGCCGCCAGCGATCACGATCCCGCCCCTCCCGAGGCCCGCGCGCCATCGGGCCACTCCAAGGGTGCCGACGCCTTCCGCAAGGGCGATCTTCCCTTCGGCAAAGGCACCCGCGACGACGGGTGACGGCCCCGGTGAGAAAAGACTGCGGCGCAAAAAATGTCCCTCTTCCCGGCGGGAAGAGGGACATCGTCATGGCGTCGAATGGTGGCGGGGCGCCTGCCCCAGTTTTCCGAAACAAATGGGCCGTCTGATGGACCGTCCGGCGCGTCGTCGGAACCGCGTGCCGATCAGAAATAACGCTCCGGCACGCGCAGCACGTCGTCGGGCATCACCGGCGTGGTGATCGGGGCGCGGCGCAGCTCCTTCTTGGGATCGGCCCCGCGGGTGATCAGGACATAGTCCTCCTTGGCGCGGTAAGTGTAGCCGCCGGCCATCGCCACGGCGGACAGGGCGGTCATGCCGTTGACATACTGGTACTGGCCGGGGTTGCGGACCTCGCCCAGGATGAAGAAGGGGCGGTGGTTCAGCACCTCGACGCTGACCTTGGCATCGCGGACGTAGCCCTGCGACAGGCGTTTGGCAATGTCGGTCTCCAACTCGCGCGGGGTGTGGCCGCGCGCCGTCACCTCGCCGATCAGCGGCATGGCGACCTTGCCCGAACCGTCGACACGGAATTCGCCGGACAGCTGCTCCTCGCCAAAGACGATGACGCGAAGCGCGTCGCCGGCCCCCAGGCGGTAATCCGTCATCTGGGCGACGCCCGGCGGTTCGAGAGGGGCGTCCTGGCCACCGGCGCAGCCGACCATCGCGGCGGCGACCACGGTCATTCCGAGCGCGCGGAACACGTTACGTCGATTCATCCCATACCCTTCCATGGCTCGTGAGGACATCGGGCCCAGCCATCCGCGGTCGGAGCGGCCGAACCCTGAGCGGTCACGGAGGGAGACTAGCAACTCGCACGCGCTTGGGAAAAAGTGGAGAGGAAGTAACGCCAACGGAGGAAAAGGATTCGCGTCACCGTATAGGCGGAAATGCAAAAGGGGCGCCCATCGGCAGATGGACGCCCCTTCCGTATCCCTCGATACGATCTGATTACATCTGAGCGCCGACGCGCAGATAGACCAGATTGTCGGAGTAATCGAAGCCACTGAGATTCGAGTTACGCTTTTCGTAAGTATAACCGCCATTCACGAAGACATAGCGGCTGAGCTGATAGCTGGCGCCGGCTCCCAGCGTGTAGACGTCGTCGGTGCGGTCCACGCCGTTGAAGTCGTCCTGGCGCCACTGGACGCGGGCGTTCAGCAGCAGGGTGCGCAGAAGCTCGTGATCCACGCCGACGGCGGCGACGGTGCGGTTGTAGCTCGACGCGATCTGGCTGCCGCGGGCGTAGGTCGATTCGCGGACCTGACGGCTGAGCGAACCGGTGACCGAGGTGAGCTGGGTCACCGACCAGTTGAGACGGCCGCCCACGGCCAGACCGCCGAAATCCTTCAGCGTCGGATCGTCGTAGGTCCGGCTCAGATAGCCGGCATAGATCTCGCCGTTGATCAGGCCGGTCAGGTCGGTGGACAGGCCGCCGACGACCTCGTAGCCGTCCGAGTCGCGGTTGACGCCGCCGAAATCCTGGCTCAGCCGGTAATTAGTCCAGTTGTAGGAGCCCTGAACGAAGGCCTCGTAGCCCTGGATGAACTCGTAGCCGACGCGGGCGGTGCCCGTATAGCTCCAGCGGTCGCGGTCCTCCTGCGACTCCGTCTGCCCGTTGCTCAGCTCGGCGTCCTGGTAGGAGGTGTACTGGGCGCCGCCGGTCAGGCGGACACGGACGCGGTTGAAGCGCTGGTTGAACGACGCCTCGCCGCCGTGGGTGAAGTAGTTCACCGGTTCCGCGAAGCGCGGCACCACGGTGCCGGTGCCCAGCGACACGTCGAAGTTCGGGTCGGATCGCCCTTCATGGTCGCGGCGGCTGAACAGCAGACCGCTGACCGAGGAGTCGCGGGTGATGTCGTAGCGGCCGTCCACCTGCGCGCGGTAATCGGCGTAGTTCTCCGACGAGTAGTCGAAGAAGCGGCCGATGTTGCCGGAGGCCGAGAAGTTCAGGGCGTGGTTGTTGAAATCCGAACGCACGTCGACGCGCGGCTGGGTGACCCAGATGAAGTCGTCGCGGGTGTCGTTCTCGGTCGCGAAGACGTTGCTTTCATAGGTCAGGCCGGTCTCGATGCGCGGCAGGATACGGAACGATCCGGCGCGGATGCCGAGCTGTTCGACCTCCGGACGGCGGCGCTCCAGCACGGTTTCACCGGGCTGCAGTTCCTGGGCGCTCACCGGCGTGGCCGCCGGCAGCGCCGTCAGCACGGTGGACGCGAGCGCGAGGGCGAGGAAGGACAGGGAGCTGGGCTTCATGGGTCACCGCGCAAGGCTGAAATCAGTGGCTCGTATCGGGCGGCCGAATGGCCTTGGAATGTGCAATCGCCGCTCCGGCAGAAGCGGACAGTCGCTGCAAAGACAACTCATGGCGTGATGTCCGTGCAACAGTGAAGCCGTTCAGCCGTGGTTTTTGCCCGCGCCTGTGTTGTTGGCGCAACAAGACTTGCGTCGGACGGGCGCACTATTGCCATACGACCGCGTCGTTAGGGCTAAGGTCATAGAACCGCGACGATCCGTATGCCTGCGTCATTGGGAACCAGCAATCGGCGGCATCCGTTCACTCAAGGCGGTCCAGAACCGCCCCAACCGGAACCATGAGGAAACGCCGGGCATGACCAGACCTCTGACCACTCCCCCACCACCCAAGTCGCCCCGCCACCCTGGCGACGATGTCGTGATGCCGCCCTACACACCCGGGAGTGTCCCGCCGCCTGACGGCGACCTTCCGAAGTCCGACCGCGAAAGGACTCCGCCGCCGAACACCTACCCACCGAAACAAAACCCATAATCGAAATATGGGCTGTCGTCTGGCATGACCAAAACACACCCGCATATGCAGATTGCAACTCAGTCCGCCAGGAAAGATTCTTGAAAGGTCCGGCTCATCTTCGTTCGCGAGTGCTTTGCATTGTAAATAGTGAACGGCCTTAGACTGTGGCCCTATGCCGCAGCGGCGAGCGTTGCCTATCGCGACTTCCATCCCTAGGCTTCAATGCGAAGCCTGCTGCATTTGGCGCGAGCCCGGGAGCATTCCCCGGGACCGGTGCCGAACCTGTCGCACGGTGTTCCGCCGACACCCGCCGCAACCGGAAACGGTCCGGCTCCGCAACGCTCGTGTGCGCCCATGGATCACATCGCCCATCCTCCGACCGACGATTACCTGTTGACCGGGCAGGTGCACTATCGCCTTCGCCGGGCTCATCAGCGCGCGTCCTCCATCTTCATGGACATGATCGGCGACTCCCAGCTTACCCCCACCCAGTGGGGCGCCCTGGTCACCCTGCGGACCGAAGGGTCGCTGTCGCAGAACCAGCTCGGCCGGCTGACCTTCATGGACCCGGCGACCACCCAGGGCGTGATCCTGCGCCTCGTGGAGCGCAAGCTGGTGGAACGCCAGCCGGACCCGCAGGACCGGCGGCGCACCAGCGTCAGCCTGACCCGAACCGGCCAATCGCTGGTCAACGCCCTGCTTGGAAACGCCACCCAGGCGCATCACCGCACGCTGGACCCGCTGACCCCGGAGGAGCAGGCGACCTTCCTCATGCTCCTCTCCCGCCTGATGTGAGGCCGGCGGTTCCGGCACCGGCCCGCGGAAAACAGGCGTGGTGAAAACCCGGCTGGTGCGGCGCAACGGAACGGTGACTTTTGCGGTGGGTTTGCTATGAACGCAGACATTGCGTTCACGCTGCCGTTCCATGCGTTCACGCAGCCGCCAACCGCGCCGGGATACCGCCGACCATGAACCGCCGCCATCTCCTGCTTGCGCCGGGCGCCGCCGCCCTCGCCGCCGCCCTTTGCATCGCCGTGCCGTCGGCATCCCACGCCCAAGCGGGTGGCCAGCCGATTCGCGTCGGCGAGATCAACAGCTACACCGGCCTGCCGGCCTTCACGATCCCCTACCGCCAGGGCTGGCAGCTCGCGGTGGAGGAGGTGAACGCGGCGGGCGGCCTGCTCGGCGGGCGCAAGCTGGAGGTTGTCTCCCGCGACGACGCCGGCAAGCCGGACGACGCCGTGCGCGTCGCGCAGGAGCTGCTGTCGAACGAGAAGGTCGAGCTTCTGGCCGGCACCTACTTCTCCCATGTCGGGCTGGCCGTGGCCGACTTCGCCGCACGCAACAAGGTGCCGTTCGTGGCGGCCGAGCCGCTGACCGACGCCATCACCTGGACCAAGGGCAACCGCTACACCTTCCGCCTGCGCCCCAGCACCTACATGCAGGCGGCCATGCTGGTGGAGGAGGCGGCGAAGCTGCCGGCCAAACGCTGGGCCACCGTCGCCCCCAACTACGAGTACGGCCAGTCGGCGGTGCAGTGGTTCCGTCAGCTTCTGTCGGAGAAGCGTCCGGACGTCGAGTTCGTCGCCGAGCAGTGGCCGGCCCAGGGCAAGCTGGAGGCCGGGCCGACCGTGCAGGCGCTGGCCGCGGCGAAGCCGGACGCGATCTTCAACGTCACCTTCGGCGCCGACCTCGCCAAGTTCGTGCGCGAGGGGGAGGGCCGTGGCCTGTTCCGCAACCGCACCGTCGTCAGCCTGCTGACCGGCGAACCGGAATATCTCGATCCGATGAAGGACGAGGCGCCGGAGGGATGGATCGTCACCGGCTACCCGCAGGAGCAGATCGACACGCCGGAGCACAAGGCCTTCCGCGAGGCCTATCTGAAGCGCTTCAACGAGCCGCCGCGCCAGGGCTCGGTCGTCGGCTACGCCACCTTCAAGGCCATCGCCGCTGCCGTGGAGAAGGCCGGCTCCACCGATGCGGAGACGGTGGTGGACGCGCTGTCCGGCCTGGCCCTGTCCAGCCCCTTCGGCCCGATCACCTTCCGCGCGCTCGACCATCAGGCGACGATGGGCGCCTATGTCGGCAAGACCACGGTGAAGGGCGGTCAGGGCGTGATGGCCGGCTGGCGTTACGCCGACGGCGCGGACTATCTGCCGTCCGACGAGGCCGTCCGCAAGATGCGCCCGGAGTAAGGGGCGGAGGGGCCGCGCTTGCCCCCACCCTTCCCACGGCTTCGCCGCGGGCCCCTTCCCTCCCCCGCTTCGCAGGAGAGGGAGATTTAGTCCCCTCCCCTGCAAAGCGGGGGAGGGCTAGGGAGGGGGCAACCGGTCGCCCCCCGCAGACTGCCGAAAAGAGCCGATGTCCTTCTACCTCGTGCAATTCCTCAGCGGCCTCGCCACGGCGGCGACGCTGTTCCTGGTGTCGTCCGGGCTGACCATCGTGTTCGGCGTGACGCGGATCGTGAATTTCGCGCACGGCTCCTTCTACATGCTGGGCGCCTATCTCGGCTGGACGCTGGTGGAGCGCTGGGGGACCACGCCGCTGGGCTTCTGGGGCGCCGTGGCCGCGGCCTCGCTGGCGGTCGGGCTGCTCGGCGCGCTGATGGAGGTCGGGCTGCTGCGCCGCCTCTACCGCTCGCCGGAACTGTTCCAGCTTCTCGCCACCTTCGGCGTGGTGCTGGTGGTGCAGGACGCCGCCTCGTGGATCTGGGGATCGGAGGATCTGCTCGGCCGGCGAGCGCCGGGGCTGCGCGGCTCCGTGGACATCCTGGATCAGCCCTTCCCGCTTTACGACCTCGTGCTGATCGGGCTGGGGCCGCTGGTCTTGGGCCTGCTCTGGCTGCTGTTCAACCGCACGCGCTGGGGCACGCTGGTCCGCGCGGCGACTCAGGACCGCGACATGGCCTCGGCGCTCGGCGTCGATCCGGCGCGGTTGTTCACCGGGGTGCTGTTCCTGGGATCGGCGCTGGCCGGGCTGGGCGGCGCGCTCCAGGTCCCGCGCGAGGCGGTGAACCTGCACATGGACATGGCCATCGTGGTCGAGGCCTTCGTCGTCGTCGTGGTCGGCGGCATGGGCAGCCTGACCGGAGCCTTCGTCGCCTCGCTGCTGATCGGGCAGTTGCAGGCCTTCGGCATCCTGGTCTTCCCGCAGATCACTCTGGTCCTGGTCTTCCTGTTCATGGCGGTGGTGCTGGTCATCCGCCCCTACGGCCTGCTCGGCCGCGCCGAGGACGCGCCGCCCACCGCGGCCAGCCCCGGCCCGCCGCTGATCGCCGCGACCGGCGTCGCGCGCTGGGCGCCCGC
The DNA here is from genome assembly GCF_056402275.1 of Azospirillum sp. P4_B5. Lineage (NCBI taxonomy): Bacteria > Pseudomonadati > Pseudomonadota > Alphaproteobacteria > Rhodospirillales > Azospirillaceae > Azospirillum > Azospirillum sp. P4_B5. The sequence goes on from NZ_JBFUHT010000027.1 coordinate 8,811, forward strand.
CCTGCTGCTCGCCCTGCTGGCCGCCGTGCCGCTGGTCGCCGGCGACTACGCGCTGATCGTGCTGACCGAGGTGGTGATCCTGGCGCTGCTGGCGGCCAGCCTGCATCTGCTGATCGGGCTGGGCGGCCTCGTCTCCTTCGGGCACGCCGCCTATTTCGGGCTCGGCGCTTACGGCGCGGCCCTGCTGGTCAAGCATCTGGCCGCCCCCATGCCGCTGGCGCTGGCCGCCGCCCCGCTGGTCGCCGGGCTGGGGGCGCTGGCCGCCGGCTGGTTTTGCGTGCGGCGCTCCGGCCTCTACTTCGCCATGCTCACGCTGGCCTTCGCGCAGATCGTCTGGTCGGTGACCTTCCAGTGGTACGGCTTCACCGGCGGCGACAACGGCATCCTCGGCGTCTGGCCGGCGGACTGGGCGGCGGGCAAGGCGGCCTATTTCTGGCTGACGCTGGCGCTGGCCGGCGGCGCATTGCTTCTGCTGCGCCGTGCCGCCTTCGCGCCCTTCGGCTACACGCTGCGCGCCGGGCGCGATTCCGCGCTGCGCGCCGAGTCGGTGGGCATCGACGTGCGCCGCCACCAGTGGCTGAGCTTCGCCCTGGCCGGTTCCGCCGCCGGTCTGGCCGGCGGGCTTTATGCTTTCGCCAAGGGCAGCGTCTTTCCCACGCTGATGGCCGTTCCGGTGTCGGTGGACGCGCTGGTCATGGTGCTGATGGGCGGCATCCAGACGCTGAGCGGCCCGGTTGTGGGCGCGGCGCTGTTCCACCTGCTGGAAACCGAGGCGATGAGCCGGACCGACTGGTGGCGGCTGGTCCTGGGCGCCGTCATCCTGGTGCTGGTGCTGGCCTTCCCCAAGGGCGTCGCCGGCTTTGTCCGCGACCTGTGGACCCGCGGGAGGGACGCATGAGCCGCCGCCTCGCCGTCGAGAATCTCCAGCGCGCCTTCGGCGGCGTGCAGGCCGTGCGCGGCGTGTCCTTCGCGCTGGACGCCGGGGAGGTTCTGGCGCTGATCGGGCCGAACGGCGCCGGCAAGACGACCTGCTTCAACCTGCTGAACGGCCAGTTGCGGCCCGACGCGGGCACGGTGCGGCTGGACGGGGTGGACATCGTCGGTCTGCCGCCGCGCCGCATCTGGCGGATGGGCGTCGGCCGCACCTTCCAGATCACCGCCACCTTCGCCTCGATGACGGTGCGCGAGAATGTGCAGATGGTCCTGCTCTCCGTCCACAAGCGCCTGTTCGGACTGTGGACCCCGGCGGCCTCCGGGTTCCGCGACGAGGCGATGGCCCTGCTGGAGCGCGTCGGCATGGATGCCCAGGCGGAGCGCCCCTGCGGCGTGCTGGCCTATGGCGACCTGAAGCGCGTCGAACTCGCCATGGCACTGGCCGGCGATCCGAAGGTCCTGCTGATGGACGAGCCGACCGCCGGCATGGCCCCCGGCGAGCGGCAGGATCTGATGGCCTTGACCTCCTCCCTCGTCCGCGAACGCGGCCTCGCTGTTCTGTTCACGGAGCATGACATGGACGTCGTGTTCGGCCACGCCACCCGCATCATCGTGCTCGACCGCGGCCAGTTGATCGCCGAGGGCTCGCCCGACGCCGTGCGCGCCGACCCGCGGGTGCAGGCCGTCTATCTGGGAGGTGCGGCATGACCGGCCAGCCCCTTCTGGCCCCCTCCCTTCTGAGCGTTCGCGGGCTTCAGGCCTGGTACGGGCGCGCCCACATCCTGACCGGCGTCGATCTGGCGGTGGAACGGGGCGAGGTGGTCGCCCTGATGGGCCGCAATGGCGCCGGCAAGACCACGACCATGAAGGCGATCATGGGGCTGCTCGACCGGCGCGCCGGGTCGGTCGCCTTCGACGGGCGCGACGTCTCCGCCCTGCCGCCGCACCGCATCGCGCGGCTCGGCCTCGGCTACGTGCCGGAGGACCGCCGCGTCTTCACCGACCTGACGGTGGAGGAGAACCTGGAGGTCGGCCGCCAGCCGCCCCGCGACGGCGCGCCCCATTGGACGCCGGAGCGGCTCTACGCCCTCTTCCCCAACCTCGCCGAGATGCGGGGCCGCCGCGGCGGGCGGATGAGCGGCGGCGAGCAGCAGATGCTGACGCTCGCCCGCACGCTGATGGGCAACCCGTCGCTCCTGCTGCTCGACGAACCGTCGGAGGGGCTGGCCCCGCGCATCGTGCAGCAAATGGCCGACGCCCTGCGCGCCCTGAAGGCCGAGGGGCTGTCGATCCTCGTGTCGGAACAGAATCTCGCCTTCGCCGCCGCGGTCGCCGACCGGGCGAGCGTCATCGAGAAAGGGCAGATCCGCTTCGAGGGACCAATGCGGACGCTGCTGGAGGATGAGACGATGCGACGGGCCTATCTGGCGGTGTGAGGGCTGGCGGTGTGAGGATCAATCACGCCAGCATGTCGAGGACGCGCTTGGTGTTCTCCTGCGCGGCCTGCATCACCTTGACGTTCGCGGCGAAGTCGGTCTGTGCCGAGGACAGGCTGACCACCACCGCCGGGTCGAGGTTGCCGGCGGCGAGCTGCGCGCCCGCTTCGTCGGCGCGGGACTGGGCGCCCTGAAGCCCCGCCAGGGCGGAGGCTTGGGCGTCGGGCAGGAACGGCATCCGCGGCGCGCCGGTCGCGCTGATGTCCATGGTGGAAACCCTCGATTGATCGGTCGCCCATCCTACCCCTTCCGCATGGGAAAAGCGACGGGCACCGTCCGGTTCGCTCAGCCCTCCGCCAGCCAGACGGCCAGACGGTCGAGAAAGGCGCCGGCTTCCGCGGGGTCCTTGAGGCTCCATCCGGCGGCGCTGGGGGCCGGCGGGTCCATGACGCGGATGCCGACTCCCCGCCCCTCGCCACGCGCCGCCAGGGCGCGGAAGGCGTCCTCGTCCGTCTCGTCGTCGCCGAGGTAGAGCGGCAGCGTCTCCGGCCCCGCCAGACCCAGGGTTTCGAGCAGCGACAGCACCGCCTTGCCCTTGTCCCAGGGAACGTTGGGCCGCAGTTCGTGGATCTCCTTGCCGCCGGTGACGCGCAGCTTCGGGAAGGCGGCCGCAACACCCTGCACCTCGTCGCCCACCGACGCCTTGCGGTCCCGGGCGACCCGCCGGGTGTGGATGGCGATGGCGAAGCGCTTGCGCTCGACCAGCGCGCCCTCGACCCCGTGCAGACGCCCCAGCAAAGCCGCCTCCGCCTCGTCGAGATCGCCCAGATACTCCTCGCCGATCTGGGTGCGCAGGTCGGGGCCGCGGATGTCGAAGCCATGGCTGCCGGCGTAGATCAGGTCGTCGATTCCGACATGGCGGGCCACATCCTCCAGATCGCGCCCGCTGACCACCGCCACCGGACACAGCCCGGCCAGCCGCCGGATCACCGCGCGCACGGAGTCGTTGAGGATCGCCAGGTCGGGGCGCTCCACGATGGGCGTCAGGGTCCCGTCATAATCGAGGAAGACGGCGGGCCGCCGGTCGCCCAGCATCGCCGCGAAGGCGTCGAACCGGACGAGCGCCGATGGCTTGCCTTCGGTGGAAGCGGGAGACGGCTGATCGGTCACGGGCGGCTCTCCTTTGTCGTCCAGGGCGTATCGTTGGTGGGCGCTGTCGCGCCGGCGCACGATCGGAACAACGGGAAAGCGCGCCACAAGGTCCTGATGCCGGGTCCTGGTGCGTCCACCAGCGATGTTATCGCACCCGACATTATTGTGACTCTCCGGTCACAGCGATGCCGGAAAAAGCAACGGCCCCGCATGGGGGCCATTGCTTCGGGGTTTGCACCCACCTGAGATCTTTGTTAATTTTGCAGCGCAGCAAGAGATTGCTGCTTCGCCCTTCTTGGGCGTTTCCTCCCTAAACTCAGGCCGCTGTTCGTCAGCGGCCTTTTTTCTGCCAGAAACCTGTCCCATCTGGCAATCCCTAACGAACACCATACCCCAACAAATCCAGCGGCATAATCCATACCAAATTAATGGTTTTGGCGAGGTGAAGGTCTCTTGCGCCGTGGGCCCCGCCGGGCTTTCCTGTCGGCCCACCGCCGACCATCCGCCATAGCCCACCGGGTGCGACTTGAACCACGCACAGAGTCCCGTTGCCGACCGGCCGCTGAAGGCGCTCGTCAACGCCACGCTCCACACCGGCGACTCGGTGTTGGCGGGCGCCGCCCTGCTGATCGACGGCCCGGCCATCGCCGCCATCGTCGCGCCCGAGGCAATTCCGCCGGAGGCCGAGGTGATCGATCTGGGCGGCGGCATCCTCGCCCCCGGATTCATCGACCTCCAGGTGAACGGCGGTGGCGGCGCACTGTTCAACGACACGCCCGACCTGCCGACGCTGCGCCGCATCGCCAAGGCGCACCGCCGGTTCGGCACCACCGGCCTGCTGCCCACCCTGATCACGGATTCGGCGGAGACGCGCGCCGCCGCCGCCGCCGCGGTGCGCGCCGCGATGTCGGAAGGCGTGCCCGGCGTGCTCGGCATCCATCTTGAGGGTCCGCACATCGCGCCGGAGCGCCGCGGCGTCCACGACGCGCGCTTCATCGCGCCCCCCGACGCGGACGACCTCGCCCTGCTCGGCGGCCTCTCCGGCCTGCCGGCCCTGGTCACGCTGGCACCGGAGGCGGTCCCGCCGGAACAGATCCGCCGGCTGGCCGCCGCCGGCCTGCGCATCGCCGCCGGCCACAGCACCACCACCTGGGCTCAGGCCAAGGCCGGCTTCGCCGCCGGCATCACCGGGGTGACCCACCTGTTCAACGCCATGAGCCCGCTCGGCTCCCGCGAGCCCGGCATGGTCGGGGCCGCGCTGGAGGACGATGCGGTCTGGTGCGGGATCATCGTCGATGGACACCATGTCCATGACGCCTCCGTCCGTCTGGCCTGGAAGGCGAAGGCCCGCGGCCGGCTGTTCCTGGTAACCGACGCGATGCCGCCGGTCGGCGCTCCCGAAGATCACCCGGCCGGCAGTTTCCAGCTCTACGGCGAGGACATCCGGGTGGAGGACGGGCGTTGCGTCACCGCCGACGGCACGCTGGCCGGTTCCGCCCTGGACATGGCGACGGCGGTGCGCAACGCCGTGGAGCGGGTCGGCATCCCGCTGGACGAGGCGCTGCGCATGGCCTCCGCCTATCCGGCCGATTTCATGGGCATGGCCGCCCGGCGCGGCCGCCTCCGGCCCGGTCTGGCCGCCGACCTCGTTCATCTCGACGAGCGGCTGCGGGTGCGGGCGACCTGGATCAGCGGCAAAATGGCCGTTTCGTGAAACACCCCCTGCACGCGCGCGCAAATCTGTCGTATAGAGGCCGCAGAATTTTGACCCTCATACGCAGCATCGAGGAGATTTACCCATGGACATCGCCCTGATGGTTCTGGCCGTCGTGTTCTTCTTCTGGCAGACCGTTTCCGAGTGATCGGGGTCCGGACATCCGGACAAGCGAAAGGGCGGCTCCCCGGTGGAGCCGCCCTTTCACGTTTCTGGCCCGTCAATTCGGCCGCCATGCGGATCCGTCAGTCGGTCAGCGCGCCACCATGGATCTGCGGCTGTTCCAGCCGCGCATGGGCGGAGGCGACCAGCCTCAACGTCTCCATGATCGTTCCGATCGCCTCGTTCAGGTCGGCCCGGCCGGCGGGCATCGGCATGCCCGAAAGGACCGTTTCCAGGTCGTCGGCAGCGTCCTGAAGAAGGACGCAGACCTCTTCCAACCGACGTTTGGTCATTCCGCCATCCGCAGGGTGCGGCGACGATGCCGTCTGCATATTGCGATAGGCATTTTGATTTGCAGTTTGCAGCGAAGACCCGCGCCGCCCCTTCTGAAACCCCGATATGAAGCCGAACATGGGCCCTCTCCCTTCCGTGTCGGAGGGTATAGAGCAAAAGCCGCGCCAATCCGGGCCATCGGCCGAAGGGATCACTCCTTTGGCCAAAGCCACGCGGCGCCGCGCATACCGCTTTCGGCACCATGGCGCGCCCGGAGGAAGCGGGTGCGGGGGGCGGGACTCAGCGCCCAGCCTCCCCAAAGAGCCGGCACGGCCTCGTAAAGACCCGGCAGCTCCGACAGACCGCCGCCGACCACCACCACGTCGGGGTCGAGCAGATTGATGACAGCGGCCAGCGCGCGGGCCAGCGCGTCGGCATGGCGGTCCAGCGTCGCCCGCGCCGGCGCGTCGCCGGCCGCGGCACGGGCGGCGATCTCCGGCGGGGCCAGCGCCTCCCCCGTCCGCCAGAGATGCAGGCGGGCCAGACCGGCGCCGCACAGCAGCGTCTCGATGCAGCCCTCCCGCCCGCAGCCGCAGGGCACGGGCGGGCCGTCCTCCGCCACCCGCCAGGGCAGCGGGTTGTGCCCCCACTCACCGGCGAGCGCGTTGGCACCGGGCAGGATGCGCCGGTCCGCGACGATCCCGCCGCCGACCCCGGTGCCCAGAATGATCCCGAAGACCAACGGCGCCCCAGCGGCGGCGCCGTCCATTGCCTCCGACAGGACGAAGGCGTTGGCGTCGTTGGCGATCCGCACCGGACGGTCCAGCGCCCGCGCCAGATCGGCGGCGAAGGGCCGCCCGTCCAGCCAGGGCAGGTTGACCGCGCGCACGCTGCCCGCGGCGCCGTCGACAATGCCGGGCAGGCACAGGCCGACCGTGGCGCCCCGGCAATCCGCATGATTTTCCAGCGCCGTCACGACGCCGGCCACCGCCTCCAGAGTCTCCGCATAGCCGCGCGGCGTGTCGGCGCGGTGCCGCGCCCGCTCCGTCCCGTCGGGAGCCAGGAGGGTGGCGGCGATCTTGGTGCCGCCCAGATCGACGCCGATACGCATCGGACCCATGCCCATGACGGACTCCCAGCGCGGGTGGACGGTGAACGGGGTGGAAAAGCAGTCCCTCCCTATAGCGCAGCGCTCCGCCTGAATCAGCCATCCCGACGCGCTCCTTCTCCATAAGAGGTGGCGGTCCCGTCCCTTTGCACCGTCGCAGGACGGCGGCGGACCACTAGAGTCAGGAGTGTCACGTCTCATCAATTGGATTGCGCGCGCCCCCATGGACCGTTCCGCTCCGAAAGCCACGCCATCCTCGAATCGCTCTGCGGCGAAGGCGAAGCCCCAACCCCAGGCCGCCGGCCTGCGCCCCGACCAGACGGAGGTCTTCGACGGCCTTCTCCTGGCTCTGCTGGCGCGCAAGCGGCTGCTGGTGCTGGTCGGCGAGGCCGGCTCCGGCCGGGCGGCGGTCTTCCACCAGCTCGTCGAGCAGGTCGGCTCCGACGGGGCGCTGGTGCTTCCGGTCGCCGCCAGCGCCGGGGCGCAGGTGGAGGATCTGGTGTCCGCCGCCGGTGACGCCGCTCTGCCCTCCGACAGCGACGACCGCGATTTCGACACGCTGATCGAGGAGTTGGAGGAGCGGCTGGACCTCGCCGGCACCGGCCTGCTGGCGGTGGAGAACGCCGGAGTCCTGGCCGCCCCGACGCTGGCCGACCTGATCGACCTCACCCGCTCCGAAACGCCGAGCGGGCGCTTCCTCCAGGTCCTTCTCTGCGGCACGCCGGAGATGGAGCGGACCCTGGCCCGCCCCGGACTGGCCGAAGCGGTGCGCGAACTTGGCGTGATCTACCGCATGACGCCCGGCGCCGGCCCGTCCGTCGCGCCCACCGCCGCCATTCCTTCCGCCGGCCCCTCCACCGGACCGGTGACCGCCCCGCCGCGCGCCGCGCCGCCGCCGCCGCCCCGCCGGGCCGCGGAACGCGACGCCAACGACTGGCCCGCCAACGATTGGGATGCGCCGGACGGCTGGACGATCCCGGAGGCCGGCGCCCCGGTCGCCGATCTTCCGACCAAGCGCCCGCGCCGCCGCGCCGCGCTGGCCGGAGCGGCGATCACCACCCTGATCCTGCTGGGCGCCGCCGGGGCCGGCGTGACCCTGGCCGTTCCCGGCGCCACGCCCGAACGGGCGCTCGATTACGCCCGGCAAGGCTGGCAGGACCTCCGCACCTTCGTGACGGAGCGGGTGCACAATCCTTTCGCGGACGAGCCCAGCCTGGGCAGCCGCGGCCCCGATACGCTGGCGCTTGCCCGGCCGCAGAACCCCTATCTCGCCTCCCTGCCCGCCGAAGCGGGGGTGCCGGTGGCCGGCCCCGCGCCCACCAGGGCCGACACCTCGCCTCCCGCCGCCCGCACCGCGAGCCCGCCGGCTGTCCAGCCGCCTGCCCAGACGACGGCCCAGACGACGGCCCAGACAGCGGCCACCCCGGCGGCACCCTCGCCAACGACCGTCGCAAAGCTCGATCCGGCGCCGCTGGCGAAGCCGGAACAGCCGGCTGTCGCTCCGTCGGTCCAGATGCCGAAACCGCCGGTGCCGGCGGCCGACCCGCTGGCCGCGGAGCACACCCAACCGCCCAAGCCCCGGGCGACGGAGTACCGCACGGAGCAGAGCGAAGGCCCGACCGGCTCGGCCACCCTGCCGCCGCTGGTCGATGAACCCGCGCCCCAGATGGCGGCACCGGCGATGCCCCAGCCCGCGGCTCCCACGGCGTCCACGCCCTTCTCCGCCAGCGACAACGGCCTGAACCCGCGCGTCCGCACCCTGGTCGATCAGGCCCGCCGGCAGATCGCCGCCAAGCTGCTGACCACGCCGCCGAACAACAACGCCTACGAGACGGTGTCGCGCCTTCGCGAGATCGCCCCGGCGACGCCGGAGATCCAGGAACTCCTGACGACCATGGAGGAGACCTACCGCCGCTGGGCCTCGCTCGCGGAGCGGGACGGCAATTGGGACGAGGCGCGGCGCTTCTACGAGCGCGCCCTGATCGTCGCCCCGAACACCGGCGACCTGCGCGACCGCATCAAGGCGGCCGGCGAGGGGCGCGTGCTGCCCGCCATGCCCACGGCCTCCGCAACGCCCGGCACCCCGCCGGCGCCGCCGGCCACCGCCGAGGTGCGGCCCGGTCTGGACAGCCGTGACGGCGCCATCGCCCTGATGCGCCGCACCGACGAGCTGAAACGCACACTGGACGGCGGCGCCGATCCGAACAAGCGGGTGGACAACGGCAAGACCCTGCTGATGCTGGCCTCCGAACAGGGCCTGACCGATGCGGTGCGGCTGCTGATCGACCGCCGGGCCAAGACGGAGCTGCGCACCGCCGACGGCGCCACCGCGGTGATGTACGCCGCCTGGGGCGGGCACGAGGCGGTGATCCACGCGCTGGCCGCCGCCGGAGCCGAACTCGACGCCACCAACGACGACGGCAAGACCGCGCTGATGGCCGCCGCGGCCCGCGGCCATGAAGGTGTGGTGAAGATCCTGGTCGACCGCGGCGTGTCGGTGGACCGGGTGGCCAGCCACGGCTGGTCGGCCCTGATGTACGCGGCCAACAACGGCCACGACCGCGTGGCCCGGATGCTGGTGGAGCATGGCGCCAACCCGTTCCGCATGGATACCGCCGGCAACTCCGCTCTCACCCTCGGCGCGTTGCAGGGCCACATGCAGGTGGTCGAGGCGCTGAAGCCGCACTGAGATATGCATCCCCGCTCCGACAAGGAGCGGGGGGACGCACAGCGCTCACAGCGCCGCGAAGCGCGCCAGCATGGCGGCGTGGGAGCGGATGCCGTTGTGCAGGCACTTCACCTCGAACTTCTCGTTGGGCGAATGGATGCGGTCATCCTCCAGCCCGAAGCCGACGAAGATCGAATCGAAGCCCAGCGCCTGCCGGATGTAGCCGCCGACCGGGATCGACCCGCCGCTGCCGACCAGCGCCGGCTTGTTGGCGAAGACGTCGCCCAGCCCCGCCATGGCGGCGCGCAGATAGGGGCTGTCGGTCGGCACCTGGACGCCCGGCGAGCGGCCGAACACCTTGATCTCCCAGCGCCCGTCGGCCGGGGTGCGCTCCTCCAGAAAGCTCCGGATACCGGACAGGATCTTTTCCGGGTCCTGGGCCGGCACGAGGCGGCAGGACAGCTTGGCCGAGGCCTTGGAGGCGATGACCGTCTTGGACCCCTCCCCGGTGTAACCGCCCCAGATGCCGTTGATGTCGCAGGTCGGGCGCGACCACAGCCGCTCCAGCGCGCTGCGCCCAGCCTCGCCCGCCGGGGTCTTCAACCCGACGCCGGCCAGGAAGGCGCTCTCGTCGAAGCCGAGGTCGCGCCACATCGCCTTTTCCTCGTCCGTGGGCTCGGCCACGTCGTCGTAGAAGCCGGGGAAGCGGACGCGCCCGTCCTCGTCGTGGATCTGGCCGAGAATGCGGGTCAGCGCGTTGATCGGGTTCAGCACCGCGCCGCCGAACATGCCGGAATGCAGGTCGTGGCTCGGCCCGTGCAGCGTCGCCTCGACGTAGAGCAGGCCGCGCAGCCGGGTGGTGATGGCCGGGGTGTCGATGTTCCAGGCGTTGGTGTCGGTGATGACGCAGACGTCGGCCTTCAGCTCCTCCGCGTTGGACTTCAGGAAGGGCAGCAGGTTCGGGCTGCCGGTCTCCTCCTCGCCCTCCAGCAGGACGGTCACGCGGATGGGCAGGGTGCCGTGCACGGCGTGCCAGGCGCGGAACGCCTCGATGAAGGTCATCACCTGACCCTTGTCGTCCACGGCGCCGCGGGCGACGATGCGGCGGCCATGCTCGGCCTCGACGATGGCCGGCTCGAAGGGCGGGCTGTTCCACAGCTCCAGCGGCTCCGCCGGCTGCACGTCGTAATGGCCGTAATAGAGGATGTGCGGCACATCCTGACCGCCCGGCCCCGGATGGTGGGCGACGACCGCGGGATGGCCAGCCGTCTCGCGCACGGAGGCGTCGAAGCCCAGTCCGCTCAGTTCGCGCACCAGCCAGTCGGCGGCGCGGCGCACGTCGCCCTTGTAGGCGGGATCGGTGCTGACGCTGGGGATGCGCAGCAGGTCGCAGAGGCGGCCCAGGGAGTCTTCAAAACCGCGGTCAACCTGCTGGAGAACGGGATCGGCTGACAGGACGCTCGACATTCGGAACTGCCTTCGGTGTGAATGACTGGCACCGATGGTAGCGCATTGCGCTTCCGCGCCAAGCTCCACAAAGCGCAGGGGTGCCATCCTCGCGAAGGCGGCGTTCCCGGTTCCCGCCACGGGAAGCACAGGATGGCGGGACCGCGGCTCCGCCTTCGCGAGGATCCCCTCGGACGGCGGCGGGTCAGACGGTCAGGTACCGCCGGACCTCGCTCTCCTCCAGCCCGTCGCGGCTGCCCGCCAGCATGACCTCGCCGCGCTCCATCACCGCCCAGTCGTCGGCCAGATCGCGGGCGAACTCGAAATATTGCTCGACCAGCAGGATCGCCATGGTGCCCTTGTCGCGCAGGTAGGAAATGGCCCGCCCGATGTCCTTGATGATGGAGGGCTGGATGCCCTCGGTCGGCTCGTCCAGCACCAGCAGCCGGGGCCGCGTCACCAGCGCCCGCCCGATGGCGAGCTGCTGCTGCTGCCCGCCCGACAGGTCGCCGCCGCGACGGTCGAGCATGGATTTCAGCACCGGAAACAGTTCGAACACCTCGTCGGGGATGGAGCGGTCGGCGCGCTTCAGCGGCGCGTAGCCGGTCAGCAGGTTCTCCCGCACCGTCAGCAGCGGGAAGATCTCGCGCCCCTGCGGGACATAGGCGATGCCGCGCCGCGCCCGCTCCGACGGGGCGAGCTTGGTGATGTCGCCGCCGTCCCAGGCGATGGTTCCGCCGGTCACCGGCTTCAGCCCGACGATGGCGCGCAGCAGCGAGGACTTGCCGACGCCGTTGCGCCCCAGCAGGCAGGTGACTTTCCCCACCTCCGCCGTCAGCGACACGCCGCGCAGCGCCTGCGCCGCACCGTAATGGAGATCGACAGACCGTACGTCGAGCATGCTTGCTTTCTCCCAAGTCCCTTCTCCCCTCCGGGGAGAAGGTTAGGATGAGGGGGCGGCCGCAGGCCGGAAACGCTCTGCAATGAGACTGGGTTTCCGCCCTTCGAGCGCCCCCTCACCCTGACCCTCTCCCCGGAGGGGAGAGGGGAATGTGGTTCAGTCACCGGCCGAGATAGACGTCGATGACCTGCTTGTTGGCGCTCACCGTGTCGAGCGAGCCTTCGGCCAGCACGGAGCCCTCGTGCAGCACCGTGACCTTCACGCCCAGTTCGCGGACGAAGACCATGTCGTGCTCCACGACGATCACCGAATGCTTGCCGGCGATGTCCTTCAGCAGGTGGGCGGTCTGTTCCGTCTCCGCGTCGGTCATGCCGGCCACCGGCTCGTCGACCAGCAGAAGCTTCGGGTCCTGGGCCAGCAGCATGCCGATCTCCAGCCACTGCTTCTCGCCGTGCGACAGGCTGCCCGCCGGCCGGTCGCGCCGCGGCGACAGGCGGGTGATGTCGAGGATCTCCTCGATCCGCGCCCGGTCCTCCCGCGTGGCCGAATAGGTCAGCGTCTTCAGCGGACGGCGCGGCGCCTTCAGCGACAGTTCCAGATTGTCCCAGACCGTGTGCATCTCGAACACGGTGGGACGCTGGAACTTGCGGCCGATGCCCAGGTTGGCGATGGCCGGCTCGCGCAGGCTGGTCAGGTCGGTCCGGCCCTCGAACAGGATGGTGCCGGTGTCGGGGCGGGTCTTGCCGGTGATGACGTCCATCATGGTCGTCTTGCCGGCGCCGTTCGGCCCGATGATCGCCCGCATCTCGCCCGGCTCGATGACCAGCGACAGGCTGTTCAGCGCCCGGAACCCGTCGAAGCTGACCGACACGCCGTCCAGATACAGCAGGGTGTCTTCCGTGCTCATCTCTCTCAGACTCCCTTCTGGTCCGCCGGCTTGGCGGTGACCGTGGCGCGCGCCGGCAGACGGTCGCGGAGTTGCGCCGCCAGCCCCAGAATGCCCTTGGGCAGGAACAGGGTGACCAGAACGAACAGGCCGCCCAGCGCGAACAGCCACAGCTCCGGCAGCGCCGCCGTGAAATAGCTCTTGCCGAAATTCACCAGCACCGCGCCCAGCACCGGCCCGGCCAGCGTGCCGCGCCCGCCGACGGCGACCCAGATCACCGCCTCGATGCTGCTGGCGGGGGAGAATTCCGACGGGTTGATGATGCCGACCTGCGGCACGTAGAGCGCGCCCGCCACACCGGCCATGCAGGCCGACAGCGTCCAGGCGAACAGCTTGTAGCGGTCGGTCTCGTAGCCGAGGAAGCGCACCCGGCTCTCGGCATCGCGCACGGCGACCAGCACCTTGCCCAGCTTGGACGCCACCACCGCCGAGGCCAGGATGTAGCCGATCGCCAGCGCCACCACCGTCGCCACGAACAGCCCGACGCGGGTCGAGGCGGCCTGGACGTCGAAGCCCAGGATCTCCTTGAAGTCGGTCAGGCCGTTGTTGCCGCCCAGCCCCATGTCGTTGCGGAAGAAGGCCAGCATCAGCGCGAAGGTCATCGCCTGCGTGATGATCGACAGGTAGACACCGGTGACGCGCGAGCGGAAGGCGAACCAGCCGAAGGCGAAGGCGAGCAGGCCCGGCACCAGCATCACCATGATCGCGGCGAACCAGAACTGGTCGAAGCCGTGCCAGTACCAGGGCAGCTCCGTCCAATTCAGGAAGACCATGAAGTCCGGCAGGTCGGCGTTGCCGTAGACCCCGCGCGAACCGATCTGCCGCATCAGATACATGCCCATGGCGTAGCCGCCGAGCGTGAAGAAGGCGGCGTGGCCCAGCGACAGGATGCCGACGAAGCCCCAGACGAGGTCGAGCGACAGCGCCAGCAGCGCGAAGCACAGATACTTGCCGAGCAGCGCCACCGTGTGGGTGGAGAGGTGCCAGGGCGAGTCCGGGGTCGTGCCCAGCGCCATGAACGGCACCGCCACGGCCAGCACCGCCAGGACGGTCAGCAGAACGCCGGCCTTCTTGTCCAGGCCCATCAGGAAGAAACGGGTCAGCATCGGATCAGGCCTCCACCGCCCGGCCCTTCAGCGCGAACAGGCCGCGCGGACGCCGTTGGATGAACAGGATGATGAAGATCAGCACCAGGATCTTGCCCAGCACCGCGCCCGCGTAGGGCTCCAGGAACTTGTTGACGCCACCGAGCGCCAGCGCGCCGACCAGCGTTCCCCACAGGTTGCCCACCCCGCCGAACACCACGACCATGAAGCTGTCGATGATGTAGCCCTGGCCCAGGTTGGGGCTGACGTTGTCGATCTGGCTCAGCGCCACCCCGGCCAGCCCGGCGATGCCGGAGCCGAGCCCGAAGGTCAGCGCGTCCACCCGCGCCGTACGGATGCCCATGGCGTTGGCCATGCTGCGGTTCTGGGTGACGGCACGGATGCTCAGTCCGAACCACGTCTTGCGCAGCGCCACCAGCAGCGCACCGAAGACGAGGAAGGCGAAGACGACGATCCACAGCCGCCCGTAGGTGATGGTCAACCCGCCCAGTTCGAAGGCGCCGGACATCCAGGACGGGGCGCCGACCTCGCGGTTCGTCGGCCCGAAGATGGAGCGCACCGCCTGCTGGAGCGCCAGCGACAGGCCCCAGGTCGCCAGCAGCGTTTCCAACGGACGCCCGTAGAGCCAGCGGATCACGCTGCGCTCGATGGCGACGCCGACCGCGCCGGAGACCAGGAAGGCGACAGGAAGCGCCACCAGGATGGAGACATCGAACAGGCCCGGCGCCCACTGGCGGAAGGCCTCCTGCACCAGGAAGGTGGCGTAGGCGCCGATCATCACCATCTCGCCATGCGCCATGTTGATGACGCCCATGACGCCGAAGGTGACAGCCAGCCCGATCGCCGCCAGCAGCAGCACCGAGCCGAGCGACAGGCCGTACCACAGGTTCTGCGCCGCCCCCCACAGGGCGAGCCGCTGCTCCACCGACGCGATGGCCTTCGTCGCGGCGTCCTTCACCGCATCGCTGCCCCCGTTGGAGGCGCTGTTGGCGGCGCCATTCAGCAGGGCCAGCGCGTCCTGGTCGCCACGCTCCTGAAGCACCGCGACGGCGGCGATCCTGTCCGCGTCGGAAGCCTCCCCGGCCAGCAGGACGGAGGCCCGCGCCTGGGTCATCGCGCGGCGCACGCGCTCGTCGGATTCCTTGGCCAGCGCCGTGTTCAGCGCGTCCAGCGCGTTGGCGTCGCGGCTCTTGAACACCGCCTCGGCGGCCTGTCGGCGCGTATTGGCGTCGGGGCTCATCAGGGTGAGCGCGCCGAGCGTCGCGCTGATCGTGCGGCGCAGAGCGTTGTTGATGCGGATTTTCTCGACCGCGTTGCGGTCCGCCTCGCCCAACGCGGCGCCGGTCAGCGGGTCGGTCAGGGCGTAGCCGCTGCCGGCGCGCTTGGCGACGACCACGGCGCCGTCCGCCTTGCGGACGTGCAGGTCGCCGGCCTGGAGGGCCTCGATCACCGGCACGACGGCGGGATCGCCCGTCTCCGCCAGCCCGGCGAGGGCCTTTTCGGTCTCGGCGTAGTTGCCGGCGCCCAGGCCGCGGACCAGCGGGGCCAGATCGGCGGCAAAGGCGGCGGGTGCGGCCAGCGCCAGAAACGCGGCCAGCAGCCAGCAGAATGCGCGGTGCATCGCGGTTCCTGTGATGTGTCGGAAGTCGTATTTTTGGATAAGGGCGTTGCCCCCACCCTTCCCGCTTCGCGGGCCCCTTCCCTCCCCCGCTTCGCAGGAGAGGGACCAATCCCCTCCCCTGCGAAGGCCGCCGCACTTGCCGGTCTTCACGTTGAAGTTGCCGCAGGACATCGGGGCGCGCCAATCGGAAATCAGGTCCTTGCTGTCCGGCAGGAAGTCCGACCACTCGTCGCCGACCACGAGGCCCGGCGTCTTGGAGACGGTCTCGAACTGGCCGTTCTCCTGCACCTCGCCGATCAGCACCGGCTTGGTGATGTGGTGGTTCGGCAGCATGGCCGAATAGCCGCCGGTCAGGTTCGGGACGGACACGCCGACGAGGCTGTCGATCACCGCGTTGCTGTCGGTGGTGCCGGCCTTCTCGACCGCCTTCACCCACATGTTGAAGCCGATGTAGTGGGCCTCCATCGGGTCGTTGGTGACGCGCTTGTCGTTCTTGGTGTAGGCCTGCCACTTCTTGATGAAGTCGCTGTTCTCCGGCGTGTCCACCGACATGAAGTAGTTCCAGGCGGCGAGATGGCCGACCAGCGGCTTCGTGTCGATGCCGGCCAGCTCCTCCTCGCCCACGGAAAAGGCGACGACCGGGATGTCCTGCGCCTTGACGCCCTGGTTGCCCAACTCCTTGTAGAAGGGGACGTTGGCGTCGCCGTTGATGGTCGAGACGACGGCGGTCTTCTTGCCGGCGGAGCCGAACTTCTTGATGTCGGCGACGATGTTCTGCCAGTCGGAATGGCCGAAGGGGGTGTAGTTGATCATGATGTCCTCGGACTTCACGCCCTTGGACTTCAGATAGGTTTCCAGGATCTTGTTGGTCGTGCGCGGGTAGACGTAGTCGGTGCCGGCCAGCACCCAGCGCTGCACGCCTTCGGTCGCCGCCAGATAGTCGACGGCGGGGATCGCCTGCTGGTTCGGGGCGGCGCCGGTGTAGAAGACGTTGCGCGAGGACTCCTCGCCCTCATACTGCACCGGGTAGAACAGGATGCTGTTCAGCTCCTCGAACACCGGCAGGACGGACTTGCGGCTGACCGAGGTCCAGCAGCCGAACACCGCGGCCACCTTGTCCTTGCTGACCAGCTCGCGCGCCTTTTCGGCGAACAGGGGCCAGTTGGAGGCGGGATCGACGACGACCGGCTCCAGCTTCTTGCCGAGAACGCCGCCCTTCTTGTTCTGCTCTTCGATGAGCATCAGCATGACGTCCTTCAGCGTGGTCTCGCTGATCGCCATGGTGCCCGACAGGGAATGGAGGATGCCGACCTTGATGGTGTCCTGGGCCGACGCCGGGGCGGCGAAGCCCGCGGCGAACGTGACGGCAAGGCCGGCGGCCGCCGCAAGGGTGCGACCGGTCTTGAAGCCCGACTGGAACCCCGTCTTGAACATTGTGAATACCCCCCGTTCTTTGGTCTGGCGCCCGCCTCAGGCGCCCGGGGGTGTCCTTCGCAAATGTGATGCCACGACGCGGCGCAATGCCGCCGCCTCAGGGATTCCGCGGCGGCTCACGGCCAAGCATTCGCTTACGAATTATGCATGCGGCCACAATCAGCCCAAATTTTAGTCATAAATGCCGAAATGACTGAAAATTAGGCGATCGCTCACACCGAAGACCGATGCCGTTCGATACAGACGGACAGCACCTCATCCAAAGGTCGGGTCCACCAGTGGCGCGAGAATATTTCGACCTCGGAATAGCCTTGGAATCCGTTGGCTTCCGCCCAGCTGCGGATCATCGGAATGTCGATCACGCCGTCGCCCATCATGCCGCGGTCCTCCAGCAGGTCGGCGGTCGGCACCAGCCAGTCGCACACATGGAAGGCACAGAGGCGGCTCTTGCCCGCCCGGCGGATCTGCGCCTCCAGCTCCGGGTCCCACCAGACATGGTAAACGTCCAACGCCACACCCAGCGCGCCGGTTCCCTGCGGATCCAGCCGGTCGCAGAGGTCCAGCGCGTGGCGCATCGTGTTCACGCAGGCGCGGTCGGCGGCGTACATCGGGTGCAGCGGCTCGATGGCGAGCGGCATCCCGGCGCCGCGGGCATGCTCCAGCAGTTCGGCGATGCCGTCTTCCACCTGGGCGCGGGCCAGCGCGATGTCCTTGGACGGCGGGGAACCGGGGCGGGAGAATTGCGGCAGCCCGCCGACCACCAGCACGAGGCAGGGGGCGCCCAGCGCCACCGCCTCGTCCACCGCGCGGCGGTTGTCGTCGCGCACCTCGGCCCGGCGGTCGGGATCGGCAGGGAACATGCCGCCGCGGCAATAGCCGGACAACTCCAGACCCAACTCACTCACCGCCCGGACGGCGCGGTCCAGCCCCACCGCGGCCACCTGATCCCGCCAGGGGGAGACGGCGCGGATGCCGTGGCGGGCGCAGGCGTCGAAGATCTGCAGCAGGTCGCCCTGCTTGCGCACCGTGGCCGTGTTGATGGACAGCCAGCGATGATCGCCGGAGAAGTCGCGCATAATCGTGGTCCTTCAGAATTCCAGCAAAGCCGCCGCACAAGCCCTCTCCCCCCTGGGGAGAGGGTTGGGTGAGGGGGCGCTTACGCCCGGCAGGGCGGAGCGAAGCAGTGTCCTGCAAAGCGGATCGCCTTCGGCGCCCCCTCATCCTGACCTTCTCCCCAGAGGGGAGAAGGAATGCGCGTCCTCACACCGCCTCGATGCCGCGGACGGCCAGGACGTCGGCCATGCGCCACACCGCCTCTTCCGGGTCGCGCAGCAGTCCGGCCTTGTCGGCCAGCCGGAAGATCTCCGCCAAATGCAGGGTGGAGCGCGTGCCCTCCTGCCCGCCGATCATCGTGAAATGGTCCTGGTGGCCGTTCAGGTAGGCCATGAAGACCACCCCGGTCTTGTAGAAGCGGGTCGGCGCCTTGAAGATGTGGCGGGACAGCGGGACCGTCGGCTCCAGGATCTCGTGGAAACGCCCCTCCTCGCCCGCCGCCAGCTCGGCGAGCGCCGCCGCCGCCGCCGGGGCGATGGCGTCGAA
Organism: Azospirillum sp. P4_B5; assembly: GCF_056402275.1. Lineage (NCBI taxonomy): Bacteria > Pseudomonadati > Pseudomonadota > Alphaproteobacteria > Rhodospirillales > Azospirillaceae > Azospirillum > Azospirillum sp. P4_B5. Next base: position 27,310 of record NZ_JBFUHT010000027.1, read on the forward strand.
GATGCCCAGCAGCGCGTCGGAATGGCCCTCCGCGTCGCCGGCGATCAGCTCCGCGTAGTTGAAGTCGTCGCCGGTGTACATGCGCACGCCGGGGGCCAGACGGCGGCGCATGACGATCTCCTTGTCCTTGTCGAGCAGGGAAACCTTCACCCCGTTGACCTTGGGTGCGAAGTCGTTGATGATGCCGACCGCGGTGTCGAGCGCCACCGGGAAGTCGTTGGTCCCCCAGTAGCCGGCCAGCGCCGGGTCGAACATGTCGCCCAGCCAGTGGAGGATCACCGGCTGGCGCACCTGGGAGAGGATGCGGCTGTAGACCTGGACATAGTCGTCCGGCCCCTTGGCGACGCGGGCCAGCGCGCGCGACGCCATCAGGATCACCCGCCCGCCGAGGTCCTCGACCGCGGAAACCTGCGTCTCGTAGGCGCGGATCACGTCATCGAGGGACCGCGCGTCCTCCGGCGCCAGATGGTCGGTGCCCGCCCCGCAGGCAATCAGCGCGTTGCCGCGCGCCTTCGCCGCGGTCAGGGAGCGCCGGATCAGCTCCAGCGAGGCATTCCAGTCCAGCCCCATACCGCGCTGTGCGGTGTCCATCGCCTCGGCGACGCCAAAGCCCAGGTCCCACAAATGCTCGCGGAAGGCGATGGTGCGGTCCCAGTCGATGGCCGGGGTCAGCCACGGGTCGTTGTCGGCCAGCGGGTCGGCCACCATGTGGGCGGCGGCGTAGGCCACGCGGTTCAAGGGCCGGTCGGTGCGGGCGGGGAAGCCCCGCGCGGGCGCCACCTCGTAAGTCTCCAACGACCGGTCGGCGCGCGGCAGCTTGATGGTCAATGCCATGAGTGCGAACTCCGGTCAGGCGGTCAGCGAGGGAACGTCGACCCAGCGGCGCTCCTTCCAGCTCTTCAGCGCGGCCTCGACGAGCTGCACGCCCTTGGCGCCCTCGATCAGGCCATGGTCGAAGGGGGCGTCCTCGACGACGTGGCGGATGAAGGACTCCCACTGCGTCTTGAAGCCGTTGTCGGTCGGCTGGTTGTCGGGCACCGGTTGCCACGTCGCGTAGAAGTCCATGGTCTGCTTCTGGTCCGGGTTCCACACCGGGCGCGGCGTGCCCTGGCGCGGCTGGATCACGCAGTCGCTCAGGCCCGCGACAGCCGAGCCGTGGGTGCCGTCCACCTGGAAGGTCACCAGATCGTCGCGGTACACCCGCGTCGCCCAGGAGGAGTTGATGTGGGCGATGACGCCGCCCTCCAGCTCGAAGGTGGCGTAGGCCGCGTCGTCGGCGGTGGCCTGATAGCGCGTGCCCTGTTCGTCCCAGCGCTCCGGAATGTGGATGGCGCCGAGGCAGGAGACGCTCTTCACCTGCCCGAACAGGTTGTCGAGCACGTAGCGCCAGTGGCAGACCATGTCGAGGATGATGCCGCCGCCGTCCTCCTCCCGGTAGTTCCAGGAGGGGCGCTGTGCCGGCTGCCAATCGCCCTCGAACACCCAATAGCCGAACTCGCCCCGCACCGAGAGGATCTTCCCGAAGAAGCCGCTGTCGCGCAGCATCTTCAGCTTCTGCAGGCCGGGCAGGAACAGCTTGTCCTGCACGGTGCCGTTCTTCACCCCGGCCTCCTCGGCCAGCCGGACGACGCGCAGCGCCTCCTCCAGGTTGGTGGCGATGGGCTTCTCGCAATAGACGTGCTTGCCGGCGCGGATCGCCGCCTCCAGCAGCGTCGGGCGCATCTGGGTGGTGCCGGCGTCGAAGAAGATCGTGTCGTCGGGGTTGGCCAGGGCCGCGTCCAGATCGTCGGTCCAGCGCTCCACGCCGTGGCGCTGGGCCAACTCGCGGATCTTCTCGGCGTTGCGCCCGACCAGGATGGGGTCCGGCATGACGCGGGACCCGTCGGACAGCGTGACGCCGCCTTGCGTCCGGATGGCGAGGATCGACCGGATCAGGTGCTGGTTCATGCCCATGCGGCCGGTCACGCCATGCATGATGATACCAAGGCGCTTCGTGCTCATGTCAGGGGACTCCCTAGGGGATTATTCGTTCTGCAGAGGGGACAGGCGGTCCCATCGGGGCTGCGCCGCGCTGGCGAAGCCGGGGACGGCCAGGGTTTCGGTCGGCAGGCTGCCGCCCGCCGTGGCGAGGCGGACAACGCCGTCCCGCCGGGTGTAGAAGCCGGGATGCGCGGCGAGGAAGGCGTCGGCCTCCGGCGCTCCGTCAAAGCCGTTTCCGTACTGGTGGCCGTTGCGCTCCGCGTCGGCGATGCCGAGCAGCGCGACCAGCGCCGTGTCCTGCTGCACCGCCAGCCCGGCCTGACAGGTCAGGTCCTCCGCGGCGATAAAATGCGGCGTGCCCCAGGCGGCGCAACGCGCCCGGTTCAGTATGGCCTTGTAGAGCCCTTTGCAGGACTTGGACGACACGCCGCGGTAGCCGGCGGCGCGGGCGCGCGGGAAGGCGTCGTAGCCGTCGTCGGACTCGTCGATGATGAAGGGAATGCGCCCAGCCACCGCGCCCAGCGGCGCCTCCAGCGCGCGCTCCCGCGCCACCGGCTGCTCGATGTAGAGGAGGCGTCGGCGGAAGCCGGCCAGCGCCGGCTCGCGCTCCAGCCCATCCACGAAGGCGGCGAGGGCCGCAGCGTCCGCGTATTGCTCGTTGCCGTCCAGCGTGGCGCGGTAGTCGCCCGCCGCCGCGTCCAGCACGCCGGCAATCGCCGCCAAGCGCGCCAGATCGGCGGACGGATCGCCGCCCAGCTTGATCTTGAAACGGCCCAGCCGCTCCCGCGCCAGCAGGGCGCGCAGGGCCTCCGGATCGTCGAGCAGCCCGACCGTGTGGCGGAGCGCCACGGACGCCCGCGGCTCCAGCCCGGCGAGGAAGCCGTCCAGGTCGAAGCCCGCCAGATCCGGCGTCAGCCGCGCGTCGATTCCGGCGCGGTTCGTCCGCATGCCGGTGAAGACATCCATGTCCAGGACCCGCAGCAACCCGTCCAGCACCGCCTTATCAATCAACGCCGGCCCATAGGCAGCGGTCAGGTCGGGCAGCCCGGCGGCGCGGCAGGCCGCCCGCTGCGTCTCGTAGGCCGCCGCGTGGTGGCCGAAGGCGGTGTCGGCGCGGTCCGTCGCGTAGGCGTCGCGGGCGAGGCGCAGGGAACGGCGCAGGCCATCCACCGTCTCGTCCGGGCTGCGGTCCGGGCGTTTGTCGAACCACTTCGGCATCATCATCTCGGCGGTGCCGCCCCACGCCTCGCCGACGCCGTCCACATGGACCAGGGCGCGGACGAAGGCCTGGGGAGCCGCCTCCACCGTTACGCTGCCGAAGCGGAAGGGCTTCACGAAGCGGACGGGGCGTTCATAGAGGTCGATGGCGCGGATGGTGAGGAGGGGTGCGGGTGCGGATGCATTGCCCCCACCCTTCCCGCTTCGCGGGCCCCTTCCCTCCCCCGCTTCGCAGGAGAGGGAGTTGATTCCCTCCCTTGCCAAAGGCGGGGGAGGGTTAGGGAGGGGGCAAGACTCATCCATCACCACACGCCCCCTCAGTCCAGATGCCCTTGGGCGTTGAAATGCGCCCGGATGCGCTGGGTCAGCTCGATGAAGACCGGGTGGCCCATGACATCCAGCGACCGCGGGCGGGGCAGCGGCACCTCGTAGGTCGCGGCGATGGCGCCGGGACGCTCCGACATCACCATCACCCGGTCGGCCAGGAACACCGCCTCGGGGATGGAGTGGGTGATCAGCAGCACCGTCTTGCCCGTCTCGTGCTGGATGCGTTGCAGCTCGACGTTCATCTTCTCCCGCGTCATGGCGTCGAGCGCGCCGAACGGCTCGTCCATCAGCAGGATCTTCGGGTCGTGAACCAGCGCCCGGCACAGCGAGGCGCGCTGCTGCATGCCGCCGGAGAGCTGCCAGGGGTACTTGTTCTCGAACCCCTCCAGCCCGGTCATGCGGATCAGCGCATGGGCGCGCTCCCGGTACTTGTCGCGCGGCAGGCCGCGGACCTCCACCGGCATCATGATGTTGCGCAGCACCGTCCGCCAGGCGAGCAGCACCGGGCTCTGGAACACGATGCCGACGTCGTCGTGCGGCTCGGTCACCGTGGTGCCTTCGATGGTGATGGCGCCCTCGCTGACCGGCAGCAAGCCGGCGACCAGCTTCAGCAGCGTGGACTTGCCGCAGCCGGACGGGCCGACCACCACCAGGAACTCGCCGTCCCGCACGTCGAAGGTGATCGGGCGCAGGGACGGCACCTCCCCGTCGCGGGTGCGGTAGGTCTTGGTCACGCCGTCGATCTGGATCAGGGTCTTTTGCGACAGGCGGGCCGTTTCGGCCGATCCGACGACTTTCAACTGGGGCTGAGCCATGTCCCTGCTCTCCTGTCCGTCCGGCCTCACTGGCCCGCCGCGGCGGGATCGGGGAGGAAGTCGCGGGTGTAGAAGGCCTTCGGGTTCTTCTTCGCCGCGGCGTCCAGACCGCCGTACTCGACCAGCAGGTCCACGGTCTCGGCCATGTTGGCGTCGGTGACGCGGAAGGGCCGCTGCCCCTTGGTCTCCGCCGTGCGGTAGAGCGGCGTGGTGAGTTCAAAGCCCTCCAGCAGGGTGGCTTCCTGGCCGCCCTTGGGGTTGGCCTTGAGGATGGCGGCCACGGCCTCCTTCGGGTTCTTCTCCGCCCCTTCGACCGCCTTGGTCGTCGCGGCCATGAAGCGCTTCACGAGGTCGGGCTTGTCCTTCAGCGTCTCGGTGTGGGCGATGATGCCGGAGGAGACCATGTTGACGCCGTAGTCGGCGAAGCGGACCGGCGTCACCGACTTGCCGGTGGCGTCCTTGATCTTCATGCTCTGGTCCATGACGTAGCCCAGCAGCAGGTCCGCCTGCCCGTTGATGACGGCGTTCAGCTTGGTCTGGGCGTCGCCCGACACGACGCGGAAATCGCTGTCCTTCAGGCCGGTCTTCTTCAGGAACAGCGGCCAGATCTGGGACATGCTGTCGCCCGGCGTCATGGCGACGGTCTTGCCCTTGATGTCCTCGGGCTTGCGGATGTTCTTGTCGGTGAAGCCCATGGCCGACATCGGGCTGGTCTGGAGCAGCACGCCGGGCGAGGTGACCGGGGCGCCCTTCACCGCTGCCTTCATCATGGTCGGCACGTCGACGTAGCCGAAATCAACGGTCTTCGCGGCCACCGCCTGGGTCGTCACCGCCGACCCGCGGCCCTCCTGGATCTCCAGGTCGATGCCCTCGGCCTCGTACAGGCCCTTGTCCTTGCCGTAATAGAAGGGGGCGTGCTCGCCATACACGTACCAGTTCAGCATCAGCACGACCTTGTCCGCGGCCTGGGCCGGAAGCGTCGTGGCCGTGAGGGCGCAGAGCGCCGCGAAGAGCGTCCGTTTCATCTCGTCTCCTCCCAAAGGATGTCCGGCCGAAAAGTGTCCGGCGTCGCTGTTGGTTTTTTTGGCGTTACGACGTCGGGATGTAGTTGTGGCGTTGGCTCGCGTGCCAGGGGATGGCGAGCCGTTCGATCACGTCGATGACCCAGAAAAGCACCACCCCGATCAGCGCCAGCACCACCAGGGCCGCGAACATCAGGGGAAGTTCGAAGTTGCCGATGGAGCGCTGCAGGACGAAACCGATGCCGGAATTCGCCCCCACGAACTCGCCCACCACGGCGCCCACCACGGCCAGCGTGATCGACACCTTCAGGCCGGCGAAGATGGCCGGCATGGCGTGCGGCAGGCTGACCATGCGGAAGGTCTGAAGGCGCGTCGCCTTCATGGACTTGGCGAGGTCCATCATGTCGCCGTCCACCGACTTGAAGCCCTGCACCGCCGACACGACGATGGGGAAGAAAGCCAGCAGGAAGGCGGAAATCACCTTGGGCAGCAGCCCGAAGCCGAACCACACCACGAACAGCGGCGCGATGGCGACCTTTGGGATCGACTGCGAGAAGACCAGCAGCGGGTAGACGTAGGATTCCACCGTCTTCGACCCGGCGATCAGCATGGCGATGGGAATGCCGAACAGCACCGACAGGGCGAAGCCGCCCAAGGTCGCCAGCGTGGTCGGCACCGACGCCGCCAGGAGCTGGTCCCAATCCGCGGCGAGCGCCAAGGCCACGTCGCCCGGTTTCGGTATCAGATAGGGCGGGATCGCGAAGATCCGCACCGACAGGTCCCACAGGACGGTCAGGACCACCAGGAACAGCACCGGCCGGAACCAGCCGGAATTGAGCAGACGCAGCAGCGTGGCACCTGTCCCGCCCCGTCGCGCCGCCGTTCCCGAAGCGGGACCGCCACGGGACGCATTCCCGTGAGCCGCCGCATCGACAGCCATCGCTCCTCCTCCCCCGGTCGTTGCGGCGCCGACGTGAGGCGCTCTTTTAACCGGCTGGTTAAAAGTAAGCCCGGTGCGGCGAAGCGGTCAACCCTGCCAAAGAGGTAGGACGGATGGTCAGGTATGCGGATTATTCATGATGAAACCACCGGCATGAAACCACCGGCGGACTCACGCCCGCAGCGAGGACAGGATCAGTTCCACCATATGATCCAGCCGCTCCGCCTTGGCCTCCTCGGCGAGCAGGTCGCGGCCGAAGATGACCGACAGGGTGTGGACGTTGGACAGGTAGAAGTAGGACTGGCCGGCGATGGAAATGTAGAGCTGCACCGGGTCCACCCCGGCCCGGAAGATCCCTGTGGCGACGCCGCGCTCCAGCACATCGGCGATCATCTGCACGAAGGGCGAATGCATGGCGTGGACCTTGTCGGAGGTCTTCAGCAGCTCCGCCCGGTGCAGATTCTCGATGTTCAGCAGCGCCATGAACTCGGGATGGTCGAGGAAATATTGCCAGGTGAAGTGGATCAGCCGGGCGATGGCGGCGGGCGGGTCCAGCGTCTCCAGGCTCAGCGTGCGTTCGGTGGCGCGGATGTGCGCGTAGGCGCCCTCCAGCACCGCCAGATACAGGCTCTCCTTGTTGCCGACATGGTAGTAGAGCATGCGCTTGTTGGTTCCGGCGACCTCGGCGATCCGCTCCACGCGGGCGCCGCCCAACCCATGGCGCGCGAACTCCTCCGTCGCGGCGGCGAGGATGCGCGCGCGGGTGCCCTCCGGGTCGCGGGTGACCTTTGCGGGTTTGGCCGGCGCGGGTTTGGCCGGCTTGGCTGCGGAAAGGCTCTTCTTCGGGTCGGTCAGCGTGTCCATCCAGGCCGGTCCTCGCATGGCGCGGCCGGAGGGCAAGCCGCAATGCGTTCCAATGTGGGGCATATCAGCCGAAACGGAAAGACGAAGCGGCGCTACCGGCTCAACAGCGTCGCGCCGCGCCAGATGCCGGGCTGCATCGCGCCGGCGGAGTCGATGGCCGCGCCCGGACCGTCCTGGATGCCGCCGCGGAACTGACCGACATGACGGGTGCCGCCGCGCATCGACAGTTCGCCCGGCCCCGCCGGAAGCCGGTCCACCACCACGCCGTTGAACCGCTCTCCGTTGGTGAAGGCCAGTTCGCCGTGACCGTCGACGCGGCCCTGGCGCACCTCGCCCGCGTAGGAATCGCCGTTGGCGAAGCGGTAGACGCCCGGCCCGTTCGGCACGGCGTTCACGAAAGTCCCCTCGAAGCGGTCGCCGGATGGGAAGCCCAGAACGCCGTAACCGGACATCTGGTCGTTCTTCCACTCCCCCTCATAGACCTGACCGTTGGCGAAGCGGTAGACGCCGACGCCGTTCCGGCTGATCGTCCCCTGGATGGAGAAGTTGCCCAGCCCGCGGTTCCACGCCCCCTCGTAGACATCGCCGTTGGGGAAGCGGTGCACCCCAAAGCCCGACTCCCCGCCGCGGGCCTGACCGGCGGCGCGGCGGGCGGCGGCCTGGGCCTCGCGCGCCTTCGCCTCCGCCCCGCGCCCGGCGGTGGCCGAACGGGCGGCACGGGCGGCGGCGTTGCGGCCAGCCTGCACGGCGTCGCGGTAGGGTTCGGCCAGCCCGGCGAGGACCGGGTCCATGCCGGTGGTGGTGCGCCCCGCGGCGCTTTCCCCGCCACCTTCGGGAAGAGCGGCCAGCCGCGTCGGACCGGTCGTGCCGGACAGCGCGCCGGCCACCGGATCGACGTCGTTGCGGACCACCGTGGGCGGCGGGTAGGCGCTGGGCGCCGCACCGCCCGCCGCACCACCCATGGACACCGCCTCACCCGGCCGGCCCGCCAGAGTCCCGGTGGTGACGTAGCCCTCCTGCCCAGACGAATCGCGCACCAGCACCCAGCCGGAGTCGGGGGCGGCCTGGAGCAGCGTCACCCGCTGCCCCTGTTCCAGATCACGCAGGCTGCGGGCGCCCAGCACCGGACGGGCGAACAGGTTGGCGTCGCGCGCCACCGTATAGACTCCGGGCGTCAGCGCAGCCGACTGGGACTGCTGCGGGGGCTGCGTCGGCGGCTGGGCGGAGGCCACCGGCACCTCCTCCGGCTTGGCGAGGTTGCTGGCGAAGGCGAAGCCGGTCTTGCCGTCCTGCTCGACGCGCAGCCAGCCGCCGTTCCGCCGGGTCCGCCCGGTGACCGTGACCTCGCTGTCGTGGCGCAGCGTGCCGACGACCGCCGCCTTGGTGTCGGGACCGGCGCGCAGGTTGGTGTCGCGCGTTACCACCCGCTTCTCGTTCAGCGGGTCCACCTCGACCTCGGCGACCGCCGGGGCCGCCGGCTTCTCCTCCGCCTTCTGCGGCAGCGGCTTGGGTTCGATTGGCTTGGGTTCCACCGGCTTCGGTTCGGGGGCCGTCGCCTCCACGGCGGGCGGCGCCTCCTCCGTCCGGGCGACGACGGGGGCGGACGGCGCGCGCGAGCCGGGCACGAGCACGAGGTCGGTGCCCAGCCGGTCCTGCAGCCAGGGGTGCTGCGTCCCGCGGGTGCGTCCGACGACGGTGCGGGCGACCTCGGCCAGCGCGTCGCGCAGTGGCACGCCCGGCTTGACCATCTCCTGCGCCAGGGCGGTGGAGAAGGCGTCCGCTCCCTTGCCGGCCGCCGTCGCGGGCGGCGTGCCGGGCCGGTGCGAGTAGACGACGAACAGGTTGTCGAGCGCCGCCGGGGCCGCCAGCGCCGGCTTGACGGACCGCCCCTCCTCGCCCATCGCCGACGCCAGCCGGTCGGCCAGCGGGTGGGCGGGCACCGGGTCGAACACGGCGACGGCCTTGCGCCCGCTGCGCTGGATCTCCTTCAGCGCGTAGTCCAGCTCGATGGTGTCGAAGATCACGTCGTATTCCGAACCGGGCTTGGCGTCCACCGGTACCAGGAAGCCCTTCGCCGACAGGCTCAGCGCCACGCCGGAATAATAAAGGAAGCCCAGGTCGGCCTGCCCCAGCGCGTCCTGGAACCGGCTCAGCGCCGCGACCATGCCGCGGTGGTCGAGGTTCTCGGCGGCGGTGACGGTGAAGCCGGCGCGGCGCAGCGCATCGGCGACGACCGCCGCGTTGGCGCCCACCCCGGCGGCCGGGCCGCCCTCCTGGTACTGCGCGTTGCCGATCACCAGCGCGACGCGCTTGTCGTCGGCGAACGCCATGGGGGCAAAGGCACCGTTCGCCGTCACCAGAACCAGCGCAACAGTCCAAACGGCGCTCCGGGGCCAGCGCAACACGTCGATACCCTCCACCTGATTTTCTCTTTGACCACCCCTTTAGGGAGTCTTAGACCGCGGCGGCTGTAACGATTTTGGTCGAAGCCACCGCCGGCCTCATCATCGGACGGTCCGGTTCACGGATCGCCAAGCCTTTGAACGGTCAAGTCTAGCGCATTGGCCCGACACCAATTTCTGCAATTTCGGGGGCGCCGCGGTCCCTTCCGCAGACGGTGCGTCCCACCAACGAACGCGAGCGGGTTCAGTTCAGATCGCGGGCCACCCGCAGCCCGTCGGCGAAGTAGCGCACGTCGGCGTCGTAGCCGATGCGGGAGGTGACGGCGATGGCGTCCTGCCCGTCCCGCCAGGACCCGCCGCGCAGCACGCGCTTGCGGCAATCGCCCTCCGTCCAGGCGCTGCCGTCCGTCGGGGCGCCCCTGTAGCCGGGGTTCCAGCAGTCGGCGACCCACTCCGCCACCCCGCCGCTGGTGTCGTAGAGGCCGAAGGCGTTGGGCTGGAAACCGCCGACCGGCGCCGGCAGGGAGCGGTCAGCGCCCCCGCCGCAGTCCCGGCAGTTGGCCAGGCGCGCGCCCGGCGTCAGGCTGTCGCCCCAGGCGAAGCGCGCCGCGCTGCCGCCACGCGCCGCATACTCCCACTCGGCCTCGCTCGGCAGGCGGTAGCGCTGGCCGGTCTTGCGGCTGAGCCACTCGGTGTAGGCCAGCGCGTCCTCGACATGGATGTTGTGGACCGGCGTGTCGTCGGAGGGGTTGCGCATCCGCGGCATGGCGGTGCAGCCGCCCCCCTCCACGCAAGCCCGCCAGTTGGCGACCGTCACCTCATAGACGCCGATGGCGAAGGGCCGGGCGAAGGTGACGCGGCGGGGCGGGCGCTGGCTGGCGTCGCCGCGCTCGCTGCCCATGACGAAGCTGCCGGCGGGGATGCGCATCATCGGCGGGCAGGCCGGGCAATCCTGGAAGCTGCTGCCGTTGCCCTGCGCCCGCCCCTGCGAGCCCCCCGGCTGGACCGGCGCGGCGAGCGCCAGCCGCTGGCGGTCCTCCGGCCCGGCGGGGCGCAGCGCGGGGCCGCGGACGAAGCCCTGCACGCCGCCTTGGGTGCCGTCGTCCAGGGCCACCCGGTACCAGTCGGCGTCGGCGACCCGACCGAGCACCCGCACCGCGCCGTCCTTGCTGAGGGTGCCGACCCGTTCCGACCGCGCGTCCGGCCCGGCGCGCAGTTCCGCGTCGGCGACGGCCACATACATGCCCTCGCCGGCCGCGTCGAGTTGGAGTTCCGGTGGCGGCGTGGCTTTACCGTTGGACGCCCCATTGCCCGCCCCATTGCCCGCCGATCCGCTGCTCCCGGCCCCCCCGGCCGGGGCGGCGGCCGCGACCTTGGCCGATTCGGCGCGCAGCCGGTTCAGCCGATCCCGCGCCGGGGCGGCGAAGGGACCGCTGCCGAACAGCCGCAGGAAGGCGTCCAGCGCCTCGGCGTCGCGGCTGTCGCGCACGCGGCGCCACAGCGACTCCTCCAGATCGGCCTGCGGCGGGGCGGCGCCGGCCTCCTCGACCTCCAGAAGCGCGCTCATCGTCGTGCGCCCGCCGCGCCCGTCCTCGACCAGCACGCTGAACACCCCGGCGCGGCCCGCCGGCGCCCGCTCCGGGTCGAAGGTCAGGGCGGTCAGCCGTTCCGGCGCCAGCTTGTCGCCCGGTTTCAGCGGGGTGGTGCCGTCGCGGACCTTGCCTCTCTCCGGAACGGTGCTGACGGTGAAGGTCAGCGGGTCGCCGTCCGGGTCGGTCGGCACCTCCAGCCGCAGGCTGTTGACCACGGCGCGCACGCTGCGCTCGGCGACGGCGACCGGCGAACGGTTGCTCGGCTTGATGAGGATCGGGACGGCGCCCCGCGCCACCCCGCCGCGCCCATCCATCACCGCGAAATCGAAGCTGCCGGCATCGCCCAGGTGGGTGGCGTCGGCTCGGAAGGTCGCGGCGGTGAGCTGGTCAAGCGTCAGATAGTCGCCGATCAGCACCACCCGGTCACCGATGCGCACCCCGCCGCCGCGCGGCAGGCCGGTCACCTGGGCGAACAGCTGGTCGCTGTCGGGATCGCTGGGCCGCGCGATGCCAAGCCCCTCCGTCCCGCCGCGGTCGAACACCTCCAGCGTCTTGAAGGCGGCGAGCTGCGGCGGCCGGTTCTCCGGCAGCGGGTTGAAGTAGAAGGGAGCGGCCCCCAGCGATCCGTAGAGGAACGGCTCCTGCCGGCCCTGGGTGATCTGCATCACGTCGTCGCGCACGCGGCGGAAGAACAGGCTCAGCTCCAGCCCCGGCACGTCGAAGTTCTTCAGGAGGGAGGCGGTGTAGGGGCTGTGGTCGCCCTGCCCGTCCTCGGCCACCGCGTCGGCGCGGGTGGCCATGGCGACCAGCGTGTCGGTCGGCGTGTCGTCGATGCGGGCGAAGCCGGAATGGACCTCCGTCCGCTTGGTGCCCGACCGCACCAACCGGTCGGCGAAGGGGTTGTTGCGGCAGGCGTCCAGGATCAGGATGCCCAGCTTGCGCGCCTGGGCCAGCTCGCCCATCGGCAGGTTCAACGGCAGCGCCTCGTAGACCAGATCGCGCTCGCGCTCCAGCCGGGCGTCGGCGGGGATCAGGAAGTTGGTGCCGCCGACCTGCATGCCGTGCCCGGCGAAATAGAGCAGCGCCACGTCGGCCTGCGCCGCCTGGATGCCGAAGCCGCGCAACGCCTCCGCCATGCCGCGGTTGTCGAGGTCGTAGCGCTCCTCCACCGCGAAGCCAAGCTTGCGCAGGGCCGCCGACATGGCGCGGGCGTCGTTGCGCGGGTTGGGCAGTTCGGTGGCGTGACGGTAGGCGCCGACGCCGATGACCAGGGCGATGCGCTGCTCCGGCGCGGGGGCCGCCAGACCGGGCACCGCCCACGCCGCCACGGCCAGCAGAAGGCCGGCGGTCACCGCCAAAACGAAGCGGCACAAGACGAAACGGCGAAGACGCGCAGCCATGGTCACCCCATGCCATGGTCACCGGACGGCGGAGCGAGGACGCTCCCACATTCCAATCCGTCCAGTATTTGGCCGCGCAACCCGGAACAAGAGGACAAATCCGGCTAACGGCTCACCACAGGCGGGGGCATGGTCCCCCGCAAGAAAGGCGGAGCGCCCGGAGGGCGGGACCGGCGAATGCGCGATCCGGGGCGATGTTGTGCTTTCCCTTTTCCCGAAAGGTTTCTATATGACCCCTTCGACAACACAGGGATCATGCCATGCCGCCCGCCAAGCCGACGGTCGCCAAGATGACCGAAACCGAAATCGCCCGTGTGCAGACCTATCTGCGCAAGACGCTCGGCAACGACAAGATCATCATCCAGCCGCCCGAGAAGGCCGGCCAGTCCGCGGAGGTCATGCTGGGCGACGAGTTCGTCGGCACCCTGCACCGCGATGTGGACGAGGGTGAGGTTTCCTACGCCCTGCACGTCGTCATCCTGGAAGAAGACCTGCCGGCAGCCCCGACGGTCCGTCGCTGAGCCACGTCTTTCAGGCGTCTTTCCAGCGCGGTCCTCTCCCGCCCCGCGGCGGGAGGGGCGCTTGCCCGTGCGTCGATAGAACTTAGGACAAATGTCAGCCCGGCCGGCTGTGGCGGCGCAGTTCCGCGGCCAGCCCGGCCATCAGCGTCTCGCCGCCCGACAGGGTGAGGCCGCGCACCAGCACAAGCGCCGGCAGATGGTTGCGGCGCAGCAGCAGCAGCCGGTAGCCGGCGCGCCGCCGACGCCCCTTTCCCGGTTTCCCGTCCTCCTCCGCATCCACATCCCCACCGGCCAGCGCCAGTTCCTTCTGGTGCTGCTGCGGAGTCATCGTCTGGATGCGGGCCACGAACAGCGGGCGTTTGCCCTGCGGCGGATAGAGCGCCACCCCGCGGATCGTGTTGTGGGGGACAAGCTGTCCATGGGCGGTCAATCCGTCCGGCGCCACGACCAGACGCACGGCGCTGCGCCGCGCCGCCCGCAGCAGCGTGATCACCCACATCAGCAGAAGCGGCACCGCGCACAGCACTCCCAACCAGCGCAGCATCGAGGCCGTCGGTTCCAGCGTCAGTTCGGCCACGACGACGAAACCGGCCAGCAGCAGGGCGGCGTAGAGGAGATGGGCGTAGCGCTGGGGCGGCACGCTGGACGGCGACGCCTCGAACACCGTCGCCTGCCCCTTGTCTTCACGGGAGATCTCGACCTCGGGCATCCCGTCCGCATCCTCATCACGCCGCCACACACCGCCCTAATACCCTCGACGCGCCCAACATGCCAGAACAGCGGCACCCACCCGCCTGTCCAGCGATCCGGTCACCTGTCCAGTCTTCCAGACAGGTGCGGTTCGGACGCCCTTCCCGAAAGCACGGAAAACCGCCCGCCGGGAGCCCACCCAAGCGCTGGCATGGGCATTGCTTTCCTTTGCAACGAAGCGTCCCGTGGCCGCGTCGTTCCCTGTGGCCATGGCGGCGATTCCTCCAAAGCATCTGGCCGGCCGCACCGTCTTTTCCACGACGGGTGCGACCGGCACTTTTTTGGCGGACGTCAGTCGCCGGCCGGCGGCTCGGCAGCCTCGGTCGGGAAGTCGGCGGGAAGCGTGATCTCCAGCATCTCCAGATCGTCGGAATGGGCGATCTCGACATGCCGGATGCCCGGCGGCTGATGCACGCAGGAACCGGCCTGCAACAGCACCTCCCCCACGCCTTCGTAAGCGAACTTCACCCAGCCCTTCAGCACATAGACCATCTGGAAATCCAGCGCGTGCCGGTGCCAGCCGCCGTGCGACGGCTCGCCAGGGCGGGCGCGGATGACGTGGGCGTTCGCCTTGCCCGCCGTGGCGGCGCGGATGCCGAGGTCGCGGTATTCGAAGAAGGGCCGCAGCCCGTCGCGCTTGAAGTCCGCCGGATCGGGGTGGCTGACCGCGAAGGTCACCGAATCATTCGCGGGCGCGTCGTTTTTGGACATGCCGTTTCCTCCCATCGTCATTGATTGCTCCGAGTATGACCGAAAGCCGCGTATACGGCATACCCCCGCCGCGCACGGCGCCATTGCGGTCCATGCAGGGCGCCGCGCTATAGTGATGCCCGCCGCGCAAAAGACGTGGCCGCCAAAGAAGAAATGCCCGATCGGGAGGAAAGCATGGATCACGCCGTCGCGGAGTCCGCCGGACAGCCGCCACTGCCGCAGGACGTCGCCGTCAACCCTATCCGCTCCGCCGCGGACTGGCAGAACCAGCGCGCCGCCTGCGCGGCCGATCCCGGCACTTTCCACGGCGCCATCGCCGCGGAGACGATCCACTGGTTCGACGGCGCGCACTGGCTGATGCGCGAGGCGGACGGCGTGTGGCGCGGCTGGGACGCCACCACGGGCGAGGCGGCGGAGCGGGTGGACTGGACGCCCTGGACCCGGGCCTTCGACGGGTCGGAGGCGCCCTTCTACCGCTGGTTCGCGGGCGGGCTGACCAATGCCGCCTTCAACGAGGTGGACCGCCACGTCCTGTCCGGCCATGGGGCCGAGACCGCCTACTGGTACGAGGGCGACCGCTGGGACGCCGCCGCCAACGGCGGGCGCGGCGGCCCGGTCCATCACGTCACGCTGACCCGGCGCGAGCTGCTGGTCCGCTCCGCGCTGGCCGCTCTGGCGCTGCGCGGGCTGGGGTTGAGGCAAGGCGACCGCATCGCGCTGAACATGCCCAACATCCTCGACCAGATCGTCTGGACGGAGGGGGCGAAGCGCATTGGCGTCATCTACACCGCGGTGTTCGGCGGCTTTTCCGACAAGACGCTGTCCGACCGCATCGAGAACGCCGGCGCCCGCGTCGTCATCACCGCCGACGGAGCCAGCCGCAACGCCGAGATGGCTCCCTTCAAGGAAGCCTACAGCGACCCGGCGCTCGACCGTTTCGTCGCCCTGCCCACGGCGCTGCGCATCACCGAGGAGGTGCTGCGCGCCAAGCTGGGCGACGATGGGTTGATGGAACCGGTGCGCCGCGGGCTGGAGGGGGAGATCACCGTCGCCCCCGCCGACGTGATGCGGGAGCTGGGCCGGGCGCTGGACCGCGCCGGGACGCTCGACGCCGCCACCGTGGCCGACCTGCGCGCCAGCGTCGCCGAGGCGCTGACCGCCGCCCCGCCGCGGGTCGAGGCGGTGATCGTCGTCCGCCACGCCGGCCTGCCCGACATCCCCTGGACCGAGGGCCGCGACGTCTGGGCGCACGAGCTGCTGGCGAAGGCCGAGGCGGAGCTGTGCGCCGCCGCCGGGCTGCCCGGCATGGAGGCGTTGCGAGCGCTGAACGACCAGGCGCTCTACACCGCCATCGCCAAGGCCGTGCCCTGCGTGCCGGTGGACGCCGAGTATCCGCTGTTCATCATCTACACCTCCGGCTCCACCGGGAAGCCGAAGGGCGTGGTGCATGTCCATGGCGGCTACGTCGCCGGCCTCGCCCACACCATGAAGGTCAGCTTCGACGCGCTGCCGGGGCGCGACGCGATCTACGTCGTCGCCGATCCCGGCTGGATCACCGGGCAGAGCTACCTCATCACCGCCAGCCTCGCCGCCCGCATCCCCGGCATCGTGACGGAGGGGGCGCCGGTCTTCCCCAACGCCGGGCGCTTCGCCTCGATCATCGAGCGGCACAAGGTCACCATCTTCAAGGCGGGCGTGACCTTCCTGAAGACGGTCATGACCCACCCGGAAAACCGCGCCGACGTGGAGCGCTACGACCGCTCGTCCTTGCGTGTCGCGACCTTCTGCGCGGAGCCGACCAGCCCGGCCGTCCAGGCCTTCGGCATGGCGGTGATGACGCCGCAGTACATCAACAGCTATTGGGCGACCGAGCATGGCGGCATCGTCTGGACCCACCCCTACGGCAACCCCGACCAGCCGCTGCGCGCCGACGCCCACACCTACCCGCTGCCCTGGGTTCTCGGCGACGTCTGGGTGCCCGAGAGCGAGCCGGACGACGCCGGCCGCGTCGCCTTCCGCCCCGCCGAGCCGGAGGAGAAGGGCGAGATCGTCGTCACCGCCCCCTACCCCTACCTGACGCGCACTATCTGGGGCGACGCGGAGCGTGTCGGCCAACCCGGCTGGAAGGGCGACTTCAACCGCTTCGTGACGACCTACTTCGGGCGTTTCCGCGACACGCATGGCAAGCCGGTCTGGGCCTACCTGCAAGGCGACTTCGCGCGGCGCTACGAGGACGGCAGCTTCAGCCTGCACGGGCGGTCCGACGACGTCATCAACGTGTCCGGCCACCGCATGGGCACCGAGGAGATCGAGGGCGCGATCCTGCGCGACAAGCAGATCAATCCCGACAGCCCGGTCGGCAACGTCATCGTGGTCGGCGCCCCCCACCGCGAGAAGGGCCTGACCCCCGTCGCCTTCGTCCTGCCCGCCAAGGGCCGCGACATCACCGCCGATGACGAACGCCGGCTAAAGGATCTGGTGCGTCAGGAGAAGGGCGCGGTCGCCGTTCCCTCCGATATCCTGGCCGTCCCGGCCTTTCCCGAGACGCGCTCCGGCAAATACATGCGCCGCTTCCTGACGGCGATGATGAACGGGGAGCCGCTGGGCGACACCTCCACCCTGCGCAACCCGGAATGCCTGACCGACCTGGAGGCGCGCATCGCCGCCTGGACGCGCGGCCAGCAGCGGGCCGAGGAACAGACCCTCATCGAGCGGCAGCGCTTCCTGTCGGTTCAGTACGACCGGCTGGCCGACAGCGTGCGGATGGCGACCGTCACCATCGACAATCCGCCGGTCAACGCCCTGTCCGACCGCCTGCTCGACGAGCTGGACACGCTGGTCGCCCATCTCGCTCGGCGGAACGATGTGCGCGCCGTGGTGATCACCGGCACGGGCCGCAACTTCGTGGCCGGTGCCGACATCCGCCAGCTTCTCGACGAGGTGCGGGACGAGAGCGAGGCCCGCGCCCTGCCCGCCAAGGCCCACGCCGTCTTCCGCGCCATCGCGGCACTGGACAAGCCGGTGTTCGCGGCGATCCGCGGCGTGGCGCTGGGCGGCGGCTGCGAACTGGCCATGGCCTGCCATGTGCGGGTGGCCGATCCCCGCGCCCGGCTGGGCCAGCCGGAGATCAACCTGTTCCTGCCGCCCGGCTATGGCGGCACGCAGCGCCTGCCGCGCCTGCTGCTGCGCAAGGACCCGGAGCGGGGGTATGAACGCGCGCTGGAGATCCTGCTGTCCGGGCGCCAGATCGACGCGGAAACCGCGCTGGAGTATGGGCTGGTCGATGTGGTGGCGCGCGGGGCGGACGACGCGCTGACGCTGGCGAAGGCGATGGCCCGCGACGCCGTACTTGCCCCCACCCTAACCCTCCCCCGCTTCGCAGGGGAGGGAACTCCGCCGCCCACCGACGAAACCCTCCCCTGCGCAGCGGGGGAGGGAGGGGCCCGCGAAGCGGGAGGGTGGGGGCAATATTCCGCCGAAACCGCACGCCTCCTCCGCCAAGCCCACAGCGTCGGCCGCGGCCTGGTCGCCGACACCATCGTCCGACTGGTCGACACCGGCTTGCGCGATGGCATCGACGCCGGCACCGAAGCCGAGATCGACGCCTTCGCCCGCTTCCTCCTCGACCCGGCCAACGGCGCCAAGAAGGGCATCGCCCTGTTCCTGGAGAAGAAGTCGCCGCCCCTGCCCGCCCGTCCGCGGCGCGACAGCCGCGACGGCGTGCTGCCCATCGGCAGCCCCTTCGTGCCCGGCGCCACCCCCCTGCCCAGCTGGCAACTCGCCCAGGCCGTCGTCCGCGACCTGGAGACCGGCGCGGCCGCCCATGGCGATCCGGCGCAGGCCGAAACCGAAGTCGTCATCCCCGTCCCCGAACCCGGCCCCAACCAGGCGCTCGTCTACGTCCTCGCGTCGGAGGTCAACTACAACGACGTCTGGGCGCTGACCGGCATCCCCATCTCCCTGTTCGACGAGCATGACGAGGACGTGCACGTCACCGGCTCCGGCGGCGTCGGCATGGTCGTGCGCATGGGCGAGGCGTTGCAGGCGCAGGGGCGGCTGGCGGTCGGCGATCTGGTCGCCGTCTATTCCGGCGTCTCCGACCTGCTCGACCCGGAGGCCGGGGCCGACCCGATGTTCACCGACTTCCACATCCAGGGCTACCAGTCGCCGGACGGCAGCCACCAGCAGTTCATGCTGGCCGACGGGCCGCAGCTCTTCCCCCTGCCGCCCGGCCTCGCGCTGGAGGAGGCGGGGAGCTACATGCTCGCCGCCGGCACCGGCTACCGTGCACTGTTCACCGCGCTCGACGTGCAGCCCGGCAAGCGCCTGCTGGTCGAGGGCGCGGCGGGCGGCACCGGCGCCTGGACCGTCGAGCTGGCACTGGCCCGGCGCATGAAGGTGACCGGTATGGTGTCGTCGGAACGCCGCGCCGCCGCGATCCGCGCCCGCGGGGCGGCGGCGGTGGACCGCTCCGTCGCCGAGGCCGCCTTCACCCGCATCCCCGCCGACCCCGACCAGTGGGCGGCGTGGGAGGAGGCCGGGCGCCCCTACCTCGACGCCCTGCGCGCCGCCAACGGCGGCAACCTCGTGGACTACGCGGTCAGCCACGCCGGCGAAGCGACCTTCCCGCGTACCTTCCAGTCGCTGGCCGAGGGCGGCGCGCTGACCTTCTTCGGTGCCTCCAGCGGCTACCACATGACCTTCCTCGGCAAGCCCGGTTCCGCCGAGCGGGCGGAGATGCTGCGCCGCGCCCGTCTGCGCCCCGGCGAGGCCGTGCTGGTCTTCTACGGCGCCGGGGCGGTGGGGCTGCGCGACGACATGGCGCTGTCAGCCATCGAGGCGGCGCGCGAGAGCGGCGCCCGCGTCTGCGTCGTCACCGACCGGGACTCCGAACGCGACTTCGTGCTGTCGCTGGGCTACGGCGAGGCGCTGGCCGGCGCCGTGTCGCTGGCCGAGATCGCGCGCCGCGTGCCGCATTTCGACTGGCCCGACACCATGCCGGACCTGCCCGACCCGCAGCGCGAGACCGCCGCCTTCAAGGAGGCGGTGCGGCTGTTCACCGAGGACACGTTCAAGCCGCTGGGCCAGGCGGTGGGCCGCATCCTGCGCGCCGCCGACAACCCGCGCGGCATGCCGGACGTGGTGGTGGAGCGGGCGCGGCGCGACACGCTGGCCGTCTCGACCATGCTGGTGAAGCCGCACACGGGCCGCGTCGTCTATTGCGGTGACATGAGTGGTCGTCGCTACAGCTTCTACGCGCCACAGGTGTGGATGCGCCAGCGCCGCGTCCTGATGCCATCCGCGACCATCGTCGGCACGCATCTTTCGAACGCTGCGGAAATCGCAGGGCTGAACCGCGTCATTGCGTCGGGGGCGGTCCGTATGCCAACGACATACCTCGGTCACTGGGAGGAGCTGCCCACGCTCCATCAAGCCATGTGGGAGAACCGCCTGCCGGAAGCGACCGGCGGCGCCGCCAAGGCCGTCGTGAACCACGCGCTGCCGGAAGCGGGCCTGACCTCGCGGGACGAACTGCTGATCGCCTGGGCGGGGTCGGCAACAGGAAAGGGACAATGAGGCTTATCATCAAGGACCTGTGCCACCGCTACGACGACCTCGTCGTGCTGGACGGCATCGACCTGACGGTGCAGGAGGGGGAGGTTCTGGCCGTCATCGGCCCGTCGGGCTGCGGCAAGTCCACCCTGCTCGGCATCGCCGGCGGCATCGTGGCGCCCAGCTCCGGCACCATCGCGGTGGCGGGCGAGGTGCCGGACGGCTGCCTGAACCCGATCACCTTCATCTTCCAGGACTTCGCCCTGCTGCCCTGGCGCAGCGTCGAGGACAACCTGTCGCTCGTCCTCGAACATCACCCGCTGTCGGCCGCGGAGCGGGCGGAGCGCATCGAATCCGGCCTGCGCCGCATGGGGCTGTGGGACTTCCGCAAGGCGCTGCCCAAGCAGTTGTCGGGCGGCATGCGCCAGCGCGTCGGCATCGCCCGCGCGCTGGCCGTGCGCCCGGCCATGCTGCTGCTGGACGAGCCGCTGTCGGCGCTCGACGCCCAGACGCGCGAGCTGCTGATGGAGGATTTCCTGTCGCTCTGGCAGCGCGAGCGGACGACCGCCCTCTACGTCACCCACAATCTGGACGAGGCGCTGCGGCTGGCCGACCGGGTCGTCGTGCTGAGCCGCCGCCCCGGCCGCCTGCGCGAGATCGTGACCATCGAGGAGCCGCGCGACCAGCGGCTGGAGCCCTCCGCCCAGGCCCATCTGGCGGAGGTGCGCGACCGGCTGTGGCACCTGATCCGGGCCGAGGCCCAACTGGCCGACCGGGAGATCGCCGATGCCTGATACTCCTTTGACCGGCACCAGTCTCCCGCTTCAGGATCGCTCCCCGTCGCAACCCGTCCGCTTCCGCGGCGGCGGCTTCACGGTCAAGGGGCACCGCTGGGCGGCCCTGCTCGCCTTCCTGGTCCTGATCGCGGTGTGGGAGTCAATCAACCGCTTCGGCCTCGTCAGCGAGCTGTTCCTGCCGCCGCCCAGCGCCGTCGCCTCGGCGCTGGCCGCCATGGCGCAGGACGGGTCGCTGTGGCAGCACCTGAAGGCGTCGCTGATGCGCATCGGCGTGGGGTGGGTCATGGGCACGGTGGCCGGCATGGCCGTGGGCTTCGCCATGGGCATCGGCTCGGTCGCGCGGGCGGTCGGCGTGCCGCTGGTTTCGGCCTTCTTCCCGATCCCGAAGATCGCGCTGCTGCCGCTGTTCATCCTGTGGTTCGGCATCGGCGAGCCGTCGAAGTTCGCCACCATCGGCTTCGGCGTCTTCTTCCCCACGGTGATCGCCACCTACAGCGCCATCGATTCGGTGCCGCGCAACCTGATCCGCATGGCGCAGAGCTTCGGCCTGCCCTGGGCGTCGATCCTGCGCAAGATCGTGCTTCCCGGCGCCCTGCCCGGCATCCTCGCCGGCTTCCGCATCACCGCCTCCATCGCGCTGATCCTGGTGGTCGCGGCGGAGATGATCGGGGCGGAATACGGCATCGGCGCCTTCGTCCTGACCGCCGGCAACCTGATGCTGACCGACCAGCTCCTGGCCGGCGTGCTGGTTCTCTCGTTGCTCGGCCTGAGCATCGGGACCGTGCTGTCCATCCTGGAACGCCGCCTGCTGAAATGGCGGTGAGAAAAATGATGATTGAGAAGGGAGACTGAGAATGACCGTCGTGCGTTGGAGCCGCCGTTTGGTTCTGGGTGCAATGGGTGCTGCGGCCCTGGCGCTGGCCGGGACGCCCGCCGCCGAGGCGCAGGGGTTGGAGAAGACCTCGATCGGCGTGCTGGCGCTGGCCTCCTCCGGCCCGATCTTCATCGCCAAGTCCAAGGGGTATTTCGAGAAGGAAGGGCTGGACGTCGATCTGAAGATGTTCACCTCGGCCCAGCAGGTTCCGGTGGCCGTGGCCTCGGGCGACGTCGATTTCGGCGTGACCGGCCTGACGGCGGGCTTCTACAACCTGGCATCCAAGGGTGCGGTGACCATGATCGCCGCGCAGAGCCGCGACGAGCCGGGCTTCCAGCTCAGCGCCTATGTGGCGACCAAGGCGGCGCACGACGCCGGGCTGACCAAGCCGGCCGATCTCAAGGGCAAGCGCATCGCCATCACCACGGTCGGCTCGACCTTCCATTACATGGTCGGCCTGCTCGGCCAGAAGCACGGCTTCTCGGTCAAGGACGTGACCATGGTGGCGATGCAGGACGTGCCGAAGATGGTCGCCGCCTTCAAGGGCGGTCAGGTGGACGCGGTGATCGCCCCGGTGACGGTGGCCCGCCAGCTGGCATCCGAAGGCTCCGGCACCATCCTGGGCTGGGTCGGCGACGAGACGCCGTGGCAGCTCGGCGCCCTCTTCACCAGCCCGAAGACCGTCGCCCAGCGCCGCCCGCTGGCCGAGAAGTTCGTCAGCGCCTATCTGACCGCGCTGGCCGAGTACCACGCCGCCTTCAACGCCAAGGACGCGTCGGGCGCCGTGGTGAAAGGTCCCGGCTACGACGAGTTGCTGGCGATCATCGCCGAGGCGACGAAGCAGAAGCCCGAGGTGGTCGCCGCCGGCCTGCCCTATGTCGAGCCGAAGGGCAAGCTGCTGGTCGACGACATCGTCAACCAAGTGAAGTTCTGGCAGTCCGAAGGCCAGGTGGACAAGGCGCTGGACGCCAAGTCCGTCATGAACCTGACCTTCGTGAAGTGAAGGCAGATCTTACCGCTTGCCCGGCCCGTAGACCTTCGGCTGGGAGAAGTTGATGTGGTCGAGAAGCTCCTGCGTCGGACAGCCGTCCACCGGGAGCTTCGCGGCCTTCTGATAGGCGCGGATGGCGGAGCGGGTGTTGGGGCCGATCTTCCCGTCGATCACGCCGGGACGGAAGCCCTGCTCGGTCAGGGTCTTCTGGATGCCTTCGACATAGGCGAAATACATGTCCGGCGTCATCGAGTCCGTCGGACAGGCAGCGTAGGCCGGGGTCGCGAAGGCCGTGGCGGCCAGGAAGGCGGCGAACAGGCTGCGGTTCATGGTCTCTCTCCGTTTCTTGTTGCGGAGATCAACAACGCAGAGGCCGCGTTTCTTCCCAAGGGGTAAAAATAGGGCCAGGGGATAAAAAGGGGGGGTGCATTGCCCCCACCCTAACCCTCCCCCGCTTCGCAGGGGAGGGGACTTGATTCTCCCTCCCCTGCGAGAGCGGGGGAGGGCCGGGGTGGGGGCAAGGACCTACCCCATCCGCACTCACGCAGCCGCGTCGTCGCTCTGCCCCTTAAGCCGGGCGGCCAGAGCCGCTTCCAGGAACATGTCCAGGTCACCGTCCAGCACCGCCTGGCTCTGCGAGGTCTCCACGTCGGTCCGCAAGTCCTTCACCATCTGGTAGGGGTGCAGGACGTAGGAACGGATCTGGTGACCCCAGCCGATGTCGCTCTTGGTCGCCTCAAGCGCGGCGGCGGCGTCCTCGCGGATCTTCAACTCCCGCTCGTACAGGCGGGCGCGCAGCATGTCCCACGCCTTGGCGCGGTTCTTGTGCTGCGAGCGCTCCTGCTGGCAGGCCACCACGATGCCGGTCGGCAGGTGGGTGATGCGGATCGCCGAGTCCGTCTTGTTGACGTGCTGGCCGCCGGCGCCCGACGCCCGGAAGGTGTCGATGCGGCAGTCCTTCTCGTTGATCTCGATGTTGATCTTGTCGTCGATCACCGGAGACACCGAGACGGCGGCGAAGCTGGTCTGGCGGCGCGCCTGGCTGTCGAACGGGCTGATGCGCACCAGACGGTGCACCCCGGCCTCGGTCTTCAGCCAGCCATAGGCGTTGTGGCCGCTGATCTGCGCGGTGGCGGACTTGATGCCGGCCTCTTCGCCGGGGCTCTCTTCGAGCCACTGCGTCTTGTAGCCGTGCTGTTCCGCCCAGCGGAGATACATGCGCATCAGCATCAGCGCCCAATCCTGGGCCTCCGTGCCGCCGGCGCCGGCGTTCACCTCGATGAAGCAGTCGTTGGCGTCCGCCTCGCCCGAGAGCAGGCTCTCGATCTGGAGCTTCGCGGCGCGGTCGCGCAGCGCGTAGAGCTGGGCCTCGGCGTCGGCGACCACGGTCGCGTCACCCTCGGCCTCGCCCATCTCGATCAGCTCCAGGCTGTCGGACAGATCGCGCTCCAGCGCGCGGTAGCCGTTCACCGAGGTTTCGAGCTGGGTGCGCTCGCGCATGATGGTCTGCGCGCGGGACGGGTCGTCCCACAGCTTGGGGTCTTCGGCGTGGGCGTTCAGTTCGTCGAGACGACGCAGCGCGTTATCCCAGTCAAAGATGCCTCCTCAGCAGCGCCAGCGATTCTCTAATCTCGCCGGCGGCCGCTTCGATCTCGGCCCGCATCGCAGTGCCTCCTCGTCAGCCAGAGTTGAACCAGTGTCTTGGCCCTTATGTAGCGGGTTGGGAGCGGCGTTGCACCCTCTTATTCCACGGGCGCTCCGGCTTCCGCGACGCTGGACCAGACCGGAACGGTAACCCGCCGGAGCGCCGCACCGTCACAGGGACAGCCGGGCAACCCACTCGGATGAAACCGTTTTTGCGGCGCAAAACCACTTTCGCGGCGCGAATAGGTGGCAGTTCCCCATGATAGCGTCACCGACGTTCGTGCCCGTCGTCCGGCGGGTGCGGGCTGTCGGCGCCCCCGTTCCCCAACAACAATAGCGTGGCCCCCCGATGAACTTCACCAGCCTGGGGTTCCTGCTGTTCATCACGGCCTTCACGGCGGGCTTCATGATGCTCGCCCGGACGCGGCTGTTCACGCCGCTGCTGCTGGTGTCCAGCTACATCTTCTACGGCTTCTGGGATTACCGCTTCTGCCTGCTGCTCGCCGGCACGACGCTGCTCGACTTCTATTGCGGCCTGCGCATCGCCGACGCGCCGAACCGGGCCACCGCCCGCATCTTCATGCAGATAAGCCTCGCCGCCAATCTGGCGATCCTGTTCTTTTTCAAATACTTCAACTTCTTCATCGACAGCGCGCAGGTGGCGCTGGCCTCGCTCGGCCTCGACGTCGGTCACCGCACGCTGTCCATCATCCTGCCGGTCGGCATTTCCTTCTACACATTCCAGAATCTCAGCTACACGCTGGACCTCTATCTTGGCCATCTGGAGAAACCGGAGCGGTCGCTGCTGCGCTACGCGACCTTCGTCGCCTTCTTCCCGCAGCTCGTCGCCGGGCCGATCGTCCGGGCGCGCGACCTGCTGCCCCAAATCCAGAACGGCCCCAGCCACGACGTGAGCTTCGCCGTCCGCTTCGCCGGGCTGGAGAAGATCATCTGGGGCTATTTCCTCAAGCTCGGGCTGGCCGACAACGCCGCCGCCGTGGTTGACGCGCGCTTCGCCCAGCCCGAGTTCTTCAACGCACTGAACCACGTCATCGGGCTGATCTGCTTCTCGCTCCAGATCTACGGCGATTTCGCCGGCTATTCGCTGATCGCCATCGGTCTGGCGCAGATCTTCGGCTACACGCTCTGCCAGAACTTCGCCCGACCCTATTTCGCCATGGGCATGAAGGACTTCTGGCGGCGCTGGCACATCTCGCTGTCCACATGGTTCCGCGACTACGTCTACATCCCGATGGGCGGCGGACGCACCCACTGGCTGCGCATCCGCAACCTGACCATCGTGATGCTGGTGTCCGGCCTGTGGCACGGGGCCGCCTGGACCTTCGTCCTGTGGGGCGCCCTGCACGCCACACTGATGGCGGCGGAGGACGGCGTGCGCTGGCTGGCCAGGCGCAGCCCGCTGCGGCTGAGCGGCGCGCCGCTGATGGTGGGGAAGCTGCTGACCGTCGGGCTGGTCTTCCTTCTGATCACGCTGACCTGGCTGCCCTTCCGCGCCGACGACATGCACACGGTGCGGACCATTCTGGGCATCATCGCCGAGGGCGATTTCAGCCTGCCGCGCGGCATGCAGCAGATGAGCTATCTGGTCCGCGTCGCCCTGTTCGGCCTCGTCGTGCTGATGATCGACGCGATGATCGAGTTCGGGGCCGGGCGCCGCTACGCCGGGGTCAACGTCGTGGTCCGCTCCGCCGGCTGCGCCACGCTGATCCTGATGCTCCTGCTCTTCGGCAACTTCGCCAACCGATCCTTCATCTATTTCCAGTTCTGAGGGAGCCCGAACCATGATCCGCCTTTTGGCCGTCGTCGGACTGATCCTGGGCATGGTGGTCGCCATGGACCGCGCGGTGGCGTCCTGGATGGGCGACACGCTCCTCCAGTCGTCGGACCGCTTCATGACCGTCTACCGCGACGGGCCGCCCGCCGACGTGGTGATCCTGGGCAACTCCCGCGCCGACAACCACTTCCCGGTGGAGGAGGTGCAGGCGCTGACCTGCGGGCGGGTGCTGAACCTGGGCATGGGCGGCGCCCCCACCACGGTGGGCGACCTGCTGTGGGAGGATTACCTGGACCGACACGGCGCCCCCCGCCTGCTGCTGGTCGAGCCGACGAGCGTGGTCGACGATCCCAAGGCGCTCGCCGACCTGCCGCTGCTGGCCTACTACTCGGAGCGGGTGGACGGCTTCATCCGGCAGGTCGACGCCACCATGTGGGCCTCGAACAAGCTGTTCAACACGCTGATCTTCAACAACAACCAGACGATCCGGCTGGCCTTCGACGGGCTGCACCCGACCGGCGACCGGACGCTGACCGGCACCATGTCGCCCTTCCTCAAGGCCCAGCTCGACAAGGCGCCGACGGAGCGGATGGAGGGCTTTCAGCCGAACTGGGACGCGCTGGACCGCATCATCGGCACGGCGCGGGAGAAGGGCACGCGGGTCGCCGTGGTCATCACACCCTTCTTCCCCGGCTACATCGCGAAGGTGACCAACTTCGACGCCTTCTTCGAGGATCTGAAAGCCCGCCTGCCGCCCGACGTGCCGGTGATCGACACCCGCCGCGAGGTCGAGGACGAGGCCCATTTCGTGGACGCCCTGCACATCAACCAGGAGGGTGTCCGGCTGATGCTGGCGCGGATGGAGGACCGGCTGCGCCCGCTCGCCGACTGCCCCACCGACACGGCGCCCGCCGACGCCATCGCCCAGCTCCGCCCGGACACCCACACCGCCGCGCGGCCCTGATACCGCAGACGTTTGATGGCCTCCCATCAAACGCCTGCGGTTCAAACCCGACAGCACATGGCACAGCCATGTGCGAAAGGGTCATACGGCCGGCCGATCATGGAAATGTCCATGCGCCGGCCGTATGAAACTCCGCATAAAGAAAAAGCCCCGCCTCCCGAACCGGGAAGCGGGGCTTTTTCTTTGTCGAACATGTCCTGTTGAACCGGCCCGGTCAGTAGAGGCCGCCGGTCCCCACCGTCGCCGCCGAGGGCGGGGCCGCCGGAGCGCCCCAGCCGCCCGGCTGCTGCTGGGTCGCCGGATCGCCGCCGGGCACCCCACCGGTCCAACCGCCGTCCGCCGAGTGGGCCGAGCCGTCCAGCACCATCTGCGGCTGGTCAGGGTTCGGCTCCGTGCCGGGAATGAAGGCCTCCCAGATCGCCTTGCGCTCGCCGGGCTGGGCGAGGCGCCCGTTCTCCGGGTTGACGCGGACGAGGCGCAGACCGCGCGGCACGCGGAACGGCGTGGCCGGCTGGTCCTTCAGCGCCACCTCCATGACGTCCTTGAACACCGGAACCGCCGCCGAACCGCCGGTCTCCTTGGCGCCCAGCGAGCGCGGCTGGTCGAAGCCGATGTAGGTGCCGACCACTATGTCGGGCGAAAAGCCCATGAACCACGCGTCGTGGCTGTCGTTGGTCGTGCCGGTCTTGCCGGCCAGCGGCTTGCCCAGCGACAGCAGCTTCGTCGCCGTGCCGCGCTG
The DNA here is from genome assembly GCF_056402275.1 of Azospirillum sp. P4_B5. Taxonomy (NCBI): domain Bacteria; kingdom Pseudomonadati; phylum Pseudomonadota; class Alphaproteobacteria; order Rhodospirillales; family Azospirillaceae; genus Azospirillum; species Azospirillum sp. P4_B5. Next base: position 55,209 of record NZ_JBFUHT010000027.1, read on the forward strand.
CACCACGCCCTCCAGCATGGAGACCATCTGATAGACGGTGCGCGGGTCGTTCACCGGCTCCCGCGTGTCGGCGACGGCGGGAACGGCCAGCCCGTCGTTCCAGGCCACCTGGTTGCAGGAGGCGCAGGGACGCGTGTCATGGCGGAAGACGGTCTTGCCGTTGCGGTCCTGCACCCGGTCGATGAAGGTCGGGCTGACCCGCTTGCCGCCGTTGGCCAGCATGGCGTAGGCGGTGGCAAGGCGCAGCACCGTCGTCTCCCCCGCGCCGAGCGACATCGGCAGGTAGGGCTGGAGGTTGTCGGTGATGCCGAAATTCTCCGCCAGCGCCTTCACCTTGTCCATGCCGACGGCCTGGGCCAGACGGACGGTCATGACGTTCCGCGACTTCTCGATGCCGGCGCGCAGCGGCGTCGGGCCGTAGAATTCGTGGCTGTAGTTCTCCGGCCGCCAGATCGGCTGGCCGTGCCCGGGGTCGTACTCGAACGGGGCGTCCATGACCAGCGAGGACGGGGTGAAGCCCTGGTTCAGCGCCGTCAGATAAACGAAGGGCTTGAAGGAGGAGCCCGGCTGCCGCATCGCCTGGGTGGCGCGGTTGAAGGAACTCATCTGCGGGGAGAAGCCGCCGACCATGGCGAGCACCCGGCCGGTGTGCGGGTCGAGCGCGACCAGACCGCCCTGCACCGCCGGAACCTGCCGAAGCGCGTAGGTGCCCGCCGGCGGCTCCTTGCCCTTGTCGTCCTTGCCGGCGGCCTCGACCAGGATCAGGTCGCCCAGCTTGGCGACGTCGGAGGGGCGGCGGATCTCCGGGCCGAGCCGGTTGTCGTCGCGCTGCGCCCGCGCCCAGCGCAGCTCGGCCAGCGGCACCCGGCCGCGCGAGCCGTCCGGCAGGCCGATGTCGAGCGCCGCCGCCTCGTCGTCCTTCAGCACCACGGCCAGATGCCAGCCCTCGGAGCCGGCAGGCGGCGCCATGGAGGCGAGCTTCTTCGCCCAGTTGTCGAAATTCTCCATCTTGCCGACCGGTCCGCGGTAGCCGTGGCGGCGGTCGTACTGCACCAGCCCGGTGCGCAGCGCCTTGGTCGCCGCCTGCTGGAGCACCGGGTCCATCGAGGCGCGGACCGACAGGCCGCCCTCGTAGAGCGCCTGCTCGCCGTAGAGCTTCACCAGTTCGCGCCGGACCTCCTCGGCGAAATACTCCGACGTCACGTACTCCTGCTCGTCGCGCTTGCGCACGACCAGAGGCTTGGACTGGGCGATTTTGGCCTCTTCCGGGGTGATGTGCCCGTCCTCGGCCATGCGCCCGATCACCCAGTTGCGCCGCGCCACGGCGGCGTCGCGCTGGCGTTCCGGGTGGTAGTTGCTGGGCGCCTTGGGCAGGGCCGCCAGATAGGCCGCCTCCTCGATGTCCAGCTCGTCCAGCGCCTTGTTGAAGTAGTTCAGCGCCGCCGCCGCCACGCCGTAGGAACGGTATCCCAGGAAGATCTCGTTCAGGTACAGCTCGAGAATGCGGTCCTTGCTGAAGGCCCGCTCGATGCGGACCGCCAGGATCGCCTCCTTGATCTTGCGCGAGAAGGACACCTCGTTGGTCAGCAGCATGTTCTTGGCGACCTGCTGCGTGATCGTCGAGGCACCCATCGGCCGGCGGTCGCGGCCGAGATTCTCCACGTTGGTCAGGATGGCGCGGGCGATGCCGACGGGGTCGATGCCCTTGTGGTCGTAGAAGTTCTTGTCCTCGGCGGACAGGAAGGCGTTGGTCACGCGCTTCGGCATGGCGTCGATGGGGACGAACACGCGCTTTTCCGACGCGAACTCCGCCAGCAGACGTCCGTCACCCGCATGGACGCGGGTGGTCACCGGCGGTTCGTAGTTGGCGAGCTTGGTGTAGTCCGGCAGTTCGTGATCGTAATGGTCCAGCATGTAGACCAGCCCCCCCGCCCCGGCCAGGGCGAGGATCACGACGGCCATCAGGGCGGACAGAATAAAGCGCATGACGGTTCCCAGACAGGCATGGCGGCGGTCCCGCCGCCTTCGTCCGGGACAAAGACCGGGAAGACGCGGAACCATCCGATGGGCGGCATCCTACACCGCGAGGGGCGGCAGTCCGACTCCCTCGCAGCCATGTCAGGAAAATGTGACGGCCACAAGGCGCATGCAAGAAAGTGGTGACCGGGAGGCGCGTATGCCCGCCAGCCTCCGCCCGCATGGCTGGTGCCGAGCGGCGGTTCTCAGCTCTTCTGCGCCCCGGTCAGCCACTTGAAATAGGCGTCGATGGTGCGGACCATGCCGCGGCCGAGCTTCTCGCGGTGAGCCGACTTGCTCAGCAGGCTGACGTCCTGGGGGCTCGACAGATAGCCCATCTCGACCAAGGCGGACGGCATGTCCGGAGCGGTCAGGACGGCGAAGCCGGCCTGCCGGTGCGGCTTGTTGGGGATCAGCTTGACCTCGCGCCCGAGATGCTCCAGCGCCATGTTGGCGAAGCGCTTGGAGTGGTTCATCGTGTCGCGCTGGGCGAGGTCGATCAGGATCGAGGCCACCAGATCGTTCTCGGAGGACAGATCCATGCCGGCTAGCGCGTCGGCCCGGTTCTCCTTGGCGGCCAGCATCTCCGCCTCGCGGTCGGACGCTCGGTCGGACAGGGTGTAGATGGACAGGCCGCGCATGTTGGCGGAACCGATGCTGTCGGCGTGCAGGGACAGGAACAGGTCGGCGTTGACCTCCCGCGCGATGGCGACGCGGTCGCGCAGGCGGATGAACACGTCCTTGTCGCGGGTCAGCCGCACCCGGTAGCGGCCCGAACCTTCCAACTGGCGCTTCAGTTCCCGCGCCATCGCCAGCGTGATGTCCTTCTCATAGACCCCGCCGACCCCGACCGCGCCGGGATCGACGCCGCCATGGCCGGGATCCACCACGATCATCGGCTTCTCCGGAACCGGCGCCGCCCGCGGCGGGACCGGCGGCGGCAGGGCCGCGGCGACCGGCACGATGGGGTCCTTCCTCGCCGGCGGGCGAGCCGCCTCGCGGCTCACCGAAGCGGTCCCGGTGGTCACGGCGACCGGGGGGGAGGCGGCGAACTGCGCCGGGGTGGTGCGGGCGATATCCAGGACGAAGCGCGGTTTGAAGCCGTCACGCGGCGGGATGAGGTAGGACTCGACCACCCGCGCCGGCCCGTCGGTTTCCACCACGAGGCGGGAAGCGCCGCCGTCGCGCCCTTCGAAGCGGTAGCGGGCGACCACGCCCTTGCCCGCCATCACCGTGTTGCCGCCCGGCCAGCTCACGTCCGGCAGATCGACGACGACGCGGTAAGGCGAGCCGTGCACCGACACGGTGAAGGGAACCGAGTCGGTGAGTTCCAGAACCAGCCGCGTCTTGTCGGGATGCAGGCCGAGCCGCGCGTTCAGCACGGACGCCCGCTCCTGCACCGGCGGCGGAAAAGGCAGCGCCGCGGTGGTCTGGGCCTGCGCCGGGGCGCACGGCAGGACGGCCGCCCCCAGAAGGGCGCCCAGCGCAGCGACAATCGCGAGCAATCGGGGCATCCGTTCCACCAGAAACCACAAACCGGCCAAAGCCAGCGGTCAGCTATAGCGCAGCGGAATCAAGGCGCTCAACGGTGGTTTCCAGTGGCGTGGCGGAATTGTCGGCGAGGGTGCCGTTCGTGCAACACTGCCCCGCTTCGCTCCCTTCCCGGTGGAATGCCGCCGAACCGGATGCGGTGGACCGCAACTTTCGCCGAATTCCACGTTGTGCATGGTTTCGTGCTTGTCTATGGTAGCTCTGCGACATACCGCGACCCACCAGCCACTCTTCCGAGAGGTTTCTCTCCGGGGTGACTGTGGGCGTCGCCCGCGGACCCCCACGGCCGAAATTTACATCATCGGGCGCGGTCCGGGGCGTGACGCTTCTGGGTTGCCGGTGGATTGGGACGAAACCTCGAAGCTGGTGCCGGCCGCAAGGCCGTAACCCGGAGGCCGAAGCCCGACCCGTCCTGGCTGCTTCGTCAGCGCCGTTCGACGGGTTAGGGGCCGGTTCCGCAGGCTTCGCTCACAACGATGACGCGCCCCGGCGGCTTGACCGTCGCGCGGGCGGCCTGGGGCGTCATGGGGATCTTGTATGGCCAAGCGCATGCTGGTGGACGCCACGCACCCGGAGGAAACCCGGGTTGCCGTGGTCAATGGGAACAGACTCGAAGACCTCGATTTCGAGATCGCCACCCGGAAGCAACTCAAGGGCAACATCTACCTTGCCAAGGTGACCCGGGTCGAGCCGTCGCTCCAGGCGGCCTTCGTGGAATATGGCGGGAACCGCCACGGCTTCCTGGCCTTCTCGGAAATCCATCCCGACTATTACCGCATCCCGATCGCCGACCGTGAGGCCCTGCTGGCCGAGGAACGCCGGCTGGAGGAGCAGGCCGAGGCCCGCGCCGAGGCCGCCGCCGACGGCGCCGTGATGGCCGAGCCGATCCGCCCGGAGCAGGTGGAGGAGGAAGTCTCTCCCATGCCCGGCTCCTACGCGGAGGCCGAGGGCGACGGTTTCGAAGGCGACGTCCCGGCCTTCGCCACGGATGGCGGTTCGGATGGCGGTTCGGACGAGGCCGCGGACTCGGATGAGGCTCCGGAAGGCGCCGCTCCGGCCGAGAGCCCGGACGTCATCGGCGGGGACGAGGTCGAGGAGGCCCACCGCCGCCGCGCCCGCCCGCTGCGCAGCTACAAGATCCAGGAAGTCATCAAGCGCCGGCAGGTCATGCTGGTCCAGGTGACCAAGGAGGAGCGCGGCAACAAGGGCGCGGCGCTGACCACCTACCTGTCGCTGCCGGGCCGCTACTGCGTGCTGATGCCCAACACGGGCCGCGGCGGCGGGATCTCCCGCAAGATCACCAACCCCGCCGACCGTAAGCGCCTGAAGGAGATCCTGTCCGATCTCGACATCCCGGAAGGCATGGCGGTCATCCTGCGCACCGCGGGGCTGGAGCGCTCCAAGCAGGAAATCAAGCGCGACCTCGAATATCTGCTGCGCCTGTGGGACGACATCCGCGTCCAGACGCTGAAGTCCTCCGCGCCCTGCCTCATCTATGAGGAGGCGAACCTCATCAAGCGCTCGATCCGCGATCTCTACACCGACGACATCGACGAGATCTGGGTGGAAGGTTCGGCCGGCTTCAACACCGCGCGCGACTTCATGCGCATGATGATGCCGAGCCACACCAAGCGCGTCATGCAGTACCAGGACGACACGATCCCGCTGTTCCACCGCTATCAGGTGGAAACGCAGATCGACGCGATCCACAGCCCGGTCGTGCAGCTCCGCTCCGGCGGCTACATCGTCATCAACCCGACCGAGGCGCTGGTTTCCATCGACGTCAACTCGGGCAAGTCGACGCGCGAGCGCAACATCGAGGAAACGGCCTACAAGACCAACCTCGAAGCCGCCGACGAGGTGGCGCGCCAGCTCCGCCTGCGCGACCTCGCGGGCCTCATCGTGATCGATTTCATCGACATGGAGGAGCCCCGCAACAACGCCGCGGTGGAGCGCCGCCTGAAGGAGGCGATGAAGAACGACCGGGCGCGCATCCAACTCGGCCGCATCTCCGCCTTCGGCCTGCTGGAGCTGTCGCGCCAGCGCCTGCGCCCGTCGCTGCTGGAAACCAACTTCGAGCGCTGCCCGCACTGCTCCGGCACCGGCGTCATCCGCTCGGTGGAATCCGCCTCGCTGCACGTGCTGCGCGCCATCGAGGAGGAGGGCATCCGCAAGCGGTCGTCGGAGATCACCGTCTTCGTGCCGTCCCGCATCGCGCTCTACATCCTCAACCAGAAGCGCGGCGAGCTGACCAAGATCGAGGACCGCTACCGGTTCCGTGTCATGGTCCAGGCCGACGACACGCTGATCGCGCCGGACCTGCGGCTTGAGCGCGTGAGGGCCCGCACGCCGGAGGACGACGTGCCGCTGGTCAGCGCCGAGCGCGTCCTGGCCGAGACCGACCGCATCCTGGCCGCCGAGGCCGAGGAGGCCGAGGAGGAGGCGCCCGTCGTCGAGGCCGTCGAGGCCGAGGTTACGGAGCGTGCCGACGCCGCCGGGGAAAGCGAGGGCGACCGCCGCCGCCGCCGCCGCCGCCGCCGTGGCCGCGGGCGTGACCGCGAGGATGGCCGCGCGCCGTTCGGCGAGGCCGCCGAAGCGTCCGACGAGACGGCCGAGGGTGACGAGATCGAAGCGGAGGCTGCCGACGCCGACGAGACGGCGATCGATGAGGAAGCGATCGAGCGCGCCCAGATCGAGGCTCCGGAGTTCGTCATCAACGACGTCGATGTCGGTCCCGCCCACATCGAGGACGAGGAAGAGGAGGAGGCCGACCTGGCCGCGTCCGACGCGGACGACGGCGCCGATGCGTTCGAGCCGAACGGCGACGGCGATGGCAACGGCGAACGCAAGAAGCGCCGCCGCGGCAAGCGCGGTGGTCGCCGGCGGTCCCGCCAGCGCGAAGGCCTGGAGGCCGGCGAGGGCCTGCCCGGCGACGGCGTCGAGGGCGAGGTGGAGACCGAGTCCTTCCCGACCGCCGTCGAGGCCGGCCGCGCCGTCAACCCGCCGGAACTGCCGGCGGACATGGAACCGGTCGAGTTCGACTGGGTCCTGACCAGCGCGGCGGCCGCCGAGACCGCTCCGGAAACCACGGCGGACACCGCCGCGGAGGTTCCGGCCGCCGAGGAGGCCGCCCCGGTGGCGGAGGAGGCTCCGGCCCGCAAGCCGCGCCGTGGCCGCGCCAAGGCGACCGCCGCCGAAACGGCCGAAGCAGTGACGGCGGAGCCGGAAGCGGCCCCCGCCAAGCCGAAGCGCGCTGCGAAGGGCGCCGCCAAGGGTGCCGCCAAGGATGCCAAGGCCGCCGCTCCGGAGGAAACCGCTCCGCCGCCGGCCAAGCCGTCGCGCAGCCGCAAGGCGAAGACCGCTCCCGTCGAGGCCGTCCCTGCCCCGGCGCCGGTTGCGGCACCGGTCGCCGAGGAGGCGAAGAAGCGCCCGGCCCGCAAGCGCAAGACCGCGGCGGACGCTCCCGTCGAGGCGGCGCCCGCTCCGGCTCCGGTTGCGGCTCCGGTCGCCGAGGAGGCGAAGAAGCGCCCGGCGCGCAAGCGCAAGACCGCGGCGGACGCTCCCGTCGAGGCGGCGCCCGCTCCGGCGGTCAGCGAGGCGCCGGCGGCCCCAGCCCCGGCCCCGGCCCCGGCCAATGAGCCGGCCAGCGCGAACCCCGCTCCGGAGGGCAAGCCGCGCCGGGGCTGGTGGAACCGCTAAGCGCGTTTCATCGCCGTAAAGACTGGAAAAGGCGCCTCGCGGCGCCTTTTCCTTTTCCAGGAAACCGCGAAGGGTCCCGATCATGAGCAAGGCCTTCACCCGGGAGAACGACTCCGCCGGCGACGACGACGAGGCCGACGATCCCAAACCCTTGCCCAAGGGCGTGAAGAACTACATGACGCCCGAAGGCTTCCAGCGCATGCAGGAGGAACTGCGCTCGCTGCTGCGCGTCGAGCGCCCGAAGGTGGTCGAGGTGGTGTCCTGGGCGGCCGGCAACGGCGACCGCTCGGAAAACGGCGACTACATCTACGGCAAGAAGCGCCTGCGCGAGATCGACCGGCGCATCCGCTTTCTGACCAAGCGGCTGGAATCGGCGGAGGTGGTCGATCCCACGCTCCAGAAGAACCGCGACCGCGTGTTCTTCGGCGCCACCGTCACCTACGCGCGGGAAGACGGGACGGAGAACACCGTCACCATCGTCGGCGCCGACGAGGTGGACATGGACCGCGCCCATGTGAGCTGGATTTCGCCCATCGCTCGCGCCCTGCTGAAGGCGCAGGAGGGCGACGTGGTGGACCTGCGCACCCCTGCCGGACTGGAGCAGATCGAAGTCGTCGCCATCCGCTATCCGGGCGACGCGGCGTAGGAAAGGCTGGGGCTACAGAAGCCCCAGCTCCTCCAGTTCGGCGCGCAGGCTGGCGGCGCCGGAAAAACGGTGCGCCGTCATGCCAATGGCGCGCGCGGCCTCGACGTTGGCGGGGCTGTCGTCGATGAAGCAGCAATCTGCCGCCGACAAGCCGTAGCGATCCAGCAGGAGCTGGAAGATCGCCGGGTCCGGCTTCACCAGCCCCTCGTCGCCGGACACGATGATCCCGTCGAAGACGTTCAGGAAATCGAAGCGCCTGCGGGTCAGCGCCAGCTTCTCCGACGAGAAGTTGGTGATGGAGTAGAGCGGCGTCCCGCGCTGCTTCAGCTCCATCAGGATCTCCGGGGTCCCGGCCATGGGGCCGGGCACCATCTCCTCCCACCGCTCGTGGTAGGCGCGGATCAGCTCGCGGCAATCGGGAAACTCGGCGGTCAGGACGGCGACCGCCTCGTCCCACGGGCGACCACGGTCCTGCTCCAGGTTCCAGGCGGGGGTGCAGACGTTGTCGAGGAAGTCCTCCATCAGGTCCTCGTACCCGTCGAACAGCTCGCGGTAGAGATGCCGCGGGTCCCATTCGATGAGCACCTGGCCGATGTCGAACACGACGGTGGACGGCTTGGTCATCATCAAATCCCGTCCCAGCCTTCAGCCCTTGCGGGCCGCGGCGACGAGGTCCTTCATCTGGTCCAGCTTGATGGCGCCGGGGACCAGCTCGTCGCCGATGACGAAGGCCGGGGTGCCGCGGATGCCCAGCTCCTCGGCCAGCGCCTGGTTGGCGGCGATGACCTTCAACACGTCGGGGCTGTTCATGTCCTTCTTCAGCTTGTCGGTGTCCAGCCCGACCGACTTGGCCAGACGCTGGATCACGTCGTCGTCGAGCTGGCCGCGGTGGGCCATCAGGGCGTTGTGAAGCTCCAGATACTTGCCCTGGCCGCGGGCGGCCAACGCCGCCTTCGCCGCGGTCAGCGAGGCCGGGCTGAGGATCGGGAACTCCTTGAAGACGAAACGCAGCTTGCCGTCGTCCTTGATCAGGCGCTCGGTGTCGGCCTGCACGGCCTTGCAGTAGCCGCACTGGTAGTCGAAGAACTCGACCACCGTCACGTCGCCCTTGGGGTTGCCGGCCACCGGATCGGCGGGGTTCTGGAACAGCGCGGCCTTGTTGTCGGCCAGCGCCGCCTTGGCCTTCTGCTCCTCGGCCAGCTTCTGGCGCTTCTGGAGCGAGTCCACGGCCTCCAGGATGATTTCCGGGTTCTTCAGGATGTAGTCGCGCACGACCTCCTCGACGGCCTTGCGCTGCGCGTCGTCCATTGGGCTCTGAGCCTGGAGGGCGGGGGCCAGCAGCCCCGTCGGAAGGGCCAGCGCGGCGGCGAGCGCCAGGGCGGCGGGGCGGAAGCGGGTCATGTCGAACTCTCTCGTGGGGAGCCAAAACGGCGCGAATCGGGGCGATACTGTGGACCCGGACGGCGGGGTCAGGCAAGACGGCTGTGCACCGCGCAAACGGAGGGCGCGCGAACGGAGGAGGCTCACTTGCCGCCCGCCAGTCCGCGGATGTCCTGGGCGCGCAGCCAGCCGGGGGAACCGGCGGGCAGAAGCTTCTCCGCCCGCTCCGCCTGGAAGCGGGCCATCGGCTTGTCGCCGCGGGCGAAGGCCTCCTCCGCGGTGGCGTAGGCGACCATGCCGGCGTTGCCCTTCATGCTCCAGGCCTGGGCCATCAGCCGCCACAGGAAGGCCGACTGCGCCTGCGTCTTGGACGCCACCTGAAGGTTGCGCAGCGCCTCGTCGGCCAGCCGGCCGTCGTTCTGCTCCATCAGCGAATGGGCCAGCGAGACGCGGATGCTGCCGGCGTCCGGTTCCAGCTCGATCGCCTTGCGGTAGGGAGCGGCGGCGTCCACCGCCCGCCCGTTCTGCAGCATCAGGTCGCCCTTCATCTCATAGAGGAAGGCGTTCTTCGGCTCCTGGGCGATCAGCCCGTCGACGAGCGGCAGGGCCTGCCGGACCTCGCCACGCCGGAAATAGGCGTAGGCCCGGCCGTAGCGCGCCACGAAGGACGGGTCGTCCGCCTTGTAGCGACGCAGCGCCCCGTTCGGGTCGAGATAGGCGTAGAGCTTGGCCTGGATGCGGTGGAACTCCTCGTTCCATTGCGCCGGAACCGGCTTCCTGCCGGCCCGCGACCGCTCCACGAAATTGCGCACCGTCTCGATGCGCTCGCGGGTCAGCGGGTGGGTGCGGCGGTAGCCGGCGTCGCGGTCCACCAGCAGCGGGTCGTCGGCGGCGCCCAACTTCTCCAGGAAGGTCACCAGCCCCTCCGCCGAGATGCCCGATTGCTCCATATAGGACAGGCCCGCTTGGTCGGCCGAGGATTCCTGGCTGCGCGAGAAGGACAGGAAGTTGCGCTCCGCCAGATGCTGGCCCAGCATCACGCCCGCCGCACCGGCCCCGGCGTTGCCCGCGGCGATGCCGCCGACGATGCCGATGCCCATGCCGATCAGCGAGGACAGGAAGGCGTTCTCCATCGCCTCGGACCCGCGGACCAGATGGCCGCCGGCGATGTGGCCGGTCTCGTGGGCGATCACGCCGATGAGCTGCCCGGCGTCCTCCAGCCCCAGCAGCAGGCCGGTGTGCAGGAAGATGTTCTGCCCGCCAGCGACGAAGGCGTTCATGGTGTTGTCGTTGACCAGGACGATGTTCACCGCGTCCGGATCGATGCCGGCGGCCTGGAAGATTGGCCGCGCCATGCCGCGGATGATATGTTCCGTCTCGGCGTCGCTCAGGAACTGCATCTCCTGGCGCCGTTGCGCGCCCGCGGGCGGCGACCACGAAAGAACCATCACGGCAAACATGGCGATGACCGAAACCAGCCTGCTGGGCTTGCGCACCGTTTCTTCCTCCGCACACCGGGACACCGGGCAGCCGGTCAAGATGCCGGGCCGGGCGTCCCATTCCACCCGCCGAATCTGGCAAGGGTTGGGCGCGATTGCCATAGCCGCATCGCTGGTGGGCGGTTGCGTCAACACGAAATACCGCACCAACGCCCCGTCCCAGAACTTCGTCGCGGCCGACGAGCCGCGCGCGGCGGAGATCGGGCGCGACATCATCGCCCAGGGTGGCAAGGCCGGCGACGCCGCCACCGCCATGGCGATGGCGATGGCCGTCACCCTGCCATCGCGCGTCGGGATGACCGGCGGCGGCGTCTGCGTGGTGTTCGACGCGGCGAAGAAGGAAACCCGCACGCTCGACTTCCTGCCCCGGCCCGCTGGCGCCCGCGGCGCCGCCCTGCCCGGCTTCCTGCGCGGCGTCTACGCGCTCCAGGCTTCCACCGGGGCGATGCGCTGGGAGCAGGCGGTGGTTCCCTCCGAACAGCTCGCCCGGTCCACCCCGGTCAGCCGGGCGCTGGCGCGCGACCTCGCCGACTCCGCGGCCCGCCTGTCCACCGACCCGGAGGCGCGCCGAGTCTTCCTGCCGACCGGCGCGCCGCTGGCCGAGGGTGCGGCGCTGAGCCAGCCCGAGCTGGCCGCCAGCCTGTCGCAGGTGCGCCGCAGCGGCATCGCCGCGATGTATGGCGGGGCTCTGGGTGGGGCGGTGGCTCAGGCCGCCGCCATCGACCCCGCCGCGGTCCGCGGCTTCCAGCCGCGCTGGACCGGAACCGCGGCCATTCCGCTGGGCATCGTGTCGATGCATTTCGCCCAGCTTCCCGAGACCAACAACGGCGCCGCCCTGACCGCCGCCTGGAAGGCCGCCGCCGACCTGCCGTCCGACCAGCGCGCGGCCCGCGTGGCCCAGGCGCTGGGCGCCACCGGCAGCGGCGCTTCCGCGCCCGGCGCCGGACTCGTCGTGATCGACCACGAGGAGAACGGGGTCGCCTGCTCCTTCACCATGGGGGGGCCCTTCGGCACCGGCCGCATGGTGCCGGGCACCGGCCTGCTGGCCGCCCGCGGGGTGGACGGCGCCGGCTTCGGCGCGCCCGCCCTGCTCACCAACGCCATCGTCGGCCGCACCCAGTTCGCCGGGGCGGCCAGCGCCGCCGGCAACGACGGCCCCGCCGCCGCTCCCGCCGCCCTGCTGACCGCGGCCCTACCCGCCGCGCTCGACAAGGAGGCCGGCGCCGCCATCCGCGTCAGCCGCGCCGCGAGCGGGCCGGGCCGCGCCACCTTCGTCACCTGCCAGACCTCGATGGAGAGCGGCTGGAAGGAATGCCAGCTCGCCGCCGACCCGCGCGCCCATGCCCTGGGCATCCTGGTCGAAACCGAGCGTTGACGCACAAAAGTCTGGAATCATGAGCAAAGCACCCAAAGTCTCCAAACGGGGCGCCATCCCGCCCTTCTTCGTCATGGAAGTGATGCGCGCCGCCGCCGAGCGCGAGGCCGCTGGCCTGGAGGTCCTGCACATGGAAGTCGGGCAGCCCTCGACCGGCGCGCCGAAGGGCGTGCTGGAGGCCGCCCACCGCATGCTCGACGCCGACGTGCTGGGCTACACCGGGGCGCTGGGCATCCCGGCGCTGCGCGCGGCCATCACCGGCTGGTACCGCGACCGTTACGGGATCGACGTGCCGGAGCGGCGCGTGGTGGTCACCACCGGCTCCTCGGGCGCCTTCCAGCTCGGCTTCCTGGCGGCCTTCGATCCGGGCGACCGGGTGGCCATGGCCTCGCCCAGCTACCCGGCCTACCGCCACACCCTGACCGCCATCGGGGTCGAGCCGGTGGAGCTGCCGACCGGGCCGGAGCACCGCTTCCAGCCGACCATCGACCTGCTGGAACAACTCGATCCGCCCATCCAGGGCCTGATCGTCGCCAGCCCGGCCAACCCAACCGGCACGATGCTGAGCCGGGAGGAGCTGACCGCGCTCGCCAACTGGTGCGACGCCAAGGGCGTGCGGCTCGTTTCCGACGAGATCTACCACGGCCTGACCTACGGGCCGGAGGCCGTCACCGCCGCCGAGGTCAGCGAGAGCGCTCTGGTGGTGAACAGCTTCTCCAAATACTTCTCGATGACCGGCTGGCGGCTCGGCTGGATGATCGTTCCGGACGACCTGATCCGCTCGGTCGAATGCCTCGCCCAGAACCTGTTCATCTCGGCCCCCAGCCTGTCGCAGGCCGCCGCGGTCGCCGCCTTCGCCTGCACCGAGGAGTTGGACGGCCACGTCGCCCGCTACGCCCGCAACCGCGAGCTTCTGCTGAGGGAGCTGCCGAAGGCCGGCTTCGACAAGCTGGCTCCGGCGGACGGCGCCTTCTACATCTACGCCGACGTGACGGAGATGACCGACGACAGCGAGGCCTTCTGCAAGCGCATCCTGGCGGAGACGGGCATCGCCTGCACCCCCGGCGTCGACTTCGACCCGGCGCGCGGCCACCGCTTCGTGCGCTTCAGCTTTGCCGGCTCGGAGGAGACCATTGCCGAGGCGGCCCGGCGGCTGATCGCCTGGAAGAAGTAAGGAGTCGTTGCCCTATCCCTTCTCCCCCCTGGGGAGAAGGTTAGGATGAGGGGGCGCCGAAGGCGCGCCAAGCTTAACAAATATCATCCGCCCTACCGGGCGTAACGCCCCCTCACCCAACCCTCTCCCCAGGGGGGAGAGGGCTCCATTCTCAGTACGCGTATTCCTTGAACACCGGGTCCACGCTGCCACCCCAGGGGCCGTTGAACTTCGCCAGAAGCTCGTCGGCGGGGGTCTGGCCGGACTCGGCGATGTCGAGCAGCGTGTTCAGGAAATGCGCCTCGTCGTCGCCCCAGTTGTCGTTGCGGGCGCGGCGGGCCAGACCGCCACGGGCGATCTCCAGCACCTCAAGCGCGACCTCCCGCACCGTGCGGCCGCGGAAGGGGGTGCGCAGGGCGTGGCGCGGCACTTCGGCGCGCAGGTGGGCGCGCTCCTCCGTCGTCCAGCCCTTCACGAGGTCCCAGGCGGCATCCAGCGCCTGGCTGTCGTAGAGAAGCCCGACCCACAGGGCCGGCAGGGCGCACAGGCGGCGCCACGGCCCGCCGTCGGCGCCGCGCATCTCCAGATACTTCTTCAGACGCACCTCGGGGAAGGAGGTGGTCATGTGGTCGGCCCAGTCGGTGATCAGCGGGACCTCGCCCGGCAACGCCGGCAGGCGACCCTGCATGAAGTCGCGGAAGGACTGGCCGGAGGCGTCGATGTACGTGCCGTCGCGGTAAACGAAGTACATCGGCACGTCGAGCAGATAGTCCACGTACCGCTCGAACCCGAAGCCGTTCTCGAACACAAAGGGCAGGTCGCCGGTGCGGTCGGGGTCGGTGTCGGTCCAGATGTGGCTGCGGAAGCTCTGGAAGCCGTTCGGCTTGCCCTCGGTGAAGGGCGAGTTGGCGAACAGCGCCGTGGCGATGGGCTGAAGCGCCAGGCTGACCCGGAACTTCTTCACCATGTCGGCTTCCGACGCGAAGTCCAGGTTCACCTGCACGGTGCAGGTGCGCATCATCATGTCCAGGCCGAGATTGCCGCGCTTGGGCATGTAGTCGCCCATGATCTTGTAGCGGCCCTTGGGCATCCAGGGGATCTCGTCGCGCCGCCATTTCGGCTGGAAGCCGAGGCCCATCATGGCGATGCCCAACTCGCCCCCGATCTCCTTCACCTGCTCGAGGTGGCGGTGCACCTCGGCGCAGGTCTGGTGCAGGGTCTCCAGCGGCGCGCCGGACAGTTCCACCTGCCCACCGGGCTCCAGCGTGATGTTCGCCATGCCCTGGGTCAGGGCGATCAGGTTGCCCTTCTCCTCCACCGGGTCCCAGCCGAAGCGCTGCAGGCGGGTCAGCAGTTCGCCGATCCCGTCCGGCCCCTCGTAGGGCAGCGGCCGGTGGTCGGAGACGCGGTAGGCGAATTTCTCGTGTTCGGTCCCGATGCGCCACTGGTCGGCCGGCTTGTTGCCGGATTCCAGGTAGGCCGCCAGTTGGCGGCGGTCGGTGATCGGTTCACCACGCGTCTGCGGAGGTGCGGACATGGAAGCTCCCGCTTTCAAAAAGTCTAAACTGGCCAACGAATCAAACGGCCCGCTTCGGAACAGCGGCGCGTCGAGCGGCCCTTACTCCCCGACGGTGGGGTCGGCCGGCGCGCGGAAGGGCGGTCGGGTGTCGCCTCCGTCCGCCGTCCAGTCCCCCGCAAGGGCCTGCCAGCAGGCGAGCGCCGCGACCACCGCCGTGTCGGCCCGAAGAATGCGGGGCCCCAGACCGACGGGAACAACAAAGGGTAGTTTACAAATTTCGTCAAGTTCGGACTGCGCAAAGCCACCCTCCGGCCCGATCAGGAAGGCGGCGGGACCGCGCGGACGGGCACGGACGGCCTCTGCGATGGGGCGTACGTTCCCGGCCTCGGCGCACAGGTACAGCGTACGTTCGGCCGGCCAGCCGGCCAGTGCCTTGTCCAACGGCAGCGGGTCGGCCATCTCCGGCACGGTCAGCCGCTCCGACTGCTCGGCGGCCTCGATAGCGTTGGCGCGCAGGCGGTCGGTGTTGACGCGGTTGGGGTCGGTGCGGCGGGTGAAGACCGGCCACAGCCGCGACACGCCCAGTTCGCTGGCCTTCTCCGCCACGAAATCGATGCGCCCGCGCTTGATCGGGGCGAACAGCAGCCAGAGGTCCGGCCCGGCCGCCTGGAGACGCCGCTGCGCGGTCACGGTGAGCGAGCACCAGCCTTTGCCGAAGCCGTCGATGGCGGCCAGCCATTCGCCGTCCCGCCCGTTGAAGACGGCCACGACGTTGCCCTTGTCGAGCCGCAGGACATGGCGCAGGAAATGCGCCCTCTCGGGATCAAGCCCCACCGCCTGCCCCTCGCCGAGGGGGCTGTCCACATAGAGGCGGGTCTTCGGTTGGTCTGACATGGCGCAAAGGTCTCCGGTGTGCGGCGCCGACTATAGCGATAACGCTCCGGGGCGGAAACGGCCCAGCCTTGCGGGGACCCACCCCCGCCGCTACCTTGCCCCCGGCTTCCTCCACTCCCTATCCCCGAGTCCGCCATGACCAGCCCCGCCTCCCCCGCTCCCGGCGACTTCACCGACATCCGGCGCGGCGACTGGATCGACCGCTTCGCCCCGGCGGCGGCCCGGCCCTATCTGCGGCTGGCGCGGCTGGACCGGCCCATCGGCACGTGGCTGCTGCTGTTTCCCGGCTGGTGGAGCATCGCGCTGGCCGGGTCGGGACCGCTGCCCGACCTCTGGCTGATGGCGCTGTTCGCGATCGGCGCCGTGGTCATGCGCGGGGCCGGCTGCACGGTGAACGACATCCTCGACCGCGACTTCGACGCGATGGTGGAGCGCACGCGGACGCGGCCGATCCCCTCCGGGCAGGTGTCGGTGAAACAGGCGCTGGCCTTCCTCGCCGTCCAGCTTCT
Organism: Azospirillum sp. P4_B5; assembly: GCF_056402275.1. Classification (NCBI taxonomy): domain Bacteria; kingdom Pseudomonadati; phylum Pseudomonadota; class Alphaproteobacteria; order Rhodospirillales; family Azospirillaceae; genus Azospirillum; species Azospirillum sp. P4_B5. Next base: position 71,450 of record NZ_JBFUHT010000027.1, read on the forward strand.
GATCGGGCTGGCGGTGCTGGTGCAGTTCAACCCGCTCACCATCGGGCTGGGCGTGCTGTCGCTGGTGCTGGTCTTCACCTACCCGCTGATGAAGCGCATCACCTGGTGGCCGCAGGCCTTCCTGGGGCTGACCTTCAACTGGGGCGCCCTGATGGGCTGGACCGCGGTGCGCGGCGAGTTGGAATGGCCCGCGCTGGCGCTCTACGCCGCGGGAATCGTCTGGACGCTGGGCTACGACACCATCTACGCCCACCAGGACAAGGAGGACGACGCGCGAATCGGCGTGAAGTCCACCGCCCTGCGGCTGGGCGACCAGAGCAAGATCTGGATCTACGGCTTCTACACGCTGACTTTCGTGGGGATCGGCATCGCCGGGCGTCTGGCCGGGCTGGGCGGGCTGTTCCTGCCGCTGCTCTCGCTGGCCGCGCTGCAACTGTCCTGGCAGGTGGCGACCTGGAACCCCGACGATCAGACGGATTGCCTGAAGAAGTTCAAGTCGAACCGCTGGTTCGGCTGGCTGGTGCTGGTCGCCTTCCTGGCCGGAAAGATCTGAGGCGGTGGAGAACTTGGAGGGGGATCAGCGCGACAGCTCGGCGACGGTGCTGTCGCCGGAGCCCGGCTTGCGCGGCGGCAGAACCGCGCGGATGCCCTCGGTGGAGGCCACCATCTCGACGCCCTTCTGCGCGGCCGGCTGGGTCGGCTTGCGGGCCGGCAGCACGGCGGCGGCCAGCACCGGCTGAGCCGTCTTCGCGGCGGCGCCCTTGCCGGAGAGGGTGAGGGACGCGGTCAGCACCTGCGGCTTGCGGCCCGGAACGGCGACGGCATGGCCCTTCAGGGAGGCTTCCATCAGGCGCGGCCCAGCGGCGGACTTGGGCGTGGAGCGGCCCTGCGGGGCCACGGCGAAGGTGCTGCCGATGCCGGCACCCCGGGAGTCGGCCTGACGGATCTCCGCCTCCTCGCCCTCCGGCAGGATGAAGCCGTAGGTGGTGTAGACGCGCAGGCCGAGCTGGTCCGACGGCTCGTGCCAGACGCGGACGGCCGACCAGTCGTTGCGCGGCGACACGTCGACCACGCGCATGTTGCGGCGCAGACCACGGCCGTCGAGCCAGGAGTGATCGACCTCGATGGTGCGGCGGTCGACGATGTGGCTGACCAGGGAGACATGGCCGCGGCCCAGCCGCTGCGACCGCTTGAAGACGAGGACGGAGCCGAGCGTCGGACGCTGGTCGCGCTCATATTGTTGGTTGGCGGCGGTGTTCCACCACGTCCAGGCATCGCCCCGGATGTCGAAATCCGATATGGAGCGCACCGTGCGGACGCAATCCCCGTCCTGGGCCTGGGCTTTGGATATGACGAACGGGCTGAGGGCGATGAACGCCGCGAACGAAGCGCAGAGTGCAATCCCTTTCGACCGCATATCGACCCCATGACCTTTGTTTTTCTCCTTTCGAACGGGTAACACGGGACAGCAGGTGTGTCTACTCCGTTTGAATTATGTAACCAAAACCGGTTGTGGATAGATCATCCATCCCCGCGCAGCTCCGGTGAGAGTCCAGTTATGAACAACTTTTCTCAAATCGACTTCATCCGCTCCAACACGGTCGTAACGCGGACTCCTTTGCTGCCCGAAATCGCGCTGCATCTGGCGACGGAAATCACGCCGTTGTGGGAGGCTACGGAGGATTCTTTGAAGGAGTCCAATGTACCGCCGCCCTATTGGGCCTTTGCTTGGCCGGGCGGTCAGGCGGTGGCGCGGCTCGTCCTCGACCGGCCGGAGCTGGTCGCGGGCAAGTCGGTGCTGGATTTCGCCGCCGGCACCGGGCTGGTCGGCATCGCCGCGATGATGGCCGGGGCGGCGCGCGTCCAGTCCTGCGACATCGACCGCTTCGCCCTGTCCGCCATCGCCCTGAACGCCGAATCCAACGGAGTCGACGTGAAGGCGGTCAGCGCCGATCTCGTGGACCGCCCCCTGCCCGGCATCGACGTCGTTCTGGCGGGTGACGTCTGCTACGAGAAGCCGATGGCCGACCGGGTGACCGGCTGGCTGCGCGGAATCGCCGCAACCGGCACGCTGGTCCTGCTGGGCGATCCGGGCCGCGCCTATGTCCCGCTCAGCGGAATCGAGCGGGTCGCGCAGTACAGCGTCCCGACTTCCCTTGAGTTGGAGGACCGCGAGATGCGCGAAACGGTGATCTGGCGCCTGCTGCCGGAGGCCTGAGCATGACCACGACCGCTCCGCGCAAGGGCGCCACACGCCGCATCGTCCGCCGCGCCCTGCGCAGCGTGAAGGAACCCGCCTGAGGCTGCGCCTCACCCCTTGACGCGGCGCCGTCCAGGCCGATGCTAAGCGCCCTCTTTCGATCCGACCCCATCGCATCCGAACGGACCCTCGACCATGCCCTACACCTCGTTGCGTGACTTCATCGACCGGCTGGAGAAGGCCGGGCGGCTGGTGGTGGTCCGGGAGCCGGTGTCCACGGCGCTGGAAATGACCGAAATCCAGACCCGCCTGCTCGCCGAAGGCGGCCCGGCGGTGCTGTTCGAGAACGTCATCAAGGCCGACGGCACCCGCTCGGAGATGCCGGTGCTGGTCAACCTGTTCGGCACGGTGGAGCGCGTCGCCTGGGGCATGGACCGCGAGCCGCAAGATCTGCGCGGCGTCGGCGAGACGCTGGCCTTCCTCAAGCAGCCGGAGCCGCCGGGGGGCTTCCGCGAGGCGATGGAATTGATCCCGCTAGCCAAGACCGTGCTGTCGATGAAGCCGAAGACCGTCGGCTCCGCCCCCTGCCAGGAGGTGGTGCTGACCGGCGACCAGATCGACCTCGGCCGCCTGCCGGTGCAGAGCTGCTGGCCGGGCGAGCCGGCGCCGCTGATCACCTGGCCGCTGGTCGTCACCAAGGGACCGACCGGCAAACGCGAGGACGACTTCAACCTCGGCATCTACCGGATGCAGGTGCTGGGGAAGAACAAGACGATCATGCGCTGGCTGAAGCACCGCGGCGGCGCGCAGCACCATCACCGCTGGCAGGCCAGCGGAAAGCGCGAACCGCTGCCCTGCGCGGTGGTGCTGGGCGCCGATCCCGGCACCATCCTGGCCGCCGTCACGCCGGTGCCGGACACGCTGTCGGAATACCAGTTCGCCGGGCTGCTGCGCGGCAAGAAGGTCGAGCTGGTGGATTGCAAGACGGTGCCGCTGAAGGTGCCCGCCCAGGCCGAGATCATCCTGGAAGGCCATGTCAGCCTGGACGAGTACGCCGACGAGGGGCCCTACGGCGACCACACCGGCTATTACAACTCGGTCGAGCCCTTCCCGGTCTTCACCGTCACGGCGATGACCATGCGGCGCAACCCGATCTACCTCTCCACCTTCACCGGCCGCCCGCCCGACGAGCCGTCGGTGCTGGGCGAGGCGCTGAACGAGGTCTTCATCCCCCTGCTGACCCAGCAATTCCCGGAGATCGTGGATTTCTGGCTGCCGCCGGAAGGCTGCTCCTACCGGATCGCCGTGGTCAGCATGAAGAAGGCCTATCCCGGCCACGCCAAGCGCGTGATGATGGGCGTCTGGTCCTTCCTGCGCCAGTTCATGTACACGAAATGGGTGATCGTCGTGGACGACGACATCGACGCGCGGAACTGGAAGGACGTGATGTGGGCGATGAGCACCCGCATGGACCCGGCCCGCGACATCACCGTGATCGAGGGCACCCCCATCGACTATCTGGACTTTGCCAGCCCCGAGTCGGGCCTGGGCGGCAAGGTCGGGCTGGACGCCACCAACAAATGGCCGCCGGAGACCAAGCGCGAATGGGGCCAGAAGATCCGCATGGACCAGGGCGTGGTCGACGAGGTGTCGCGCAAATGGGCGTCCTACGGTCTTCCGGGCAGCGGGACCCCGATCTGGAAATGAGGCGTTAAGGGACGTCCCGCCTTTTCCAAGGAGTCCCGCCATGCCCAGCGACGCCGCCCATCCCATCGCCAGCCCCATCGCCACCGTCCGCCTGATCTTCAGCGACGGCGGCGAAACCGCCGGGGACCTGTCGGTGGCCGAGCGGGCGGGAAGCAACCTGTTCGTGGCGTCGGACGAGGGCGCTCAGGTCGTCCATTTGGCGGCCGAGGAGGGCGGCACCGTCTACCGACAGGACGCCGTCTTTTTCTTGGCGGACTTCCTTGCCCTGCCGGAGTCCGAACCGGGCAAGGACGAGGCGGACATCGAGGGCATGGCCATCGCCGACGGCTGGTTGTGGGTCACCGGCTCCCACGCGCTGGCCCGCAGGAAGCCGGGGCGCGAGGAGAACAGCGCCGAGAAGGCGCTGGAGCGGCTGACCGAGGTGCGCTGCGACCCCAACCGCTTCCTGCTCGGCCGCATCCCGCTGGTCACCGAGGCTGACGGGCGCCTCACCCCGGTCCGTCGCGACGGGAAGCGGACGGCCGGTTGCCTGAAGTTCCGCAAGGGCGGCAACGCGCTGACCAAAGCGCTGGCTGAGGACGAGCATCTGGCCCGCTTCGTCGCCGTGCCCGCCAAGGAGAACGGCTTCGACGTGGAGGGGCTGGCCGCCCATGGCGACCGGGTCTGGCTGGGGCTGCGCGGTCCGGTGCTGCGCGGCTGGGCCTGCATCCTGGAACTGGCGGTGGAGGATCACCCGGAGGTCGAGGAGCGCCTGCGGCTGCGCCCCATCGGGCCGAACGGCGAGAAGTACCGCAAGCATTTCGTCGATCTGGACGGGCTGGGCATCCGCGAACTGACCTTCGACGGGGAGGATCTGGTCATCCTGGCCGGGCCGACCATGGACCTCGACGGTCCCGTCGCCGTGTGGCGCTGGACCGACGCTCTGTCCATCACCCACGAGACCGTCATCCCGCGCGACCGGCTGGTTCCTCTGCTGAACCTGCCCTACGGCAAGGGCGACGACCACGCGGAGGGCATCGCCTGCGTCCGCCGCGACGGCGCCCCGCCCGCCCTTCTGGTGGTCTATGACAGCCCGTCCAAGGCCCGCCTTCACGGCGCCGGAACCACCGCCGACCTGTTCGCCCTGCCCTCCCGCTATGATCCGGCCAACGCCTTCCGGGCGTGAACGTTGTTCTCCTTCACGCAACAATTAGTGCATAACTAAGCAGATTATCCCAGAAACGCACATCGCTATTCTTGGCCTCAGACGACAACGGCCCCGCCGCGGGGCACCACGCTGAGACAAGGAAACCAAGCCATGAACGCCGCCATCGACAACCGCACCGCCCCCTACGCCGCCTTCCTGCTGCGCGTCAGCCTGGGCCTTCTGTTCATCGCCCACGGACTGATTCTGAAGGTCTTCACCTTCGGCATCGCCGGCACGGTCGGCTACTTCGAGAGCCTCGGTTATCCCGGCCTCTTCGCCTATCTGGTCATCCTCGGCGAGATCGGCGGCGGCCTGCTGCTGGTGGCCGGTGTCTTCACCCGCTGGATTTCGCTGGCCCTGCTGCCGATCATGATCGGCGCGACGCTCCAGCACACCGGCAACGGCTGGGTCTTCTCGGCCCAGGGCGGCGGCTGGGAGTTCCCGGTGTTCTGGACCGTGCTGCTGGGCGTGCAGGCCCTGCTGGGCGACGGCGCCTTCGCCCTGAAGCTGCCGACCGCCGGCCGCAGCGCCCTTCAGAGCCGGCTGGCCTGACCCTGAAGCGAGCATGACGAGCGGCGCGTGGGCGGGCACCAGCCCCCCGCGCTCCGCCGCTTTTATGCGGCGGACGGACCGGACCTGAGGCGATATGCCCCTTCCTCTTCTTCTCCGGGCTCCCATTTGCTAGACAAGCCGGAGACCTAGCGGAGACCGTAATGCCCGTTTCGACCACCTCGCAGCCTGACGTTCTGACCCTGCTGGACGATCTGATCCGCAAGGCGAAGGGCGCCGGGGCCGACTCCGCCGATGCCGTGCTGTTCGACAGCGCCTCCCTGTCGCTGAGCCAGCGTTTCGGCAAGACGGAGAAGCTGGAGCGGTCCGAGTCGGGCGATCTGGGGCTGCGCGTCTTCATCGGCAAGCGGCAGGCCATCGTCTCCTCCACCGACCGCAGCGCCAAGGCGCTGGACGAACTGGTGGAGCGCGCCGTCGCCATGGCCCGCGTGGTGCCGGAGGACCCCTTCTGCGGCCTCGCCGACCCGGAGCAGATCTACACCACGCTGCCCGACCTCGACGTGTGCGACCCGTCCGAGCCGTCGGCGGAGCTGTTGATCGAACGCGCCCGCATCGCCGAGGAGGCCGCCCTGGCGGTCGAAGGCGTCACCAACTCCGAAGGCGCCGATGCGGGGTGGAGCCGCTCCACCATCGCCATCGCCGCATCCAACGGCTTCACCGGCAGTTACGGAGTGTCGCGGCAGTCGCTCTCGGCCTCTGTGCTCGCCGGGACGGGCACGGGGATGGAGCGCGATTACGACTATGACAGCAAGGTCTACGGCTCCGACCTGCGCGATCCGGCGTCAATCGGGCGCGAGGCCGGCGAACGCGCCATCCGCCGCCTGAACCCGCGCCGGGTCAAGAGCTGCAAGGTGCCGGTGGTGTTCGACCCGCGCGTCTCCCGCGGGCTGCTGGGCCACCTGACCGGCTCGATCAGCGGGCCGAGCATCGCGCGCGGCACCAGCTTCCTCAAGGACAGGATGGGGCAGCGGATTTTCGCCGCCGGCATCACCATCGTGGACGACCCGCATGTGAAGCGCGGCTTGCGCTCCCGCCCCTTCGACGCGGAGGGCATCGCCACCACCCGCCGCAACCTGATCGAGGACGGACACCTGACCACGTGGCTGCTCGACCTGCGCTCGGCCCGCCAGCTCGGCCTGTCGACCACCGGTCACGCGGCGCGCGGCACCTCCGGCCCGCCGGGTCCGGCCCCGGCCAACGTCTACATGGCCCCGGGGACAAAGAGCCGCGACGAGCTGCTGGCCGAGATCCCCAACGGCTTCTACGTGACGGAGCTGATGGGCACGGGCGTCAACGGGGTGACCGGCGACTACAGCCGGGGAGCCGCCGGCTATTGGATCGAGAACGGCCAGATCGCCTATCCGGTCACCGAACTGACCATAGCCGGCAATCTGAAGGAGATGTTCCTGAACCTGGAGCCCGCCAGCGACCTGGAACTGCGCTTCGGCATGGACGCCCCGACCATCCGCATCGACGGGTTGACCATCGCGGGCCTGTGACCGCAACGGGAGGCGCCGCAAGGCGCCTCCTCTTCGTGTCAGCGGACCACGCCGCGGACGATGTCGGCGATGGTGCCGTGCACCGCGTCCAGGATCAGCATGTCCGCGCCGGCCAGGATGCACTCCCAGCCGTTCATGCACACCGGCACCCGCTGGCGCAGATCGACGGGCGCCGCTTTTTTGGCGATGCCCGGCGGCAGCGGTTGGCCGCGCGCCAGCTTCTTCGCGATCCCCGGCGGCAGGGCCGTCACCCCGACCGGATGGGCGACGAAATAGTCCCGAATGATCGTCACCTCGCCGCGGGACACCGACCCTCCTGAGGCGCGCCCTTTGGAGTCGTGCCCCCGGGATTCGTAAGACGGCCCACCCTGCGGCCCACCCTGCGGCTTGCCATGCCCTCCGCCGGGACCACCGGCCCAGTCGGGCTTGTCCGCAAGCGCCGGGCCGGTGGCTGGACTGGTGATGGACAGCACCGCCAGAAGCACCAGCGCGGCACGCCCACTCCGGTGCCGCATCCGATCCCTACTCATGATCCGCATTCCCCTGCCTGCCGAAGGTGAGCCGCCAGCGCACCCCGCGGCCCTACCCCCATCGGATTAGCCTCAAGCTCCGCCGCTGGCCTGTGGCAAGGGCAGGATATCAGACCGTCACGCTCATCGGCCCGCCGGCGCCGCGCACCGACAGGTTGGGCAGGAAGTCCCGGAACAGCGACAGGCTCTTCAGGTCGGTCACGTAGCCCGTACCCTCGCCACCCATCGCCTTTCCACTGATGCTCTTCATCACGTCGGCGGTCTGCGCGCCCTGAGCCTCCAGCGCGTCCTTCAGCACCGAGGCCAGCGCACTGCCGTAGCCCAGCCGTTCCATCTTCCCGCCGGTTTCCTGAACCGTTTTCTCGTAGCTGTACTGGAGCGCGGCCCGCTGGACCGACCAGTTGACGGACTCCTTCTCCTCTTGGCTGGCCTCGTCGAGGAACTTCACCCCGGCGCGGTAGGCGGCGGCCTTGTCGGTGCCAAGAGGGTCGGCGGCGTCCATCGCCTCCTTCTGCTGGCGGGCCATGATGGATTGCGCCGCCTCCTGCTCGTTCTTGGAGAAGGTCCCGTCCTTGTTGCTGGCGATGGCGTGGAGGCTGCGCCGGTCGAAGCCGCCGAACAGCCGTTCCACGTCCTTTCCGGTCGGGTCGGAGAAGTTCACCCCCTTGCCTTCCTTCGCCATGGCCGTGTAGCTGGCGTCCAGCGAGTCCCGGGCGTCCTGTATGACCTTCGCGAAGCCCTGGAGACCCGGCGTCTGGCTGGTGGTCAGCACCGTGGTCGGCGGCGGCGGCAGGCCGGCGGCCTCGGCCTCCTCCTTGGCGGAGGGTTCGAAGTCTTTGCCCCCAGGGAAGCTCTTGTCGACCTCACCGCGCCCGATGCCGGGAATGTTCACGTCCGCGGCGTACTGCGCGAGACCATTCGCCCAGAACTTCCCCTCGAAGCCCAGGTCATACATAAGCTTGGCGGCGGCCTTTCCCTTCTCATTGTCCGGCGATAACAGCCCACCCTCGCCGCCTTCCGCCTCCGCGCCGAAATCCAATTGTTCGAACGCCTCCTCTCCCTTCGTCGCGAAATACTTGAAGGCATCCCCCTTGATCTTGTTCGGATCGCCACCGACGGTCTCCATCATCTCACGGTCGATGTCAGCCGACTCAGCGCGGAAGAGAGCATTGGCCGGAGCCATCGCCGCTTGGAACGCCTCGGTGTCCTCGTCCTTCCCGAAGGCGTCGTAAGCGGCGGTCCGCGCCTCGTTGAGGGCCGACATGGCCTTGCCCATGCGTTCCGTCTTGGTCTTGAAGGCCTTTTCAGCCGCCCCGACCTTCTCCGCCCAGTCCTTGTCCTCCTCATCCTGGGGCCGCTCCTTCACGAAGCGGTCCTTCACGGCGTTGGTCGCCATTTGGCGCAGCCCCAGCGCCACGTCCTTCTCGGTCATCTTGCCGGACTTGACGAAGTCTTCCAGCATCGCGCGGCCCTTGGAGCCGATGGACGCGAAGACCTTGCCCGCCACGCCGGTTAGCGACTTGGCCAAGCCGCTGAGTTCCACGCTGTCCTCGCCTTTCAAGGCGGCCAGGGCCGCGGAGCCCGCGGAGGACCCGGCGTCGGAGGCCGCCTTCCAGGTCCCCTCCGCCTCGGCGGCACCCCCGGCAGGCTTCCATTTGGTGGCGGTCGCGGTGGTGCTGGCCGTGGTGGCCGAAAACAGGGCGTTGATCGACGTGGACATGGCTTCCCCCTTGCGGTCCCGCCTGGGCCGCGGGGCCTTAATCCTTAGAGACCTAAGTATTTATTGAATGTTCCCAAAGTAATTTTCTCAAGACACCTGTTAACGGACTCTTAAAACAGTAGTCAGCGCGTCAGCACCGGCAGGATCCAGGGGGCCAGCGCAATCTCCACCGGCAAATGGGCGATCACGTCGCCGTCGCCCTGCACGGGTTCCCCCGCCGGCCCTTCGATGATCACACGCCGCGCCGGCAGGATGCGGTAATCGGGAAAATGCGGCAGCCGGCCGGCGGTGACACCCCAGAGATAGCGCAGGGCGTTCCCCCGCCCCGCCCGCGGAAACAGGCAGACGTGCAGCCGCGGCTCGGTCAGCCGGGCGTCGGGCGCGCAGACGAAGCGCCCCCCGTAGAAATGCCCCTTGGCGACGATGACGGAGGCGACCTCCACCGGCTGCGCATCGTCCACCGCCACGCGGTAGGGGCCGCCGCCGCCCGCGGCGATCCGGGCCAGCGTTTCCACCGCGTAGGCACCCTTGCCGATCAGCCGCTTCAGCCGCGTGTCCACCCGCTCGACCACGCGGGCATCCAGGCCGGCGCCGGCCATCATGGCGAAGGCGCGGCCATTCGCCACACCCAGATGCACCGGCGTCGCCCGTCCCTCCGCCAGCACCCGCGCCACGCCCTCCGCATCCAGGGGAAGGCCCAACTCATGGGCCAGCACGTTGGCGGTGCCCAGCGGCACGACGCCCAGGGGAAGCGTCGCCGCCCCGCGTCCACGCGCGCCCAGCCCGTTGACCACCTCGTTGATGGTGCCGTCGCCACCCGCGGCGACCACCGCGTCGAAGGCGCCGGGCACCACCGCGCGGGTCATCGCCTCCGCGTCGCCGCGCCCGCCGGTGGCCTGAAGCGTCACCACGGCCCCATGGCGCTGTTCCAGCCACTCCAGAACGACGCCCAGACGGTGCGCCCGGCGAGCGCCGGCCACCGGGTTGTGAATCACCAGAAGACGCCGCCGGGTCGTCGCGGCCGGCCCGGACGCCTCAGGCACCGACTCGCCCCCATCCACCACACCGGCCTCCAATATGACCATCCTGTTTCAGTTTTGATAAAGTCATTTTTCGCCTTTGTTACGTTGACAAGAAGTCTTATCGAAATCATTGTTCCCAACAAATGCGGACGCTCTAAAATATTGTCAAGAGAATGACCTGCGGATATACGGAAAGCGTTTCACCGAAACCTTGCCGGAACGGCGATGGAGCGGGGCATGAGCGCATCACGCGACGTCAAGCAATACCGCAGCATCTGGATCTCCGATGTCCATCTGGGCACGCGGGGATGCAAGGCGGAATATCTTCTCGATTTCCTGAAGCACAACGAGTCCGACCACCTCTATCTCGTCGGCGACATCGTGGACGGCTGGCGTCTGCGCAAGACTTGGTACTGGCCGCAGGCGCACAACGACGTGGTGCAGAAGATCCTGCGCCGGGCGCGCAAGGGCGTGCAGGTCTATTACATCCCCGGCAACCACGACGAGGCCGCCCGCGATTACGCCGGCTTGCAGTTCGGCGGCGTCCATGTCGTGGAGGAGATGATCCACGTCACCGCCGACGGGCGGCGACTCCTGATCACCCATGGCGACCGCTTCGATGTGGTGGTGAAGTACGCCCGCTGGCTGGCCTTCGTCGGCGACAACGCCTACGTGGTCCTGCTCCAGGCCAACACGCTGTTCAACTGGGTCCGCCGCAAGCTGGGCTTCCCCTACTGGTCCCTGTCCGCCTTCCTGAAACACAAGACGAAGACGGCGGTCGAGTTCATCGGCAATTACGAGACCGCTCTCGGCGACGAGGCCCGGCGCCGCAAGGTGGACGGGGTCGTCTGCGGCCACATCCACACCGCGGAAATCCGCGACATGGAAGGAATCCTCTATTGCAACGACGGCGACTGGGTCGAGTCCTGCACCGCCTTGGTCGAGCATCCCTGCGGCCGGTTGGAGATCATCGATTGGGCGGCGGACATCCGCCGGCGCACCGCAACGACGCTGCCCACCCGCATCCCGCCCAAGGAGAAGGCGGAGAAGGTGAAGGAGAAGGCGGCCAAGGAGTCGGTTGCGGCGTGAATATCCTGATCGTCTCCGACGCCTGGCTCCCCCAGGTCAACGGCGTGGTGCGCACCATCGGCACCGTCCGAGCGGAGCTGGAGGCCATGGGCCATCACGTGGAGGTGATCGGCCCCGACCGCTTCCGCACGGTGCCCATGCCCACCTACCCGGAAATCCGGCTGGCTCTGGGCGCGGGGCGGCGGCTGCACGCGATGATCGACGCGCTGCGCCCCGACTGCATCCACATCGCCACCGAAGGGCCGCTGGGCTTCGCCGCCCGGCGCTACTGCCTCCACCACGGCCGGCCCTTCACCACCGCCTACCACACCCGCTTCCCGGAATATGTGCGCGACCGGGCGCCGGTGCCGCTGGCGCTCAGCTACGCGGTGGTGCGCCGCTTCCACAGGCCGTCCTCGGCGGTGATGGTGGCGACGCCATCCATCGAGAGCGACCTCGCCGCCCGCGGCTTCACCAACATCCGGCGCTGGACCCGCGGCGTGGACACCGAGCTGTTCCGCCCCCGCGCCAAGGGCTTCCTGGCGCTGCCCCGCCCCATCGCCCTCTATGTCGGGCGCGTGGCGGTGGAGAAGAACCTTGAGGATTTCCTCCGGCTCGACCTGCCGGGCAGCAAGGTGGTGGTCGGCGACGGCCCGGCCCGCGCGGAACTTCAGCAGAAATACCCGGAGGTCCATTGGGCCGGCGCCCGCCACGGCGAGGAACTGGCCGAGCATTACGCGGCGGCTGACGTCTTCGTCTTCCCGTCGCGCACCGACACCTTCGGTCTGGTGCTGCTGGAGGCGCTGGCCTCGGGCGTGCCGGTGGCCGCCTACCCGGTGCCCGGCCCCCTGGACGTGGTCGACGGCTCCGGTGCCGGCTGTCTCGACGAGGACCTGAAGGAGGCGGTCGAACGCGCGCTGGCCATCCCGCCGGAACACTGCCGGGACTATGCCCTGAACTTCTCCTGGCGGCGCTCCGCCGAACAGTTCCTGGCGAACCTTCGCCCATTCTCCTGATGACGACATGGAGCGGGGCCGGCGCACGGCCGCCCCCGCTCTCCTCCCGATCACGCGGCGCGGATGCGCTGCATGAACAGGTCCACGCTCTCGCGCAGGCGGTCGGACTCGCGGTGCAGGTTGCCGGCGGACCCCAGCACCTCCTCGGCGAGGCTGCCGGTTTCCGACGCCCCCCTGGTCACCGCTCCGATGGTGTCGGTCACGCTGCGGGTTCCGCGGGCGGCCTCCTGAACGTTGCGGACGATCTCCTGGGTGGCGGCGGTCTGCTGCTCCACCGCGGCGGAGACGGTGATGACGATGTCGTTGATGCTGCCGATGGTGGCGCCGATGCCGCTCAGCGCCTCGGCGGAGCCGCGCGCGACCTCCTGGATGCTGGCGATCTGAATAGAGATGTCCTCGGTCGCCTTGGCCGTCTGGTTGGCGAGGTTCTTGACCTCCTGCGCGACCACGGCGAAGCCCTTGCCGGCCTCCCCGGCGCGGGCGGCTTCGATCGTCGCGTTCAGCGCCAGCAGGTTGGTCTGCCCGGCGATGCTGTTGATGAGTTGAAGCACCGCGCCGATCTTTTGCGCCGCGTCGACCAGCCCGTTCACCGTGGCGTTGGTCCGCTCCGCCTCGGCCACCGCGCCGCGGGCGACCTGCGACGACTGGGCGACCTGCCGGCTGATCTCGGCGATGGAACTGGTGAGCTGTCCGGACGCGGCGGCGACCGTCTGCACGTTGGCGGACGCCTGCTCGGCGGCCGCGGCGACGGCGAGCGACTGGCGGTTGGTGGCGGCAGCGATCTGGGCCATGCGCTGGGCGTTGCCCTTCATCTCGTCCGACGCGGCCACCGTGTTGGCGGCGATGCCGCGGACGCTGCCCTCCAGGCTGTCGGCGAGCTGGTTCAGAATGGCGCGCTTGCTCTCCCGCTCGGCCGCCGCGTAGGTCTCCAGCAGCACCTCGAGGTCGAGCCAGGCGACGCGGCCCAGCGTGTCGCGCAGGGCGGCCGCCTCAGCGGCCTTCTTCGATCCGAACAATGACCGCCGCCCCTCCGCCGCGCCGAGGCCCAGTTCGCGGACGATGCCGCTGGACACCGTGTGATGGCAGATGGCGACCGCGTAGCCCGGCACGCCGTGGTCGTAGAAGGCCTTGGCCAGCCGGTGGGCGGACTCCAGGAAGCCCGGACCGAAGTCGCCCGAGACCACGCGGGTCCAGTGGGACACGCGCGCGGCGTGCACGTCCGGCAGGGTCAGGGCGTCGCGGATTTCCGGCCACGCCGCGAAGGCGCCGTGCCATTGCTCCAGCAGCACGGGCAGACGGTGCTGCGCGAAATCCCGGTTGGCGCGCAGACGCGCGATGTCCGCTTCGGTGATGTTGAAGGCCCGGAGCCGGTTTTCCTGGCCGTCACGTTCCTGTACGCCCGCCATGATATTATCACCCTGAAATGTTGAAGGCCGGCGCATTGCCCGCCCTCTTCGAAGCTGCTGACGTTTCTACGTCATCAGGATAGCAGCGGATTGCTTCAAAATTATCATAATGGGTCTCAAATTCGTCATACCGAGGTATGCGACCCGTCCCTTACGGCCATCAGCCTTCCAGCGGGTGTTAGCGCAAAGCCTTACCTCTGCCACCGCCCTCCGTGCTAACGTGAAGGGGACCGCGGCCGGGAAACCGGGCCGCGTTGGTTTTGTCGGATGGCGTTTCGACCCGCATGCTTCAGTCACTTTACCGCGGCCTGACGACCCTCGCCGGGCCGGCGGTTCGTCTGTATCTCGACCGGCGGCTGGCCGCCGGCAAGGAGGACTCCGCCCGCCGGGGCGAACGGTTCGGCACGGCCGCGCGTCCGCGCCCGCCCGGACGGCTCGCCTGGATTCACGCGGCCAGCGTCGGGGAGGCCAACTCGGTCCTCGTCCTCATCGACCGGCTGCTCGCCGAGACGCCGGACCTGACGGTCCTGATGACCACCGGCACGGTCACCTCGGCGGAACTGATGGCCCGCCGTCTGCCGGAGCGCGCCTTTCACCAGTATGTGCCGGTCGATCTGCCCGCCGCGGTGGATCGCTTCCTCGACCATTGGCGACCCGATCTGGTGCTGTGGACGGAATCGGAGATCTGGCCCAACCTGCTGGCCGCGGTGCGGACGCGCGGCATTCCGGCGGCACTGGTCAACGCGCGCATGTCGGAGCGCTCCTTCAACCGATGGCGCTGCGCGTCGGGCCTGATCACGCCGCTGCTCTCCACCTTCCAGGTCACGCTGGCCCAGTCGGAGGAGGACGCCGACCGTCTGCGCCGGCTGGGCGCGCCGGGCGTCGTCAGCGTCGGCAACCTGAAATTCTCCGCCGAGCCGCCGCCCGCCGACCCCACGGCCCTGGAGACGCTGCGCGCGGCCTGCGCCGGGCGCCCCGTCTGGCTGCTCGCCAGCACCCATCCCGGCGAGGACGAGCTGGCCGCCACGGTGCATGAGGCGCTGGCCGCACGTCTGCCCGGCTTGCTGACGCTGCTGATCCCCCGCCACGCCCATCGCGGCACGGACATCGCGGCGTTGCTGCGCGGGCGTGGCCTGACGGTCTCGCGGCGAGGCGAGGGCACCCTGCCCGCCGCCACCGACGCCGTGCACATCGCTGATACGATGGGGGAGATGGGCCTGTTCTACCGGCTGGCTCCAGTGGTCTGCATGGGCGGTTCCTTCGTGCCCCACGGCGGCCAGAACCCGGTGGAGCCGGCCCTGCTCGGCTGCGCCGTGCTCTATGGCCCGCACATGTGGAACTTCGCGGAGATCACCCGCCAGCTCGAAGGCGCCGGGGGCGCCCTGCCGGTGCCGGGGACAGAGGCGCTGCCCGACGCGGTCGGGCGCCTGCTGAGCGACGAGGCCGCCCGCGCCCGCGTCGTCGCCGGCGCGACCGCGGTGACCGAGGGCAACCGGCGGATCGTCGACCGCGCTCTGGCGGCTCTGGCCCCCGTCCTGGGTGCCGGAAGCATCCGGCCCGCGGCATGAGGACTCCCGGTTTCTGGTACGGGTCCGGCGGGGCCGCCGGGGCGGCCTTGGGCTGGGCGCTCGCCCCGCTGGGCGCGCTTTACGGGCTGGCCGGGCGGCTGCGCATGGCCTCGGGGCAAGCGGAACGGGCCGCCGCGCCGGTCCTCTGCGTCGGCAATCTGGTGGCGGGCGGGGCCGGCAAGACGCCGGTCTGCATCGCCGTGGCCGAGGCCCTGCGCGCCCGCGGCGTCGCCCCCGCCTTCCTCACCCGCGGTCATGGCGGGCGGGAGCGCGGCCCGCTGGCCGTTGACCTCGGCACGCACGACTCTGCCGCGGTGGGCGACGAGGCGCTGCTGCTGGCCACCCATGGTCCCTGCTGGGTGGCGCGCGACCGCGCCGCCGGGGCGCAGGCGGCGGTCGCCGCTGGCGCTTCCGTGCTGGTGATGGACGACGGTTTCCAGAATCCCGGCCTCGCCAAGGATCTGTCGCTGATCGTGGTGGATGGGGCGGTGGGTTTCGGCAACGGCCATCTCGTCCCGGCCGGCCCGCTGCGCGAGCCGGTGGAGCGCGGTCTGGCCCGCGCCGGGGCCGTGGTCGTGCTGGGCGAGGACCGCGCCGGGGTGGAACGCCGCGTGGCCGGCGCCCTGCCGGTCCTCCACGCCCGGCTGGAGCCGGTGGAGGACGCCCGCGCCCTGGCCGGACAGGCGGTCCTCGCCTTCGCCGGCATTGGGCGCCCCGAGAAGTTCTTCGCGACTCTGGAGGCGCTGGGCGCCCGCTTGGTGGAGCGCAGGCCCTTCGCCGACCACCACCCCTACCGCCCCGAGGAGGTGATGGCCCTGGTGGACCGCGCCAGCGCCCTGGGCGCCCTGCCGGTCACCACCGTAAAGGACGCCGTCCGCCTGCCGGACCCTCTGCGCGCCCTGGTCCGGGCGGTGCCGGTGCGCGCCGTCTGGCGGGAGCCCGCCGCCCTCGACCGCCTGCTCACCCCCCTTCTGACCGCGCTTCCGACTGGAGTCCCCCATGGCTAAGCCGCGCGGCCCCCTGGTGTCCTGGCTGACCCGCCGGGTCGGCTACCCGCTGGAGGCCGTCCTGGTCCACGGCTTTTGCGGCCTGTTCCGCGCCCTGCCGCTCGACCGCGCCTCGGCGCTCGGCGGCTGGATCGGACGGACCGTCGGCCCGCGCCTTCGCGGCACCCGCATCGCCCGCCGCAATCTCGAGCGCGCCTTTCCGGAAAAATCCCGCGCGGAGATCGACGCGATCATCCTCGGCATGTGGGACAATCTGGGCCGCGTCATCGCCGAGTACCCGCACCTCGACGCCATCGGCGCGTACGGCCCCGGCGGGCGGACCGAGGTGATCGGGGCGGAGCACATCGACGCCCTGCGCGAGGACGGCAAGGCCGGCATCCTCGTCTCCGGCCATTTCGCCAACTGGGAAGTGAAGCCCGTCTGCTCCCGCAAGATGGGATTGGAGTTGGCGGTGGTCTACCGCGCGCCCAACAACCCCTATGTGGGCCGGCTGCTGACCGAATTGCGGGGGGCCGCCGGCGGAACGCACATTCCCAAGGGACCCGAGGGGGCGCGCGCGCTTCTGCGCACCCTGACCAAGGGCGGGCACGTCGGCATGCTGATCGACCAGAAGATGAACGACGGCATGCCCGTCCCCTTCTTCGGGCGCGACGCCATGACCGCCCCGGCGGCGGCGCAGCTCGCCCTGCGGCTGGGCATCCCGCTGGTGCCGGCGCGGACCGAGCGCCTGGACGGCGCGCGTTTCCGCATCACCGTCCTGCCGCCGGTGGAACCGCCGAACACCGGCGACCGCAACGCTGATGTGCGGATTTTGATGGAGCGCCTGAACGCTCTGTTGGAGCAATGGATTCGCGAGCGCCCCGCCGAATGGCTCTGGCTGCACCGGCGCTGGCCCGACTGACGGAGAAAGTCCCATGGCCCTGCCGCTCGACCCGCATCTGCTTCAACTCTACCTCGTCGCGGCGCTGGTCCTGACGCTGGCGCCGGGACCGGATTCGCTGCTGGTCCTGTCGCGAAGCGTGATGGACGGGCGCAACGCCGGGGTGGTCGCCACCGCCGGCATCACGCTGGGCAACCTGATCCACGCGCTGCTGGCCGCCGCCGGCATCTCGGCGCTGGTCGCCGCCTCGCCGGCCCTGTTCGACGTGCTGCGCTACGCCGGCGGCGCCTATCTGGGCTGGATCGGCGGGCGGGCGCTGTGGAGCGCCCTGCGGAGCGGCTTCGGACGCGGCGGCGGCGTGGAGGAAACCACGGCCAAGCCCGAGTCGGCCCCGGCGCACCGCGTCTTCCTCCAGGCGCTGCTGACCAACCTGCTGAATCCGAAGGTCATCCTGTTCTATCTCGCCTTCGTGCCGCAATTCGTCGCACCGGCGCTCGGCCACGTCGCGCTGCAGATCTTCCTGCTCGGCTCGATCCTCGGCGTCATCGGCGGCCTCTACCTGCTGGGGGTCGCGTCCCTCAGCGCCGGTGCGGCGCGGCGGGCGCTGTCGAGCGCGCGGGTGCGGGCGGTTCTGGACGGCGTCGCCGGGGTGCTGTTCCTGGGATTCGCGCTGCGCCTGCTGCTGACCGACCGGCGCATCGCCTGAGAGCAAATCCGTCAGGCGGGAAAAGACGTTGCGGAGTCAGTGGACGAGCGTGGCCGGGGGTGTCATAGTGCCGCCCGCGTTTAACCGGCCAGCCCGTCCGGCCGAATGGCTTACCGACCGCGAGCGACGATGAGCGAGAAAATCTCCCTGATCACCTGGATGGCGAACATCCACATCCGGTTTGTCACCTGGCGCCGGGGCAACAAGGTCGGCACCGACCGCTTCGGCAACACCTATTACCGGTGCCCCAGCGCCATCGCCGGCGTGAAGGAGCGCCGGTGGGTGATCTACGCCGGTGAACCGGATGCCTCCAAGGTGCCGCCGGAATGGCATTCCTGGCTGCACCACACCACCAAGGAGCCGCTGCCGGAAGGCAACAGCGCGTTCCACAAGCCGTGGCAGAAGGAGCATCTCCCGAACCTGTCCGGCTCTCTCCAGGCCTACCGGCCGCCCGGGCACCAGTATGCGGGCGGGCAGCGCGTGCGCGCCACCGGCGATTACGAACCCTGGACTCCGGGCTGAGACGCCCGCGCGGTCCCTTAGGAATCCCTCATGCGCCGCAATGTGATTGAAACCGTGCTCGGCGGGGTCGTCCTCGCCGTGGCCGGCTTTTTTCTGGCTTTCGCCTACACCAGCGCCGATTTGCGCAAGGTGAGCGGCTACGCCCTCACCGCCAACTTCACCAGCATCTCCGGCCTGCAGAGCGGGGCGGACGTGCGGATCAGCGGCGTGAAGGTGGGGTCGGTCACCGAACTGACGCTCGACCCGAAGAGCTATCAGGCGGTCGTGCACATGTCGATCCACCCGGACATCAAGCTGCCCAAGGACACCGCTGCGGTCATCGCCTCGGAGAGTCTGCTGGGCGGCAAGTTCCTGTCGCTGGAGCCGGGCGGCGAGGAGGACATGCTCAAGCCGGACGGCCGCGTCGAATACACGCAGAGCACCCCCGGCATCGAGCAGCTTCTGGGTCAGGTCATCTTCTCGCTGCAGAACATGAGCAAGCCCGGCCAGGAGGGCGGCGAACCGCCCAAGCTGTAAGCGAAGCGCGCAAGACACGACGAACGAAGGGGCCTCACGGCCCCTTTTTTCGTTTGGGCCATCCACTTTTCCCCAACTCCCTTCGGAACAGCCGCGGCCACGCTGCCGTTTCCTTGCCCAGACCCAACACGGCCCACTCATCAAAGGAGATCAGCGATGAAAGCCCGTTTCCTGGTTCTCGGCCTCGCCCTGCTCGCCGCCGCCTGCGGCGTGAACACCGAGGAGAAGGCCGCCAGCGGCGCTCTGGGCGGTGCCGCGGCGGGCGCCGTGGTCGGCGGGCCGGTCGGCGCGGTGGTCGGCGG
>NZ_JBFUHT010000028.1:0-126865 GCF_056402275.1 Azospirillum sp. P4_B5
GCGCTCGCCGACATCGCGTGGAAGCGGAAGGACAGCACCATGATGAAGGCCAGCGGCGCCAGCATCACCACCCACTTCAGCGGGGTCGTGAAGATCGGCACGTACAGCGCCGGCGTGCTCGCCACGAACAGGGCCACCAGGCCCGTCACGGCCAGACCGAGCATCATGAAGTTGTAGACCCGCAGCATGTGTTTGCGCAGGCCCTCGTCGAACGCCGCACGGTCCACGCCCGCGGCGCCGGCGCCCCAACGACTCTGGTTGGGATACTGGTCGAACATTGCGAAAACTCCCTCGTTCAAGCCTTAGACCGGCAAGCCTCTGACCGGCGGCGGGCACCCGGCGGCGGGTCGGCCGCGGAAAAGCGGCGGGAAGGGATGGCTGCGCTGTCCATCGAAGAACCCTCCAGATGCGGTCACGCCCGTCGGCGCAAAAGCAGATGAAGAGATCCGACATCGCAGCCCCCAACCTCGTAACCGGCGACTCGGCTGCCAGAGGGGCCCGGACCCTGATTGCCCTAATAGTTGGCCGCGTGGCCGGCGCCTTTCAAGATGCCCGCCCGCTCACTGGCTCCACACGAACGGGAGCTTGGAACACGCCCGGCTGTTCCCATATGGCGGCTTGGGAGCGGCCGGTCCGCAAAGCCGGGGCGCCGCTTCACCGTCAACAACCACCAGAGCCGGATCAACAAGATGGAGAGTGCCGCGTTGAGCGACCAGCACCACAGACGCCTCGAACGGCGGGTGGACCGCATCCAGGAGAAGCTTCCCGACTCCATGGCGCGGGTGCTGGGCTGGCTCCGCGAGCCGCGGGCGACCTGGGTGCGCGTCCCCGCCGGGCTGCTGCTGATTCTCGGCGGCCTGTTCAGCTTCCTGCCCGTGCTGGGCATTTGGATGCTGCCCCTCGGCCTCGTGCTGCTCGCCTATGATGTTCCCTTCCTTCGTCCGCCGATCAACCGCGCGCTGGTGCGCGGCGAGCGGCGCTGGAAGGAGTGGAAGCGGCGCCGCCGTGCCGCTTCCTCGTCATCATGATCGTTCCGTTGCGTCAGGAATAGGACGCCGTACGGGCCGGCGTGCGCTCCAGCGGCCCTTCGCCGGGGCTGTAGCGCTCCGGCCGCGGACCGGACAAA
This sequence comes from Azospirillum sp. P4_B5, assembly GCF_056402275.1. Taxonomy (NCBI): domain Bacteria; kingdom Pseudomonadati; phylum Pseudomonadota; class Alphaproteobacteria; order Rhodospirillales; family Azospirillaceae; genus Azospirillum; species Azospirillum sp. P4_B5. The sequence continues at coordinate 1,127 of NZ_JBFUHT010000028.1, forward strand.
CGGTCGTGATCCTGGTCGGACACCATGGCCTTCAGCGGACAGTGGCCGCTCATGCCGCGGGCCACCAGGGCGGCGCCGGCCAGCCCCATGATGGCGCCCCGCACGTCGGCGCCGCGGCGAACGCCGCCCGCCGCCATGACGAGGCCGAGGCCGGTGGACACGGCGCGTTCCAGCGGCCCGAGATTCCGTGCGCCTCCAAAGAAGCGGTCGTAGGTGTGTCGGATGGCGTTTTCGGCGCTCATGCCTGCTTTCTCCCGGCTGTACCCGGCGCGAAAGGGATGCCGAAGCGGCGCCGGGCGGTTCTGACTGCAACGCCCGCCCGGGCGTCCGGGTTCCCGACGACACAATGCATCCGGACACGCACAATGGCGACAATGCGGTGACACTTGCCGAAGGATCGGCACAATGTCATCATTGTCCCCATGACAAATTGGGTTCCTGATCTGGACGGCCGGCAAGGCCCCCGTTACCGCGCCATCGCCGACGCCCTGTCCGACGACATCGCCAGCGGACGGCTTGCCCCCGGCACGCGGCTTCCCACCCACCGCGACCTCGCCTACCGCCTCGGCGTTACCGTCGGCACCATCACCCGCGCCTATACCGAGGCGGAGAAGCGCGGGCTGATCGGCGGCGAGGTCGGGCGCGGCACTTTCGTGCAGGGGCAGCGGCACATGCCTCCCTCCGACCCCTTCACCTGGACACCCCGACCCGAACCGTCGATCATCAACATGACCGTCGTGACGCCGGAGCACCCGATGTCGGTGTCGATGATGGGGGCCACCCTGGCCGCCATCGGCGCCTCGCCGAACCTGGGAGCGCTGCTGGAGTACGCACCGCACGCCGGCCTCCCGGCCCACCGCGCCGCCGGAGCGCAATGGCTGGCCCGCCAGCACCGTGTAACAGCCTCCGCCGACACGATCCTGCTGACCACCGGCGCGCAGAACGCCATGGCGGTGGCGCTGGCCGCGGTGGCCCGCCCCGGCGACGTCGTGCTGACGGAGCGGCTGACCAACTACGGCATCAAGACTCTGAGCGCGGTGGAGGGTTATCACCTGGAGGGCATCGCCATCGACGAGCATGGGGTGGTCCCGGACAGTTTCGACAGCGCCTGCCGCCGTCTGGCGCCCAAGGCGCTGTATCTGGTGCCGACCATGCACAACCCCACCGCCTCCGTCATGCCGCAGGCCCGGCGCGTGGAGATCGCGGCCATCGCCCGCCGCTACGGGGTGATGCTGGTCGAGGACGATGTCTTCGGCTTCCTGGTCCAAGACGCGAAGCCCATCCAGGCCATCGCCCCGGACGTCACCGTCTACGTCAACAGCCTGTCCAAGAGCGTGTCGGCCGGCCTGCGCGTCGGCTACGTGGTCGCTCCGCCGGCCCTTGTGCAGCGGGTGGAGGCGGTCATCCGCGCCCTGCAATACTCCTCTCCGCCCCTGCCGCCGGAAGTGGCCACGCGCTGGATCATTGAAGGCAGCGCCGACCGCATCGCCGAGGCCCAGCGCGGGGAAGCGATGGCACGCCAGCAGATCGCCCGCTCCATCCTGCCCGCCAGCGCCGTCTGCGGGCATCCGGGGGCACAGCATCTCTGGCTGGTCCTGCCCGAGCCCTGGCGGCGCGACGACTTCATCGCGGAGGCGCTGCGACGCGGCGTGAAGGTGACCGGTGGCGACGTGTTCGCCGTGGGCCGGGCCGCCGCCCCCCACGCCGTGCGGCTGGGTCTGTGCCACCCGCACAGCCGGGACGAACTGGCGCGCGGCCTACGCACGCTGACGGATCTTCTGGACAACCCGCAGACGGCGATGCTGTCGATCGTTTGAAGAGGCGGAACGGCCGCGCCCTTACGGGAACGGCCGGACCGTGTGCAGGTGGTTCAGGGGGCCGTGGCCGTGGCCGAAACCAGGGGCGGAGCGGATGGCCTCGTCCACATAGGCGCGGGCGCGGGCCACCGAATCACGCACGCCCAAGCCTTGGGCGACACCGGCGGCGATGGCCGAGGCCAGGGTGCAGCCGGTGCCGTGGGTGTGCGGGGTGTGGATGCGCCGCCCCTCGAACACCTCCTCGCCGTCCTCGGTGAGCAACAGGTCGCACAGCCGCTCGTCCTCCAGATGGCCGCCCTTCAGCAGGACGGCCTTCGGCCCGAAGGTGCGGATCATCTCGGCGGCGCGGCGCATGTCGTCCAGGTTGCGCACCGGGATGTCGGTCAGCGCCTCGGCCTCCGGCAGGTTCGGAGTGACCAGTTCGGCATGGGGCAGCAGGCGCTTGCGCAGGGTCTGCACGGCGTCCGGCTCCAGCAGGAAATGGCCGCTCTTCGAAACCATCACCGGATCGACGACCAGCGGGACGTTGATCGCCCGCTCCTCATACTCGCCGGCCACCGCCTCGATGACGGCGGCGTTGGCGAGCATGCCGATCTTGATGCTGTCGGCCCCGAGATCCTCCAGCACCACCTTCATCTGCAGGGCGACGAAGGCCGGGTCCACGGGCAGCACACCATAGACCCCCGTCGTGTTCTGCGCGGTCAGCGCCGCGATGGCGGTCATGGCGAAGGCGTTCAGCGCGCTGACCGCCTTGATGTCCGCCTGGATGCCGGCACCGCCGCCGGAGTCGGACCCGGCGACGATGAGAACACGGCCGTTGATCGGGTGGGCCTGCATCGGGATTGCTTCCGTCTGGTCGTCTGGTTGGATGTTGCGCCTAGGATGCGGTCTCCAGCCGGGCGGCGTCCATGATGGCGCCGGCAATATCGGCCACCACCGCGTGCACCAGCCCTTCGTCGTCGCCTTCCGCCATGACGCGGATCACCGGCTCGGTCCCCGACTTGCGGATCAGGATGCGCCCCGACCCGTTCAGCCGCGCCTCGCCGTCGCGGATCGCCGCTTGGACGGAGGCGATCTCCAGCGGCTTCGACCCGGCGGCGAAGCGGACGTTGGTCAGCTTCTGCGGCACCGGAGCGAAGACCTGGCAGACCTCGCTGGCCGCCCGGCCGCCGGACTGGATCAGCACCGCCAGAACCTGGAGTGCGGCGATCAGCCCGTCGCCGGTCGTGGAATAGTCGGACAGCACGACGTGCCCCGACTGCTCACCACCGACGTTGTAGCCGTGCTCGCGCATATGTTCCACCACATAGCGGTCGCCGACCGGTGTGCGGACCAGGGCGATGCCCAACCCCTGGAGATGCCGCTCCATGCCCAGGTTGGACATCACCGTGGCGACCACGCCGCCGCCCTTCAGAGTCTGCGCCTGCGCCCAGGAAGAGGCGATCAGCGCCATCACCTGGTCGCCGTCGACGACGCGCCCGGCCTCGTCCACCATGATCAGGCGGTCGGCGTCGCCGTCCAGCGCAATGCCCAGATGCGCGCCATGGGCCACCACCTGCTCCTGCAGGGTGCGGGTGGCGGTGGCGCCGCAATCCTTGTTGATGTTCAGGCCGTCCGGGCTGACCCCGACCGGGATCACGTCGGCCCCCAACTCGTACAGCACCTTCGGGGCGACGCGGTAGGCGGCGCCGTTGGCGCAGTCCACGACGATCTTCAGCCCGTCCAGCCGCAGGCCGCGCGGGAAGGTGTTCTTCACATATTCGATGTAGCGGCCCGTCGAATCCTCCAGGCGGGAGGCGCGGCCGAGATCGGCGGAGCCGGCGAGGTCCGGCGCGAAGGGCTGGCCCATGCGCGTCTCGATGGCGATCTCCACCGCGTCCGACAGCTTGTAGCCGTCCGGTCCGAACAGCTTGATGCCGTTGTCCTGGTACGGGTTGTGCGAGGCGGAGATCATCACGCCGAGATCGGCGCGAAGCGAGCGCGTCAGCATGGCGACGGCGGGCGTCGGCACCGGGCCGAGCAGCACCACGTCCATGCCCATCGAAATGAAGCCCGCGGTCAGCGCCGGCTCCAGAAGATAACCCGACAGACGGGTGTCCTTGCCGATCACGACCCGGTGGCGGTGGTCGCCCCGGCGGAACTGCAAGGCGGACGCCATCGCGACGCGCAGGGCGGTTTCCGCCGTCATCGGATCGATGTTTGCGGTGCCACGGATGCCGTCGGTGCCGAACAGGTGTCGCGTCATGAAAATCCTCGGGAATGGCCCAGTCACTGTACCGCAAGTGCGGATGTGTGAAAATGTCATCGCTTGGCACGGGGGGCAGGGTCAAGAACCCTTCCGCGCAGACGCCAAAGGGCTATGCGCGTCATGCGATCACGGCACCCGTGCGGGATGCAGCCCCTCCCAGACGGCGCGCGCCTGGACCGTTTGGGGCACGTCGTGGACCCGCAGGATCTGCGCGCCCTGGTTCAGCGTTTCCAGTCCTCCGGCCAGCGAACCGGGCAGCCGCTCCTTCGGCGGCTCGCTCCGCGACAGTTTGCCGATCAGGGTCTTGCGCGACAGCCCGATGAGCAGGGCGCAGCCCAGCCCATGATAGAGAGCGGTGTGGCGCAGGATGTCGAGGTTGTGCTCCACCGTCTTGCCGAAGCCGATGCCGGGATCGACGGCGATGCGCTCCAGCGGCACCCCGGCGGCGAGGCAGGCGGCCACCCGTTCCTCCAGCCAATCGAAGACGTCGAGCGCCGCGTCCTCATAAACCGGATTCTGCTGCATGGTGCCGGGTTCGCCCCGCATGTGCATGACGACCACGGGGGCCGCCTTCTCCGCGACCAGCGGCAGCGCACCCGGATCGCGCAGCCCGGCCACATCGTTGATCAGCGCCGCGCCGGCGTCGAGCGCCGCGCGCATCACCCGCGCGTGCCGCGTGTCCACCGACACCACGGCGCCCTTGGCCGCGAAGTGGCGAACCACCGGCAGGACGCGGGCCTCCTCCTCCTCGGGCGACACGGGGGCGGAGCCGGGACGGGTCGATTCGCCGCCGACGTCCAGCAGGTCGGCGCCGGCCTCCAGCATCGCCTCGCCATGGGCGATAGCCGCCGCGGCGTCGAAGAAGTCGCCGCCGTCGGAAAAACTGTCCGGCGTCACGTTGACGATGGCCATGATCCGCGGGCGTCCGAGGTCCAGCCCGCCGAACGGCGCCCGCCCGCGGGTCAGCGCCCCCAGCCGCCGGTCGAGGCTCTGCGCCACGGCAGTGCCGCGCTCCCACCCCCAGGCCATGATCTCGGTCAGCGGCGCGAAGGCCCGCTCGATCCGCGTGCCCTGCCGGACGATCAGTTCGGAGGTGGCGAAGGAAAAACGCCCGCCGGCCAGTGGCACCGCCGCGCCGGCGCTCCAGGCGGCGATGGGCAGCAGCCCGACCGGCCTCAGATAAACGCGGACGCCGCCCTCCCCCGCCCACGGTGCGAACGAGGCGAGCGAGCCGGCGGCGGATTTCAGGGCGGGCTTGGCGATCGGGGTCTTTGCGATCGGGGGCATGGCGACGGTTCGTGCAGCGGAACGGAAGACCGCAGCCTGTCACGGCGGGAAGCCCCGGCGCAAGAGACTGCGGTCCATTGTTTCACCGGAACGCCGTCGCGTTTGGCGTTATGCGCTTGCTATGCGCTCTTGGGCAGCGGGGCCAGGGCGGCCAGCATCTGCTTCTTGCGCTCGCCGTAGATGCTGCCGAGTTCCTCGGCGCGCTTGTCGTCGAGCGCCTTCTTGGCCTCCTCGAACAGCTCCTCCTCCTCCTCGTCGAGGTGGTGGCGGGTGACCTCGCCCAGCACCTGGAGCTTGGCCTTCCAGGCGGTGCTGTCGGCGGGCATGGCGTTCAGCTCGTCGAGGAAGCCGTTGATGATGTGGTGCTCGTTCAGGCCTTCGGTGGTCTCCTGCTTGGTGTTCTTGGCCTTGGACAGCGATTGGTAGAAGACGGCTTCCTCGATCTTGCCGTGCGCCCACAGCTCGCGCTGCAAGTCCTCATAGGCGGCGCGCCCGTCGCCGTCCGCCTTCTCGGCCGCGTCGAGCAGGCGGCGGATGGTGTCGTGGTCCTGCTTGATCCGGTCGAAGATGCTGGTCATTGGTCCTGTCCCGTTGTTGCGGTGTCTCGACGGGACTCAACCCCGGCCTCGATCCCGGTGTTCCCGGTGCCAAACGGGGTCAGCCATGCCGAACCATCCAGTGCAGGCTGAACATCCGGTCCTCGTCGGTCCAGCTCCGCTCCGTGCGCCAGCCGGCGCGGGCGGCGAGGCGGCGGAAGCCGGGAACCGAGTATTTGTAGGAGTTCTCGGTGTGGATCGTCTCGCCGCGGGCGAAGCGGATGGCATGGCCGGCGATGCGGACGGTCTGGTCGTCCAGGCTGCGCAGATGCATCTCGATCCGCCCGCGCGCGGTGTCGTAGCGGGCCACATGGGCGAAGCGGTCCAGGTCGAAGGTGCCGTCCAGCTCGCGGTTGATGCGGGCGAGCAGGTTCTTGTTGAAGGCGGCGGTCACGCCGCGCGCGTCGTCGTAGGCGGCCTCCAGCACCGCCGGGTCCTTGCGCAGGTCCACACCGATCAGCAGCCGCGCCCCGGACCCGAGCCGCCGCCCGAGAGTGTTCAGAAAGGTCATCGCCTCGGCGGGCCGGAAATTGCCGATGGTGCTGCCGGGGAAGAAAGCCATCGTCCGTTCCGGCGCGACGCCCCGCGGCAGCGCGAAGCCGCGCACGTAATCGGCCGCCACCGGCACCACCGTGACCGCCGGGTAGTCGCCGGCCAGCCGGGCGGCGGCGGCGATCAGATGGTCGCGGCTGATGTCCACCGGCACATACATGGCCGGCGCGTCCAGCGCGTCGAGCAGGATGCGGACCTTGACGCTCGACCCGCTGCCCAGTTCCACCAGTGTGGCGCCGCGCCCGGCGAAAGCGGCGATCTCCTCGGCGCGGTCGTGCAGCAGCGCGGTCTCGGTCCGCGTCGGGTAATACTCGTCGAGCGTGCAGATGGCGTCGAACAGGGCCGAGCCCTCGGCGTCGTAGAAATACTTGCAGGGCAGGCTCTTGTCCGGGCGGGACAGCCCCTCCAGCACGTCGGACAGGAACACGTCGTCCTGCGCCGGCCCCTGCGCGAGATGGGCGCGGGCGGCGGAAATAGCGGTCATCAGGCGTCCTCCGCGAGGCGCACGCCGCTGAACATCCAGCGTTGGTGCGGATAGAAGAAATTCCGGTAGGTGGCGCGGGCATGGCCGTCCGGCGTGGCGCAGCATCCGCCGCGCAGCACATACTGGTTGGCCATGAACTTGCCGTTGTATTCGCCGACCGCCCCGGCGGCGGGGCGGAAGCCCGGATAGCCGCTGTAAGCGCTGGCCGTCCATTCCCAGACATCCCCGAACATCTGGACAAGCCCCTTGCCCTCCCCGGCGGCCACCGGGCGCAGCAGGCCGCTGCCCAGCGTGTTGCCGGTGGGGGAAAACCCGCTGCCCAGCATGTTGCCGGCGGCGGTTTCCCATTCGGCCTCCGTCGGCAGGCGCTTGCCGGCCCAGCGGGCGAAGGCGTCGGCCTCGTAGAAGCCGACGTGGCAGACCGGGGCATCCTCGTCCAGCGGGTGTTCGCCCAGCAGGGTGAATTCCCGCCAGCCGCCGTCCTCGCCGCGCCGCCAGTAGGCCGGCGCCTCCCACCCCTCCGCGTTGACGGTGGACCAGCCGTCGGACAGCCAGAGCGCCGGATTGCGGTAGCCGCCGTCCTCGACGAAGGCCAACCACTCCCTGTTGGTCACCGCCCGGGAAAACAGGCGGAAGGGGCGCAGCAGCACCTCGTGCCGCGGCCCCTCGTTGTCGAAGGCGAAGCCCTCGCCGCCGTGACCCACCGCGACGATCCCGCCGTCCACCGCGATCCAGCGCCCCTCGTGGGCGGGGCCGCGCAAGGCCGGACGGTAGGGCCGGTAGGCCGGCGCGACCGGGTTGCAGGAAAACAAGTGCAGCAGGTCCATCAGGATCAGTTCCTGATGCTGCTCCTCGTGAGCGAGGCCGAGCGTCACCAGAGGAGCCAGCCGTTCAGCGTCGCCACGTTCCAGCAGGGTCAGCATGGCGGCGTCCACATGGTCGCGGTAGGCAGCCACCTCGGCCACGCCGGGCCGCGTCAACAGGCCGCGCCGGGGCCGCGGATGGCGGGCGCCGACGGCCTCGTAATAGGAGTTGAAGAGATAGCCGAAGGTCGGATCGAAGGGCCGGTAGCCCGGCAGATTCGGGTTCAGCAGAAAGGTTTCGAAGAACCACGTCGTGTGGGCCAGATGCCATTTGACCGGGCTGGCGTCCGCCATGGACTGCACCACCTGATCCTCCGGCGACAGCCCGCGGGCCAACTCCGCCGAGGTGGCGCGCACCCGGCGGAATCGGTCGGCGAGCCCGCCGGCTTTGGCGGCTGTTTTGAGCATGGGCGCTGTTTCCTCCCCCGCCTGACAGGTCACGGTAAAGCTGTGCCGCTTCGCTGGCCCGCCAACCCTCCTTTCGGAGTGGCCCGGACGCACCGCCCGGCGGCAACGCTCCGCCGCACCGCCTGTTCACAGCGGATGACGCTCCGATTTCGACAATCGAACGATGGAGGAGAGAGACCCATGCAACCGCGGCTCAAACCCATTGACGAGCAGGTGATCGTCATCACCGGCGCGTCGAGCGGCATCGGGCTGGTCACCGCCCGCATGGCCGCCCGGCAAGGCGCGAAAGTCGTTCTGGTCGCCCGCGACCGCGACGCGCTCGCCCAGGCGGCGGAGGAGATTCGCGCCGCGGGCGGGGACGCGATCCACTGCGTCGCCGACGTGGCCGACCCCGACGCCCTGCGGCGGGTGGCCGACGCGGCGGTCCGCAGCTATGGCCGGATCGACACGTGGGTGAACAACGCCGGCGTGGCGATCATCGGCAAGCTCCTGGACACCGCTCCGGACGACCACCGCCGCCTGTTCGAGACGAACTACTGGGGCGTGGTCAACGGCTCGCAGGCGGCCATCCCCCATCTGAGGCGGAACGGCGGGGCGCTGATCAACATCGGCAGCGTGCTGTCCGACCGCGCCATTCCGCTCCAGGGCGCCTATGTCGCCACCAAGCACGCCGTGAAGGGCTTCACCGACGCGTTGCGCATGGAGCTGGAGGCCGAGGGCGCGCCCATCTCGGTCAGCCTGATCAAGCCGGCGGCCGTCGACAGCCTGTACGAGGATCACGCCCTGAACCTGATGGAGGTGGAGCCGAACAACCCGCCGCCGGTCTACGCGCCGGAGGTCGTGGCGAAGGCCATCCTGCATTGCGCCCGCCGGCCGATGCGCGACCTGTATGTCGGCGGCGGCGCCAAGCTGTTCGCATTGGCGGAGACCTTCGCGCCGCGGCTCACCGACCGGATCATGGAGCGGACCCTGCCGCGCGTCATCCGCTCCGGCGGGCCGCTCCGCCCGCGCAACGACGCCCTGCACAGCCACGGCGACGACGGACGGGAGCGCGCCGGCCGGCACCGCTTCGTGCGCGAAACCAGCCTCTACACCGAGGCCAGGATGCACCCCTGGATCACCGCCGCGGTGGTTGCCGGCTTCGGTATTCTGGCCGGAACGGCGGTGGCGCGCGGTTGGGTGCGGGACGATGACGGGTCGGGCGACGGCGATGCAGCCGGGCTGAACCGCCACCGCCGATCGATGCAGCGCCATCGCGACCGGATGGACGAGGAGCGGCGCACCATCGGTCACAACGCGAAGCCCGCTTGGCAGGCCGCGGAGGAAGGCGTGGTGACCTTCCCCCGCTGACCGCCGCTACACCGGCTCCCTGGCCATAGGCTCCGCCTTCGAGGCGTGGTGGCCGCGGGCGGCACGCAGCGCCAGGATCGGTTCCAGTTCCTCCGCCAGGACCGGGCGGCTGAACAGATAGCCCTGGAAACTCTCGCATTTGAGGCTGCGCAGAAGCTGGAGTTGCGCCTCCGTCTCCACACCCTCGGCGACCACCGACAGGCCCAGGCTGCGGCCCAGCCCGACGATGGCGCGCGGGATGGAATCGCCCGCCCCGTCCTGCTCGAGATCGTGGATGAAGGACCGGTCGATCTTCAGCTTGTCGATCGGGAAACGGTGCAGATAGTTGAGCGAGGAGTAGCCGGTGCCGAAATCATCCAGCGCGATCAGACACCCGCGCTGTTTCAGCGCGCGCAACGTCGCGATGGCCGAGGGAACGTCGTCGATCAGGGTGCCCTCGGTCACCTCGATCTCCAGCTCCCACCCCTGGAGGCCGTTGCGGTCGAGCGCCGCGGCCACCTTGGCGGGAAGCTGCCCGTCGCGGAACTGCTGGGCGGAGACGTTGACGGCGATCGGCACCGTCAGGCCGATCTGGTCGCGCCAGCGGCGGACCTGGGCGCACACCTCGTCCAGCACCCAGTCGCCGATGGCCTGGATCAGGCCGGTTTCCTCGGCCACGGGCAGGAAGCGGTTGGGCATGATGAGGCCGGCTTCCGGGTGGCGCCAGCGCAGCAGCGCCTCCACCCCGACCACGAGGTCGTCGGAAATGCGCAGCTGCGGCTGGTAGACCAGGAACAGTTCCCGGTTTTGCAGTGCCCGGCGCAGCGCCGCCTCCAGATCCAGACGTTCGCGGGACCGCGCGCCCATCTCGCGCGTGACGAAGCGGTAGGCGTTCCGCCCGGCGTCCTTGGCGTTGTACATCGCGATGTCGGCGCAGCGGATCAGACCCTCCGCATCCTCCGCGTCGTCGGGAAACAGGCTGATGCCGATGCTGGGCGACACCACGAAGTTCCGCCCGCCGATGGCGAAGGGCGCGGCGAGCTGCGCCAGGACCCTCTCCGCCACCGCGGCGGCCTCCTCCGGCTTGCGGATGGCCGGAACGACGATCAGGAACTCGTCGCCACCCAACCGGCCCACCGTGTCCGTCGGCCGCATCCCGCCGTGCAGCCGCCGCGCCACCGACCGCAGCACCTCGTCGCCGAAGGAATGGCCCAGGCTGTCGTTGATGACCTTGAAACGGTCCAGGTCGATGAACAGAACGGCGACCTTGCCGCCGTCGCGCCGCGCTTCCCGGGCGGCCTGGGCGATGCGGTCGAACAGCAGGACGCGGTTGGGCAGGCCGGTCAAAGGATCGTAATGGGCGAGATAGTGAATGTGCTGCTCGGCCCGCCGCTTGTCGCCGATGTCCTCCACGAAGGCCATGACGAAGGGCGGGTCGCCGGGGGTGGACACCGGCTGGAGGTGAAGGGAGAAATGGCTATGCCGTCCACCGGCCAGAAGCAGCCGGTCGACCTCCAGCCGCACGCTTTCCCCGGCGATGGCGGCGTCGATGGCGGCGACCACCGCCGGGTCCTGGGCGCGCAGCTTCGTGTCGATTCCGATCAGCCCGTCGCGCCCCACCCCGACCGCACGGGCGAAGGCGGGGTTGCAGTCGGTGATCTTGGCGTCCGGCCCGATCAGGGCGATGCCCAGCGGCGCCTGGTTGAACAGCAGGTCCAGCTCCGTCTCGCGACGGCGCAGCGAGGCGGTGATGCGCCCGGCGATCACCAGCGCCCGGTCGCGCGTTGCGGCCAGCGCCCACAGCAGGGTGGACAGCAGCACGCTGAGCGACAGGCCCGTCGCCAGGACCAGCGTCGGCTTCCAGCTGTCCACCCCTTCTTCGAAGCTCGAACGGCTTTCGTACTGGACGGACCAGACGCGGCTGCCCAGTGTGACGTCCCGGCTCGCCGTCAGCACCGGCTGGTCCGACGGCTCCGGGCGGCTGCGGTAGAGCGGAAACTCCCGTCGCCCTTCGAACACCGTCGCGGCGATGTCGTTCATCCGTCCGAACACGGACTCGGCCAGCGGAGCGACGTGGATCGGGGTCATCACCAGCCCGGCGAAGGTGGCCCGCCGCTGCTCCTGCGTGGCGGGGCTCTGTCCGTCCCGGTAGACGGCCTGGAACACCAGGACGGCGGGCGGCGAGGATTCGCCCTCGTCGAGCCGCAGGGTGACGGCGCGGGTGATCGCCGGTTCGCCGCTGTCCCGCGCTTGCTCGGCGACGGCGCGACGGACCGGCTCCGACAGCAGGTCGTAGCCGAGCGTGCGCAGGGTGCGTTCGTTGACCGGGGCGGCGTAGAGGGTGACGAGCCGGACCGGACCGGTCGCCTCCGGCCAGATTCGGAAGCCTCGCAGCCCATCCATCCGGGCTTCCGTCACCAGCTCCGGCCCCGTCCATTGATCGGCGGCCCGCGCGAAGGCGACGGCGGTGATGCCCGGGAAGCGCTCAGCGAGGTGCAGCCCATCCACGAAGCGGTTCCATTCCGCGCGTTTCACGTCCGGATAGGCGGTGAACAGGGCGGCGGCGGAGCGCGTCACCTGCACATAGACCTGGATCTGGTTCTCGAACCGGCGGTGCAGCTCCTCCACCCGCAGGGCGAATCGGCTTTCGGCGTCCGCGGCGACGCGCTGCCGGGTGTCGTGCCAAGCCAGCGCGGTCAGCAGAAGCGCGGCCATCAGGGCCAGCAGGGGAAGGCGCTTCGGGACGGTCACCGAATCCACCGTGGACTCGCCCGGCGCGAGGTCGATCGGATCGGGGCTTGAAGACCTCTGCATGGCCGTACCGAAGCTGCCTGTCACGCCGCCGCCGCGCCCTTCGGGGCGCCTCTGCCGTCCGCCGCCGACCCGGACATTGCCGGATGGAACGACGCGCGCCGGTAGACCTTAACCAGAATGCGCCTTTGCGAAAAGCGTATAAATATTTCCACAATCGCCCTTCGCGTGCGGCGGCGTTCAAAACTCCTGGAGCACCTTGGGGCTGTTCTCCAGAAGCGTCTCGATCATGCCCAGGATCTGCTCGATCTTCGTGCGGGTGGCGTCCAGCTCGTCGGCGGTCTTGTCGTCGATGCCGGCTTCCATCAGCATCATGTCGAAGGCGTTCAGCGTTTCCGAAAAGGCCTTCTGCTCGGCCTGAAGCACGTCGAAGGCGCCGAGCGAACTGGTCAGCGCCAAGGGCGGGTCGCTGACGAAGGCGTAACTGATGTCGGTGAAATGGGCGATGGCGGTCAGCTTCTGCCGGATCACCCATTGCGGAAAGTTGGAGGGCAGCTCGTTCCCCGCCTCCTGCAACCGTTCCTGGATGGAGAAGACCAGCCCCTGGATATCCAGATACGCGTTCCGGATCTCCCGGAAATGGGGAAAGGTCTTGGGCTTGCCGGCGTTGCGAACACGGCCCAGCCGGGCGTTGTCGTCGGTCAGCTTCCGCGCCATCTGGACCACGATGTTCGCCACCTTCCCCATCGCCCCGCCATCCCTTTGTTTCGCGGCCGTCACCAATCTGCCGTCACCGAACTGCAATCACTGATCTATAGCATGCACCGCCCGACCGAGGGCAGACCGTTCACTTCGCCGATAGCCCCTCCCCCTGCGGCAGGCGGTCGCCCATCCCGCGGAGCAGCGCCTCGCGCGCCGCATCGTCGGGTGCCGCGTCCAACGCCCGGTGCAGGTCCAGCAGGAAAGCGGCGTAGCGGTTGTGCCAATCCCGTCCCGCAGACACGACCTCCGGCTCCAGCCGCGGCGGACCGCCCTGGGCCATCGCCGGCGTGCGCGCCGGAGTGGCGGCGGTCAGGTCGGCCACCTCGTCCAACTCGGGCAGGCGGATCGATGCCGGGTCCCAGCCACGGCGGACCAGGGCGTCGCGCAGGCCGGCACGGGCCTCCTCCTCGCCATGGACCAGGAACAGGCCGCGCCCCACCCCCTGCCGCGCCGCCACCCAGGCCAGCAGGCTGCTGCGGTCGGCGTGGCCGGAATAGACGTCCAGCGACCGGATGCGGGCGCGCACCGCGATCTCCTCGCCATGGATGCGGACGTTCGCCGCCCCCTGCTGCAACAGGTGGCCCAGCGTGCCCGGCGCCTGATAGCCGACCAGCAGGACGGTGGCCTCCGGGCGCCAGAGATGGTTCTTCAGGTGGTGGCGGATGCGCCCGGCGTCGCACATGCCGCTGGCCGCCATGATGATGGCGCCGCCCTTGATCGCGTTGAGCTTCTGGCTTTCCGCGACGGAGCGCACGCGGTGCAGGTTGGGCCGGGCGAAGGGATCGCCCCCGGTGCCGAGATCGCCCAGATGGCGACGGAACACCCCGGTGACCGCGTCGGCCAGCGGCGAGTCGAGGAACACGTCGAGCAGGGGGATCTCGCCGCGCTCGAACAGCCGGTGCAGGTCGTAGAGCAGCTCCTGCGTGCGCTCCACCGCGAAGGCGGGGATCAGCAGCGGGCCGCCCGCGGCGAGCGCCGCCCGCACCTCGTCGCGCAGCAGGGCCTGCCGCTCGGCCTCACCCACCTCCACCCGCTCGCGGTTGCCGTAAGTGGTCTCCAGCACCATCCAGTCGGGCCGCGGCGGCCCCTCCGCGTCGGCGTGGAAGGATTTGCCGCCCGGCCCGAGGTCGCCGGAGAACAGGATCGTCTCCGCCACCCCGCCGCGGGTCACCTCCAGTTCCACCGACGCCGAGCCGAGGATGTGCCCGGCCTGCCAGAAACGGGCGCGGATGCCGGGCAGCACCTTCACCCATTCCCCGTAATCGACCGCGTGCAGGTGGCGGATGGCGGCTTGGGCGTCGGCCTGGGTGTAGATCGGCTCCACCGCCGGGCGACCGCGCTGGCGGTTGCGGCGGTTCAGCCGCTCCACCTCGGTCTCTTGGATGTAACCGCTGTCGGGCAGCATGTAGGCCAGCAGGTCGGCGGTGCCGGCGGTGGTGTGCACCCGCCCCTTGAAGCCCTGGCGGATCAGCTTGGGCAGCAGGCCGGAATGGTCGATGTGCGCGTGGGTCAGAAGCACCGCCTTCACGGCGGACGGCTTGAAGGGGAAAGGCCGGTAGTTCAGCTCCTTGACCGTCTTGGTGCCCTGGAACAGGCCGCAGTCGATCAGCAGGTCGCCGTCACCGGTCTGGATGCGGAAGCAGGAGCCGGTGACCGTGCCGACGGCGCCGTGGAAGGTGAGGGACAGTGCCATGGCGACTCTCCGCCTTTTTGTGCCCTATCCCTCTATCCTGCCTGAAGAAGGGTTACCGGGCCGTCAACAAGGTGCCATCAACAGGGCGCCGTCAACAGGGGGCTGCCAGCGCGTCGGCGATCAGCCGGGCGAGCGGCAGGGCGTTGCTGGGGTGCGGAACCCCGTCGCAGGACAGCGGCGTGCCCAGCCCTTCCGCCTCGAAGCGGGCGGCCACCGCGGCGTCGAACAGGGCGTGGACTCCGAACACCCGGACCGACGCCGCCCCTGCCGCCCGCGCCGCCCGTGCGCAGGAGAAGATGGTCTCGCCGGAGCTGATGACGTCGTCGACGATCACCACGGGCCGCCCGGCCAGCGGCGCGTCGGCGGGCAGCGTCACCGTCACGTCGCGGTCGCCGCGCCGCTCCTTTCGCCCGACCAGGGCGGTGAGGCCGAGCGGCCCGGCCACCGCCTCGACCAGCGGGGCGGCCTCCTCGTCCGGACCGACGATCACCGCGTCGGGCGCCGTCCGGTCACCGCGCAGCCGCTCGGCGATGGCCCCGGCGCCGCTGAGGCAGACGGAGGGACGCCCGACGAACACCTCGTCCAGCGTGTGGGTGCGGTGCAGGTGCGGCTCGACGCAGACGAAGCGGTCGAACAGCCGGCCCAGCCAGTCCCCCACCACCGCCTGGCTGATCGGTTCGCCGGGGCGGAACACCGCGTCCTGGCGCATGTAGGCCATGTAGGGGGCGACGAGGCACAGCTCCGTGGCGCCCTGGCGGCGCAGAACGGAGGCGGCCAGAGTCAGCTCCACCAGCTTGTCGTTCGGACGGTCGAGCGAACGGTAGACCACGGCCCGCTCCACCGGTTCGGGCAGACGGACGAGGCTTTCCCCGTCGGGAAAGCGATGCAGTTCGGCGATGTGGCAGGGAACGTTCAGTGCCTCGGCCAGACGCCGCGCGCCGTCCGCCGATTCCGAAAATCCATAGACGCCCGTATAGCGGGCCATGCTGTCCCCTCTGCGTTGCGCGCCCGGACATGGGCGCCCCGTTCGGCCCGTACTATGCCGCAAGGGCCGCATGGGGGCGACCACGACCTTAGGCGCAACGTTACCGAGAAGGCGATAGGACGGCAGGGGCAGGCGCCTGAAAATGACGCCGCAGACGTCCGCTGCTCATTGACCGCAGACAAAGGGATGAGGCAGTTTCCCGCCATGCGCGTGCTCATTGCCGACGATACGGTCCTGATGCGCACCATGCTCTCGGAGCAGGTGGCGTCCTACGGGCATGAGGTGATCCTGGCCAAGGACGGTCGGGAAGCGCTGGAGCGTGCCCAGGCCGAACCCTTCGACATCGCCATCATCGATTGGGAGATGCCATGGCTGTCGGGGCTGGAAGTGTGCTGGCACCTGAAGGCCGATCCGCGCACCGCCTACAGCTACCTGATCCTGATGACGTCCCATGACGAACCCTTCTATGAGATGGAGGCGCTGGACGCCGGGGCGGACGACTTCATCCACAAGCCGGTCAACCGCGCCCACCTGAAGGCGCGGCTGAAGGCGGGCGGCCGCATCACCGAGATGCACCGGCTGCTGGCTGCCCAGGCGCAGACCGACCCGCTGACCGGCGTCGCCAACCGGCGCGCCCTTCTGGAACGTGCGGACGAGGAGATCCGGCGGGCGCTAAGGTCGCGGCAGCCGCTGTCCCTGCTGATCGCCGACATCGACCATTTCAAGCGCATCAACGACACCCGCGGCCACGCCGCCGGCGACGAGGCCTTGCAGCGCTTCGTCCGGACGCTGGACGGCGCCCTGCGCCCCGGCGACCTGATCGGGCGCTACGGTGGGGAGGAGTTCGTGGTTCTGCTCCCCAACACCGCTCTGGCGGATGCGTCGGTCGTGGCGGAGCGCTTGCGCCAGCGTGTCGCCGCGCAGGAAATGGGGCCGAACGGCGATTCGTTCCGCATGACCGCCAGCTTCGGCGTCGCTCCTGTGGCGCCGGGCGCTCCCGGTGGCATCGACGACGCGCTCCGAGTGGCCGACGCCGCGCTGTATCGGGCGAAGGCCGAAGGGCGCAACCGCGTGGTCCCCGCTCCCTAGTCCGTTCACACCCTGCCCCGCCCACCCGTCTCCGGCAGCGTAGCCAACGGGATGCGGGGGGAAGGCGATGCGCCATGTCCATGTGGCGTTTCTGGAGGGGACGAAGGTCCTGATCGTCCGGCGGCGCGAGGTCAGCGGTTGGTGGGGCCGCGGCCCGGCGGAGCCGCGGGTCGTCGACGCCGCGGGCCAATGGGCGGTTCCCGGCGGCGGTTACGAGAGCGTCACCAGCCCGCTCGCAGCACTCCAGCGCCTGTTCCACGAGCAGACCGGCCTCGCCTTCCCCGATTGCCGGGCGGCGCAGCCATGGCGTCCCACCTCGCGGAGCTTCACGCTGTATTTCGTCCCGGTGACCGGTCTGGAGTCCCTGGCCTCCTCGATCACGCTGCGGGTCGCGCAATCCGCCGTCACGCCCGGGCGCCCGGCGGGCGGTGCCATCGTGAACTGGGAGTTGTCCTCCGCCCACGTCGTGCCGCTCGCCAAGGTGGTCGCCCATCTGGGGGTGCGGCAGCCGGTTTCGCACGAGAACCAGCTCGCCATCACCCGGCAGGCGATGCGCACACCATCCTCCCAATCGATCGAGCGCTACGCGACCATGGCCGCGATCATCGCCCTGCAATGAGGCCCTGCTGGTGGCCTCAGCCCTTGCCCTCTCCGGGCGGGGTGCGGACGGCGGTGGCCGCGAGATACTGGGCCGCCGTGCGCAGCAGGAACTCCGCCACCGCCATGTCGCCGAGGTCGCGGTCCGGGCCGCCCAGCCGGTGGCGGCGATCGGCGTCGATCAGGCCGGTGGCGATCACCTGCGCGGTCAGCCATGCCCGCTGGTCGGCGTCCGGCACGCCGGCCATCCGCTCCAGCATCTCGTTGCAGGCGTCGTCGATCGTCCCCAGGCCCGGCCGGTCGGACGACAGGTAGCTGGTTTCGTTCTGAGGCGCCGGTTCCCCGACGTAGGAGCGGGCAAGCAACGCCGTCTCCAGGGTCAGGCGGAAAGCGGTGCGGCGCGGCCGCCCCTTCCGCCGCAGCCGCAGCGCCATCATGGTGAAGAGCTGGGCCACCGCCTCCACCCTTTCCGCCGGCACCTCGTCGAGGATGTCGACGATCTCGGCGCTGACGGCGTTGCGCGGCGCCTTCTCGCCGGGCCGCACCACCGCGGTGGCGAAGACGGCGATCAGGGTGCGCAGGGCGTCGGCCTGCTCCACGGGAGAGATCCGGCCGATCTGGGCGGGGTCGAACATGGGGGCGCTCCGCTCTGGCTGAGAGGGATGGACAACTCCTCCCAGCAATGTTGGAACGCGAGGGGCGGTCAGGAATCCCCCTCCTTCGGGTCGATGGTCTCCGCCCGTCGGCTGATCAGCTGGTATAGCCCCAGCCCCAGCACCATGAAGACGATGACCATCAGGAGGATGGCCGGATACACCATGTCGCTCATGTCCGAGGTCCGGGCCTCGAACACCAGCACCAGCCCTTCCAGGCTGGCGGCGATGATGATGGTGGTCAGGAACTTGGTCAGGGTGCGGCGGGCCTCGTCGGCGTGCCGCAACTCACGGTCGTGCTCCAGTTCCTCCTCATAGAGGTACTTGGCGATCTCGAAGACGGCGATGGCCAGCACGATCATGCCCACGCCGTCCAGCAGTCCGTGCGTCGTCGCCTCGATGTCGAGGAGCAGAAGGCTGTGAAACACCGCATAGGCGGCCACGCCGATGAACACCAGGGCGAACAGCATCAACACCCCGGTCGCCAGGAAATAGATGACCTGCGACGCCTTCCGGAATCCGTTCCCCACGATGCCTTTCCCTTTCCGACGCGAGAGCCTGTCCTGCGGCTGTCAACGCATCGTCCCGGCTTTCGGACCGCTTCCTTGCGGGTCACCCCGGAAGGGAGTGTGGAACCGGCGGCCCGGCCCGCGTGTTTGGAGTCAGGCAGCACAGGGGATTGTGCCTCCTCGACAGGCTCCGCCGCGCTCCCTGAAGCGGCGGAGCCTTTCTTTTCCAGCCCCTTGCGTTTATGGCTGCGGTGCCGGACCACGCCGACCACGGAACCGCCCCATGCCCGCAACCCTGCCCCTTTCCGCCGAAGCCCTGCACGCCCTGCTGGACCGCTACCTGCGCTGCCCGTCCGAGCCGCTGCGCGGCGAACTGAACGAGGCTTTGACCGCCTTCCAGACGGCCTGGATACACGCCCGCGCCGGGCAGGACGCCCCGACGGCGCCCCAGCCCGCCCCTGCCGCGCCCAACCGTGCCCCGGCGAAGCCGAAATTCCCGATCGCCGCCGCCGATCTGGCGGTGCTGGAAAGGATGGCCGAAGGCTGGGTCCCCACCGCGGCGGAGGTTCCCCGCTGGGTCTGGTTCGAAAACCGGGAACTGGTGACGATGGAGCCCAACCCCGCCGGCAGCGGACCGGAGGTGATGCGCCTCGCCCCCGCCGGCTGGGCCGCGCTGGGCCGCCAGCCGGGCTGAGGACCGGCCGTCAAAAGAAGCGGTCAACAAAAAAGGGAGGCCGAAGCCTCCCCTTTTTTCCCTCTCGGCGACCGGTCCCGGCTTACTTCGGAACCTTGCCCTGCACGCCCTCGACGTACCAGTCCATCTTCAGGATCTGCTCGTCGGTGGCCTGCTTGCCCTCGGCGATCACGACCTTGCCGGACTGGTCCTTCACCGGGCCTTGGAAGGAGTGGCGCTTGCCTTCCATGATGTCGGTGCGGGTCTTCTCGGCCGCCGCGACGACGTCCGCCGGGAGCGCCGGGTTGTACGGGGCCAGGAACAGCATGTGGTCCTTGAAGCCGCCCCAGGTGTCCTGCGACTTCCAGGAGCCGTCCAGAGCCGCCTTGACGCGGTTCACGTAATACTCGCGCCAGTCGTCCACGATGGCGGTCAGGTGCGCCTTCGGGCCGAAGCGGGTCATGTCCGACGATTGGCCGAACACCCACAGGCCGCGCTCCTGCGCGACCTGGATGGCCGCCGGGCTGTCGGTGTGCAGCGAGATCACGTCGGCGCCCTGGTCGATCAGCGCCTTGGCGGCCTCGGCTTCCTTGCCGGGATCGTACCAGCTGTTCACCCAGACCACGCGCACCTCGGCCTTCGGGTTCACCTCGCGCATAGCGATGGTGAAGGCGTTGATGCCGCTGACCACCTCGGGAATCGGGAAGGAACCGATGTAGCCGATGATGTTCGACTTGGTCATCTTGCCGGCGATCTGGCCGATGACCGTGCGGGCCTCGTAGAAGCGCGCGGAATAGGTGGCGACGTTGGCCGAGCGCTTGTAGCCGGTGGCGTGCTCGAACTTCACGTCGGGGTGGCGCTGCGCGACCTTCAGCGTCGGGTTCATGAAGCCGAAGGAGGTCGTGAAGATCAGCTTGTGGCCGGAGGAGGCGAGCTGCTCGATCACGCGCTCGGCGTCGGCGCCCTCGGGCACGTTCTCGACGAAGGTGGTGGTGACCTTGTCGCCCAGCTCCTTCTCCACAGCCAGACGGCCCTGGTCGTGCTGGTAGCTGTAGCCGTGGTCGCTGATCGGACCGACATAGACGAAGCCGACCTTCATCTTCTCCTGCGCGTCGGCCGCGCCGACGCCCAACGCCAGCATGGCGGCGCCGGTGGCCAGACCCATCAGGGCCTTGCCCATGGTCCTTCTGTTCACGTGTTTGCTCCCTGATCCAATTGATTGAGCACGAACGTAAGACTTGCCGATATCCCGGCGCCCGTCAGGCGTCCGGATGGAAGACCTTCCCGAGGCTGGCCGGCGCGTTCAGCCGGATTCGGGCGACATCCCGTGAAATCACCACCAGGACGATGACGGTAGCCAGATAAGGCAGCATCGACAAGAGTTGTGACGGAATGTCGATTCCCAGCCCCTGGACGTGGAGCTGCGCGATGGTCACCCCACCGAACAGCCACGCGCCGAGTAGCACGCGACCGGGCTTCCAGGTGGCGAAGACCACCAGAGCCAGCGCGATCCAGCCGCGCCCGGAGGAGATGCCCTCCGCCCACATCGGCGTGTAGTCGAGCGAGAGAAAGGCCCCGCCCATGCCGCTCATCGCACCGCCGAACAGCACGGCGAGGAAACGGATTCGGATGACCTTGTAGCCGAGCGCGTGGGCGGCCGCGTGGTTCTCGCCCACCGCGCGCAGGATCAGCCCCTTGCGCGTGGCGTAGAGGAACCAGTGCACCGCCGGCACCGCCGCCAACGCCAGATAGACCAGCGCGTCCTGCCCGAACAGCGCCTTGCCGATCACCGGCAGGTCGGTCAGTCCGGGGATGTAGAGTTCCGGCACATCGGCGATGGGGATGCCGACGAAGCCCTGCCCGATCAGCGCCGACAGGCCGACGCCGAACAGCGTCAGCGCCAGCCCGGTCGCCACCTGGTTGGCGAGCAGAAGCAGGGTCAGCAGGCCGAACAGCGCCGCCATGCCCGCCCCCGCCGCCGCACCGGCGACGAAGCCCAGCGTGGAGCTGCCGGTCTGGACCGCCACGGCGAAGCCGCAGACGGCCCCCACCAGCATCATGCCCTCGACGCCCAGGTTCAGGACTCCGGACTTCTCCACCACCAGTTCGCCCAGAGCGGCGAACAGCAGCGGCGTGGCGGCGGCCAGCATGGCCGCGAGGATCGGGCCGAGAAGGGCCAGTTCGGCGCTCATGCCGCGGCCCTCCCCACGACAGCCCGTTTCGCGCCGAAGCGCACGCGGTAGCGGATCAGCACGTCGGTCGCCAGCAGGAAGAACAGCAGCATGCCCTGGAACACGCCGGTGATGGCCTTGGGCAAGCCCAGCGCGATCTGCGCCGCCTCGCCGCCGATGAAGGACAGCGCCATCAGGAAGCCGGCCAGCAGGATGCCCACCGGGTGCAGCCGCCCCAGGAAGGCGACGATGATGGCGGTGTAGCCGTAGCCGGGGGAGATGGTCGGGTTCATCTGGCCGATCGGCCCGGCGACCTCGCCCAGACCGGCCAGACCGGCCAGCGCGCCGGACAGCAGCAGCGTCAGCCAGATGATCTTCTTCTGATTGAAGCCGGCGTAGCCCGCCGCCGTCGGGGTCAGGCCGATGACCTTGATCTGGAAGCCGATGAAGGTGCGCGCCATCAGGAACCAGCCCAATCCCACCGCGAGCAGGGCGAACAGCGACCCCAGATGCACGCGCGTCCCGGCGACCAGCAGCGGCAGCACCGCGTCGGCCTCGAACAGGCGGGATTCCGGGAAGGCGAAGCCGTCCGGGTCGCGGTAGGGGCCGTGCATCAGGTAGTTCAGCAGATGCAGCGCCACATAGTTCAGCATCAGGCTGGTCAGGATCTCGCTGGCGTTGAAGCGCACCCGCAGGAAGGCGGGGATCGCCGCCCACAGGGCGCCGCCGGCCATGCCCGCGACGATCATCAGCGGCAGCAGCCACCAGCCGCCCTCGCCGTAGAAGGCCAGCGCCAGCCCGCCGCCGGTGATGGCGCCGAGCGTGAGCTGGCCCTCGGCCCCGATGTTCCAGACGTTGGCGCGGAAGCCGATGGCGAGGCCGATGGCGCAGAGCACCAAGGGTGTCGCCTTGACCGCCAGCTCACCCAAGCCGCGCAGCGACAGCAGCGGCGCGATGAAGAAGGCATGCAGCGCCTTCACCGGGTCGAAGCCCATGGCCCAGAACAGCAGGAAGCCGCTGACGAGCGTGAGCGCGACCGCCAGCAGCGGCGTGGCGTAGACCATCGCGCGCGACGCCTCGCCGCGGGGTTCGAGACGGAGGAGGGTCATGCCCGAGCCTTACCGAGGATTGCCCCCTCTCCCCTCTGGGGAGAGGGTTGGGGTGAGGGGGTTGCGCAGGGCGCGGCGTTCGGCGAAAGGGCATCCCCCTCACCCTTCCCTCTCCCCAGAGGGGAGAGGGTATGAAGCGTCGGTCCCATCACTCCTCATCCTCGTCGGGCGGGTGGTTGAACAGGCCGCCCATCAGCAGGCCGATCTCCTCCACGCTGGTGTGGTGGGTGGGGCGGCTTTCAGACAAATGGCCGTGGAACAGCACGGCGATGCGGTCGCTCAGCACGAACAGCTCGTCCAGGTCCTGGCTGATCACCAGGACGGCCGCACCCGCCCGTGCGAGGTCGATCAGCGCCCGGTGGATCGCCGCCGCGGCACCCGCGTCCACGCCCCAGGTCGGCTGGCCGACCACCAGCAGGCGCGGCTTCTGCAGGATCTCGCGGCCGATGATGAATTTCTGGAGGTTGCCGCCCGACAGCGACCGCGCCTCCGCCCGGTGGCCGTGGGTGACCACGTTGAAGGCGCCGATGATCCGCTCGGCGTAGGAGCGTGCGCGCCCGAAATGCACCAGCCCGCTGCGCACCAGCGGCTCGCGGGCGTAGCCGGACAGCAGCGCGTTCTCCGACAGGCTCAACTCCGGCACGGCGCCGCGGCCCAGCCGCTCCTCCGGCACGAAGGCGAGGCCGAGCAGGCGCCGCTCGCGCGGGCCGAGATGCCCGGCGGGCCGCCCCTCGATGGCGACCGAGGCCGGATCCGGCACCAGAGCCTCGCCGCTCAGCGCGGCCATCAGCTCCGCCTGGCCGTTGCCGGCGACGCCCGCGATGCCCAGGATCTCGCCGGCCCGCACCTCGAAGGACACGTCCTTCAGGTTGGTGGAGAATGGGTTGTCGGAGGTGGTGGAGAGATGCCGCACCTGGAGCTTCGGCGCCCCGGCCGCCGCCTGCGGCAGCCGTTCCGGGGTGGACAGCTCGGTGCCGATCATCATCTCGGCGAGGCTGCGCGCCGTCTCCCGGCGCGGGTCGCAGCTCCCCACGACGCGCCCGCCGCGCAGCACCGTTGCGGTGTCGCAGAGCGCGCGGATCTCTTCCAGCTTGTGGCTGATGTAGAGGATCGTGCAGCCCTCCGCCGCCAGACGGCGCAGAGTCTCGAACAGGCGGGTCGCCTCCTGCGGCGTCAGGACCGAGGTCGGCTCGTCCATGATCAGCAGCTTGGGGTCCTGGAGCAGGCAGCGCACGATCTCCACCCGCTGCCGCTCGCCGACCGACAGGGTGTGGACGTGGCGGCGCGGGTCCAGCGACAGGCCGTAGCGTTCCGACACCTCGGCGATGCGCGCCGACAGCGCGTCCATCGGGCCGGGCTGGTCGAGGCCGAGCGAGATGTTCTCGGCGACCGTCAGCGTGTCGAACAGGGAGAAATGCTGGAACACCATCCCGATGCCCAGCCGGCGCGCGCCTGCCGGGTCGGGGATGTGCGTGTCATGCCCGTTCCATCGGATCCGGCCGGCGTCGGCGTGGAGCACGCCGTAGATGATCTTCACCAGCGTCGACTTGCCGGCGCCGTTCTCGCCCAGCAGCGCGTGGATCTCGCCCGGCCGGAGGACGAGATCGACCTGATCGTTCGCCAGGCAGCCCGGAAAGCGCTTGGTGATGCCGCGCAGTTCGAGCCGGTGCGGAGGAGATGACACGGATGGGAAATCCAAGGAGACGAACCGGGTAGGGGTGAAGTCGGCAGGGCATTGCCAAAGCCATGCCACTTTCGGAGAGTCTTGCCCGTCAAAGCTGTTCGCCGTCAACAGGGGAAGCGGTTGCCCAGCCTGCGGTCATTCGCCCCGTTTCAGGTGCCCCGTTCCAGGCGCCCGGGCAGCCCAACAAAGCGGCAGATGACCCAACAAATCAGCAGTTGCTTCGCACACGGACAGATGCCACGCCGCCGCACGGTTGACAAGAGGCCGCCGTCGTCATCAGCTATGGAAAGGGCCGCCATTTCCGGCGGCCTTTGCTTATGGAGCTTTTGGAATGAACCGCAAGTCGATGCTCGGCGATCCGCCGCCGATCCGGATCACCCCCCAGGATCTCGGGCGTCTCGACGTCCTTCTCGCCCATCTCAGCCGGCCCGCTGGTGTCATCGACTTCCTCCAGCGCGAGGTCGACCGCGCCGATGTCGCGGACCCTCCCGACGGCGGCGGCGGCGGCACGCCCTTCGTCCGGCTCGGCAGCCGGGTCACCTTCGCGGACGACCGGGGCACGCGGCACACCGCCACACTCATCACACCGGACGAAGCGGCTAGGCGCCAGGACGGCATCTCGATCCTGACCCCGGTGGGCGCCGCCCTGCTCGGCCTGTCCGAGGGGCAATCCATCGCCTACGGCACGCTCGACGGCCGCACCAAGTCGGTGCAGGTCCTGCGGATCGAACCTCCAGCCGCCTGACGGCCTATCTGAAGGTTTATCGACCACGGCTTGCACCGTGGCGCGTCCGCGGAAAAGGCGGACGCGCCATGCAAGGGCACAGCCCTCGCCACCCTTGCCTCCCCTGCCCCCTTCGCCCAACTATCGGGGACTTGGACGGGACAATCGGAGCAAGGGCATGACGGCGGAACAGGCGAGCTACGCAATCCTGGAGGACCGGGGCGTCATCGCGGTCGCGGGCGAGGACCGGGCGGCCTTCCTGCAAGGGTTGGTATCCAACGACGTGCGCCGCGTCGCAGCGGACCGCGCCGTCTACGCCCTGTTCCTGACCCCCCAAGGCAAGTTCCTGCACGACTTCCGCATCGCCGAATCGGACGGCGCCCTTCTGCTCGACCCCGAGACGGACCGGCGCGAGGAATTCCTGCGCCGCCTGAAGATGTACAAGCTGCGCTCCAAGATCACGCTGGAGGACCGGGCCGGCGCCCTGGTGGCCGTCGTCCTGTTCGGCGGCGACGCCCTCGCCCGGCTGGGCCTGCCGGAGGAGGCCGGCGCCGCGGCCCCCTTCGCGGGCGGCGTCGCCTTCACCGACCCGCGCCTGCCGGCGCTGGGCGCCCGCGCCTTCCTGCCGCGCGATGGCGCCGCGGCGGCGCTGGAGGCGGCGGGTTTCGTTCCGCGCGGCGCGGAGGACTACGACCGGCTGCGCCTTTCGCTGGGCGTTCCGGAGGGCAGCCGCGACCTCACGCCGGACAAGGCGCTGCCCCTGGAGAACGATCTGGACGACCTCAACGCCATCTCCTGGGACAAGGGCTGCTACATGGGGCAGGAACTGACCGCCCGCACCAAGTACCGCGCCCTGATCAAGAAGAAGCTGTTCCCGGTGACGCTGGACGGCCCCCTGCCCACCCCCGGCACACCGGTGACGCTCGAGGGCAAGGAGGTCGGCGAGATTCGCAGCGGCCATGGCTCGACGGCGCTTGCCTTGTTGCGGCTGGAAGACCTCACCCGTGCGGGGCAAGACGGATTGGTCTTGACAGCCGGAGAGGCTACAGTCACGCCGGCAAAGCCAGTCTGGGCAAGCTTTTGAGTTCTTCGTCACTTTTATTCCCGAAACTTGCACGGACTAGCCGAAAGATTTTTCCGATTTCCCGCGTGACCATTCCCTCCGAGCCCCTGTTGTCGTTGTGCCTTGCCGAGACAAACCAAGGCACTCAACCGACACGCCGAAACACGGAGAGGAGTGAGTTATGCGGAGGGAAATCATCGCGGCTGCGTCCGTCCTGGCGCTGATGACCGGCACGGCGATGGCGCAGACGACGTCACCGTCCACCGGCAGCCCCGCCACCGGCGCCCCGACCGCGACCGAGATGAACAAAAGCGGCAGCGCCCCGGGTAGCGCTGCGACCGGCAGCGCCACGACCGGCAGCGCCTCCGGCCTGACCGGCGGCACGCTCGCCAGCGCCGAGAACATGATGGGCAAGAACGTCTACGGCACCGACAACGAGAAGGTCGGCGAGGTCGAGGACATCATCCTCGACAGCAACGGCCAAGCCCAGCAGCTCGTGATCTCCTCGGGCGGCTTCCTCGGCATCGGCGAGAAGCAGATCGCCGTGGACATCGGCAACGCCAACTGGGACGCCCAGCAGGAGCGCGTCCAGCTCTCGGGCATGACCCGCGATCAGGTGAAGGAAATGCCGGAGTTCGAATACTCCGACACCACCACCTCGCTGAACCGCAACAAGGACAAGGCCGGCGACACGGTGAACGGCGCGGCGAGCCGCTCCTCCACCGGGACCTCCGGCACCATGACCGCTCCGGGCGGCGCCACCGGCACCCCGCCGGTCGCTCCGTCGGGCACCGGCCAGTAACAGCCGGCCAATCGCCGACGTTACCGTCACGAAAAGCCCCCGCGGCCCAGCGCCGCGGGGGCTTTTCCCTGTTCGAAGCCGCCGTTACGGGCGGGCGACGTGCCAGACGTTGTTCACCCCGTCGCCGGTGGTGTCGCCCGGCTTGCCGTCCTTGGCCCAGCCGTAGAGCGGCTTGCCCTTGTAGGCCCACTGCATGGAACCGTCGTCGCGGGTGACGACCGTATAGTCGCCCATCGCCTTGGCGCCCGCCGGCGCCATCAGCGGCGGCCAGTTGGTGGCGCACTGCCCGTTGCAGGCGGACTTGCCGCCCGCATCGCGGTCAAAGACATACAGCGTCATGCCCTTGCTGTCGGTCAGCACAGGGCCGCCGGCCGACTGGCCGGTCTTGGCCGGCATGGCGCCCTGAGCGAAGGCGGAGGGCGCGAAGGCGGACGGCGCCGCGAGGCCGAGCGCCAGCGCAATCGCCGCGACGGCGGTGAAGCGGGTGAAGCGGTGCATGGACGGAACCTCCCTGTCGTGACGGGGCGGGTGATTGGACCCGGCCCTCACTGACAGGACGCCCGCCGCGCCGCTTTATTCCGTCCCCATCCGAAGGATGATCAGGCCCGCAGCAGATCGACGAAGCGGCGGCAGGCGGCGATGTCAACGCGCAGGGCGGCGCGGCGCTTGGTCGCCTCCGGATCCTCGCCCCAGGCTTCGATCTGGAAGGTCTCGTCGAGCTGCGACACCTCGAACGCCTCCTCGGCGTCGATGCGCCCCTCGACCAGCGCCAGCGCGACGATCAGCGAGCCGCAGGAACCGGTCGCGGTCTGGAGCGCCGACAGCGTCCAGTCGTCGTAGGCCTCCACCGCGTTGCGCAGGGCGCGCAGCGCCTCGGGCGGCTGCGGCTTGGGCATCAACCCGGCGTTGACGTGCAGCGGTGCGTCGTAGCGCAGCGTCGCCCAGTCGAGCAGCGGCTGCCAGCGCTGCGCCTGCCGCTCCACCAGGTTCCGGGGGTGCTCCGCGCGGTAGCAGAGCAGGTCCGTCTCCGCATAGGCGGCCACGCCGTCGACGATGGCGGCCCGGCCCTTGCCGATCAGGTCAACCGCCGTGCTGGCGAGCTGCATCAGCGGCATGCTGTCCGGAGCGATGTCCTCGGGCTGGGCGTCCCATTCGGCGGCGACGGCCTGGGCCAGCGGCCAGCTCGCGAAGACCAGCGGCGCCTTGGCCGGGCTGCGGATCGGGCGGTTGTCCAGGCGCACCTCGAAGCCGCCGCCGGCGGCCTCGTCGACGGAGGCGGTCTTGTAGAAGCGCTTCATCAGGGTCCTTCGAAGTCTCTCTTAACGGTGCAACAGGTCCAGCACGGCGCCGGCCAACGCGCGCCCGCGATGGACGATGCGGTCGGCCCCGGCGCCCTCCAGTTCGGCCACCGCGTGATAGCCCCAGGAGACGCCGACCGACGCGACCCGCGCGTTGCGGGCCATCCGAATGTCGTAAGTGGTGTCGCCGATCACAACCGTCCGCGCCGCGTCCACCCCGGTTTCGGCCAGCGCGCGATAGACCATGTCGGGATGCGGCTTGCCGGGGCCGATGTCACTGGTCTGGAGCGTGACGAAGCGCTCGGTCAACCCGTGATGGGCCAGCACCGCATCCAGCCCGCGCCGCGACTTGCCGGTCGCCACGCCGAGCAGAACGCCTTCCGCCTCCAGCGCGTCCAGCGTGTCGCGCAGGCCGGGGAACAACGGCTCGTGCAGGTCGCCGCGGTGGCGCAGCGCCGCGAAGGCGTCCTTGTAGCTTTCCGCGATGGCCACATGGCGGTCGGTGTCGAGGTCCGGAAGCAGTTGCGACACCGCCTGCACCAGCGGCAGCCCGACCATGCGGCGCACCTCCAGCGGGTCCGGCTCACCCAGCCCGTGGGCGGCCCAAGCGGTGGTCATGGCGTCGATGATGGCGAACTGGCTGTCCACCAGCGTGCCGTCGCAATCGAACAGGGCCAGCCGCAGGGGACGGGCATTCTCTGAGTTGCTCACGGGCATCGCCTCCGGGACGCGGGTCGTACCGGACTTATGCGGCCCATACCGGCAAAGCGCAACTCACTTTGCCGGCTGCGACACCGAAGGGCGCCAATGGAGCAAATGGACCGCGCCGCCCAGCAGCAGCCCCCAGAAGGCCGAGCCCACCCCGGCGAAGGACAGGCCGGAGGCGGTGACCAGCATGGTGACCAGGGCGGCGGTGCGGTTCGCCTCCACCTGCACGGCGCCCATCAGGGCGGCGCCGAAGGCCCCGACCAGGGCCAACCCGGCCACCGCCTCGATCAGGATCGGCGGGGAACGGGTGACCATCACCGCCGTCACCCCGGCCAGCCCGGCGAACAGGATGTAGCCGATGCCGCCGACGAAGGCGGCCTGCCAGCGCCGTGCCGGGTTGGGGTCGGCGTCCGGGCTGGCGCAGAGCGCCGCGGTGATCGCCGCGAGGTTGACGGTCGGAGCACCGCCCAGCGCCGTCAGGGCGGAGGCCGCCCCCGTCACCAGGAAGATCGGGCGGGTCGGCGGCGCGTAGTTGTAGGTTGCCAGAACGGCGAGGCCGGGGATGTTCTGCGAGGCCATGGTGACGACGAACAGCGGCAGCGCGATGCCGACCATCGCCTCCCAGGTGAAGACCGGCTGGACGAAGGTCACGCCCGGCCACAGCGCACCGGACAGCGCCGCCCCGCCGGCCAAACCGCCGGCCAAACCGCCGGAAGAGTCCAGCGCCATCGCCCCCAGCGCCACCGCCACCGCGGCGGGCACGGCGTAGAGCCGCGCCACCCGCCCCACCACCGCCCAGGTCGCCAGCACCAGCAGCGCCATCCCCGGCGCCTGCGACACCGCCAGGAAGGGGGCCAGGCACAGCTTCAGCAGGATGCCCGCCAGCATGCCGTTGGCCAGCGGCTTGGGGATCGCTGCGATCCAGCGGCCGAGCGGCGCCCACAGCCCGGCCAGGACGATCAGCACCCCGGTCACCGCGAAGGCCCCCACCGCGGCGGCGAAGCCGCCTTCCACCGCTCCGGTGGCGGCGAGCAGCGCCATGCCCGGCGTCGTCCAGGCAATGCTGATCGGCTTGCGCCGGTAAAGGCTGAGGCCCATCGCCGTCAGCCCCATGGCGAAGCCCAGCAGGACGAGGCCCGACACCACCTGCTCCGTGCTGGCGCCCACCGCGGTCAGGCCATGAATGACCACCGCCACCGAACTGGCGTAACCGACCAGGGCCGCCAGCAGGCCGGCGCCGACCGCGCGCAGGGAAAGCCCCGTCGAAAGGCCCGCTGCCGGGACGGTGTCGGAAGAGGACATGACTTGGGACCCTCCATCGGGCGTGCAGGACGATGAGACTGGTGATAGATTGGATCCAATATCCTGGCAAGGGGAGATCACGCATGACGGTCAACGACGGGCTGTCGCGCCTCGTGGCGCGCGCGCAGCCGCGCCACCGCACCACCACGGAGTTCGTGGAGGCGACGCTGCGCGAGGCGATCCTCAGCGGGGTCATTGCTCCGGGCACGCCACTGCGACAGGAGGAACTGGCGGAGACCTTCGGGGTCAGCCGCATGCCGGTGCGCGAGGCGCTGCGCCAGTTGGAGGCGCGGGCGCTGGCCGAGTTCCACCCCCACCGCGGGGCGGTCGTCGCGGAAATTTCGGCGGCGGACGGCGCCGACATCGGGGCGATCCGCATGGCGCTGGAACCGATGGCGCTGCGCCTGTCGCTGCCCGGCCTGACGGCGGCGGACCTCGATCAGGCGGAGGAACTGATCGCCGAGATGGATGGCGAGGCCGATCCGGGACGCATGGGGGAGCTGAACCGGCGCTTCCACATGACGCTTTACGCGCGGGCCGGGCGGCCCCGTCTGCTGGCGCTGACGGAGCAGCATCTGCTGGCCGCCGACCGCTACCTGCGCTTCCAGTTCGCGGCGCTGGGCTATCGGCCGCGGTCGCAGGACGAGCACCGCGCGCTGCTGGCCGCCTGCCGGGCGGGGGACGCGGATGCGGCCTGCCGGCTCGTCGAAGAGCATGTCGGACAGGCGGCGGAGCAGCTCACGGCGTTTCTGGAGGGGCGCGAGGCGGGGTGAAAGCGTGCTTTCGATGGAAACGATTCACCACGAAGACACGAAGGCACAAAGAATTTCACGAAGACGTCCCCACGGGGAGGCGTCCGGCCGTCACTCCGAACGCCTTTGTGAATCTTCGTGCCTTTGTGGTGAAAAACCCAGCTTCTACTCGACCCCCTCGAACGGGTCGCCCTTCAGGCTGGCGCTGAAGCCCAGATACTTCCAGGTCGTCAGCATGTGGTCGGGCAGCGGCGCCGTCACGTCGATCATCCGGTTGCCGCCGCGCGGGTGCGGCAGGATCAGGCGGCGGGCGTGCAGATGCAGCTTCTTCTGGACCTCGGCGCCCGGCAGATAGGCCCCCTGCCCGGCGTATTTGCCGTCGCCCAGGATCGGCGTGCCGATGGCGTTCATGTGGACGCGGAGCTGGTGGGTGCGCCCCGTGCGCGGCCACATGGCGACGAAGGCCGCCTGCTTGCCCAGATTCTCCAGCACCGAATAGTAGGTGACGGCGCGCTTGCCGTCGTCCTCGTCGCCGGCCACCCGCTCGCCCTGCGGCCCGCCTTCCTTGGCCAGCGCGAGGTCGATCTTGCCCTGGTAGGGCTTCGGCACGCCGACCGTGGCGGCCCAGTAGATCTTGCGCACGTCGCGGCCGCGGAACTGCTCCGTCAGCTTGGACGCCGCGAAGGTGTTGCGCGCCAGCAGCAGGACGCCCGAGGTGTCCTTGTCCAGCCGGTGCACCAGCTTCGGCCGCTCCTTCGCGTCGAAGCGCAGGGCGTCCAGCATGGCGTCGAGATGCTTGGTGGTGTTGGTGCCGCCCTGAACGGCGAGGCCCGCCGGCTTGTTCAGCGCGATGACGTCGCCGTCCTTGAAGAGAACCAGCGCCTGGAGCGCCGCGATGTCCTTGTCCGACATGGCCGGCTTCTTCGGCGCGGGGGCCGCGGCGGCGCCCTCCGGCTTGGCCCAGTCGGCCAGCGGCGGGATGCGGATGGACTGGCCGGCGGCGAGCCGCGTCGAGGTCTCCGCCCGCTTGCCGTCCACGCGGATCTGGCCGGTGCGCAGCAGCTTCTGCAGGTAGCCGTGCCCCACGTCGGGGAAATGGCGCTTGAACCAGCGGTCGAGGCGGACATCGGCCTCGTCGGACGTCACGGTCCGGGTTTCCACGCTGGGGGTTTTGTTCTCACTCATCAAACGGGCACCGAAACAAGAGAACGCACGACCGCGAGGCCGGCAAAGAAACCCGCGATGGTCAGCACCATCGAGGCCAGGATGTAACCCGCCGCCGCCGGCAGGGCGTTCCGCTCCACCAGCACCCCGACGTCGAGCGTGAAGGAGGAGAAGGTCGTGAATCCCCCCAGCACCCCGACCATCAGCAGCGCCCGCAGCTCCGGCGAGGGCGACCACACCAGCGCGGCCAGCTCCGCCAGCGCGCCCATGGTGAAGCAGCCGACAGCGTTCACGGCCAGCGTCCCGTAGGGAAACTGCGTGCCCAACCAATGGCCGACCGCCGTCATCAGCAGATAGCGCGCCATGGAACCGACGGCCCCACCGACGGCGACCGCGGCGAGCGTGGACGGTGATGCGATCACGGAACCTCCGGAACGGACGGGACGACAGGCATCCCGCGCGGATTAGAGCCAGAATTGCGGCGGCTTGTCACGCGCCGGGCGCAGCACCCCCCGTATTCCGGTCGCCCACCCCGAAGATCCAGCCCTCCTGCCGCCGCGCCCGCGCGTCCATGGCCGGCGGGCTCCACACCGCCGGCCGCCCGGCCAGCCAGCGCAGCCCCGCCGCGGAGACCAGCGCGTCGGCGTCATGGTCGGTTACCGCCCCGGACAGGCCGGCGGGCGGCGCGCCGAGGACGGCCAGCGCGGCGTCGACCGCCGCCCCGTCGCGGATCTTGCGCAGCCCGAAGCCGGCGCGGATGAGGAACAGGCGCGGGTAGATCTCGCAGAAGACGGTGCGCCCCGGACCCGGCGCGTCAAAGGGCCAGACAGCCACCCGCTCCGGTGCCGCCCGCTTCAGGGCGCGCAGCATCCGCATCCCGGCCAGCCCGCCCTTCCCCACCTGCTTGGCGCCGATCAGCTTGTAAGGGCTCTGCGGGCTGCCGTAGCCGTCGGCGCGGCACACCCGCTCGGTCAGCCGGTGCGGGTCGCGGTACCAGTCCGGCTGCGTCCCGGCGCGCCAGAAATCCGTCCCATAGTCCGGATGCGCCGCGAAGCTGCCCCCGGCGAAGTCGGGCTCCGCCCCGGCCACCGCCTCCACCCGGTCCCACAGGTCGAAGGCCGTCGCCGCGTCGGGGTCGGGGAAGTAGCGACCGGCCACATCGAAGGGCAGCGAGAAGGCGCAGTCGATCCCGATCAGCGCCGGCCCCCGCCCCAGCCCGTCGAGCAGCCAATCGTACACGGTGGTGCGCGACCATTGCCGCTCGGTGGGCGCGACGATCCGGGGCGGCCCCTCCGCGCCGCATTCCGCGACGGCGACGCCGGCGTAGCGCTTGCCCACGGCGCCCGACCAGTCGATGGCGACGAAGCGCGTGAAGGCCGGAACCACGTCCCCCGTCGTCATGCCCGATCGCCCCGATCCAATTTCACCAAGCTGAAAACCGAACGTCCAACAATCAGCGCAGGATCATTGCACTTGGAGTGCCCGCATGCCCACCCGCAAGATCGCCGGCCTGCTCGCCGCCGGCCTGACCCTGGCCGCCGCCCCGGCGCGGAGCGCCCCGTGCCTGGACATCGCGAGCGTCCAGCGGTCCGCCGACCCCGACCGCAACACGGCGGAGGGCGGGCGCCTCGCGCGGCACATTCCGGGCGCGGTGCCGCCTTCCGAGACCGTGCAGAGCGTCGGCACGCCGATGTTCGCCGATCACCGGTCCTGGGACGCCGCATGGCGCGCCCTGACCGGCTATCCGGGCGAACTCCTGTGCGGCGAGGAGCTTGGCGGCACCCAGTTCGGCAAGACGCTGAACGTGCGGGTGCCGGCGCTGTGGTGCGGGGAAATGGACGTCGGCGGGCGCTGCATCCGGGCCACGCCCTTCACCAGCGCGACCGTGACCTACGTGTTCGAACGGGCCGGCCCACCGGAGGCTCCGGTGTGGATTCTCGGGGTTGCCTACCCGAAGCCATGAGGCGCG
This sequence comes from Azospirillum sp. P4_B5, assembly GCF_056402275.1. Taxonomy (NCBI): domain Bacteria; kingdom Pseudomonadati; phylum Pseudomonadota; class Alphaproteobacteria; order Rhodospirillales; family Azospirillaceae; genus Azospirillum; species Azospirillum sp. P4_B5. The sequence goes on from NZ_JBFUHT010000028.1 coordinate 35,169, forward strand.
CCTACTCCTCGCCCTCCGCGGCCTTGCGGTCGCGCAGGCGCGCCCAGTAGTCCTGACGCTTCTTGATCTCGCGCTCGAAGCCGCGCTCCACCGGCTGGTAGAAGGCGCGCCGCGCCATGCCCTCCGGAAAGTAGTTCTGGCCGGAGAAGCCGTCCGCCGTGTCGTGGTCGTACTCGTAACCCTTGCCGTAACCGATCTGCTTCATCAGCTTCGTCGGAGCGTTCAGGATGTGCTTGGGCGGCATCAGGCTGCCGGTTTCCTTGGCGGCGCGCACCGCGCTCTTGTAGGCGGTGTAGCCGGCGTTCGACTTGGGCGCCGTCCCCAGATAGATGACCAGCTGGGCGATGGCCAGTTCGCCCTCCGGGCTGCCCAACCGCTCGTAGGCCTCCCAGGCGGCGGTGGCCTGGGCGAGCGCGTTGGGGTCAGCCATGCCGATGTCCTCCACCGCGAAGCGCGTCAGCCGGCGGGCGATGTAGCGCGGGTCCTCGCCACCCTCCAGCATGCGGGCGTACCAGTAGAGCGCCGCGTCGGTGTCCGACCCGCGCAGCGACTTGTGCAGCGCGCTGATGAGGTTGTAGTGCCCCTCCTGCGCCTTGTCGTAGAGCGGGGCGCGGCGCTGGATGGCGGTGGCGAGCGCGTTGTTGTCGAGAAGCCCGCCGTCCTCCGGCACCGGCAGGGCGAACAACTCCTCGCAGAGATTCAGGCAGAAACGACCGTCGCCGTCGGCCATCGCCTTCAGCGCCGCCCGCGCGTCCGGAGTCAGCGGCAGCGGGCGGCCCATCTCCGCCTCGGCCCGCGACAGCAGCTTCTCCAGCGCCGCATCGTCCAACCGGTTCAGCACGAAGACCTGGGCGCGGGACAGAAGCGCCGCGTTCAACTCGAAGGACGGATTCTCGGTGGTGGCGCCGACCAGCGTGACGGTGCCGTCCTCCACATAGGGCAGGAAGCCGTCCTGCTGGGAGCGGTTGAAGCGGTGGATCTCGTCGATGAACAGCAGCGTGCCCTGCCCGGCCGCGCGCCGCGCCCGCGCGGCGTCGAAGACCTTGCGCAGGTCGGCCACGCCGGAGAAGACCGCCGACAGAGGCTCGAAATGCAGGTCGGTGGACAGGGCGAGCAGCCGCGCGATGGTCGTCTTGCCGCAGCCGGGCGGCCCCCACAGGATCATGGAGGCCAGCCGGCGCGCGGCGACCATGCGGCCCAGCGGACCGTCGGGCTTCAACAGATGCTCCTGACCGACCACCTCGCCCAGGCTGCGCGGGCGCAGCCGGTCGGCCAGCGGGCGGGGGGCGCCCGCCTCGAACAAGCCGCCGGTGGCTCCGGAGTCGCCGCGTTTGCTCATCGCCGATCCACCGATCGCACCGGACCGGTCACTGGTTGGTGGGCGCGCCGCAGCGCTGGTAGCACATGCGCAGCGAATGCTGGCAATTGTCGGTCGGCGAGAAGATGCCGCCGCGGTCCGGACGGTCGAGCCCGCTCTGCGCGCGCGCGGCCACCGAGTCCATGCAGGAGTTGTTGCTGCGCTCGCACTGGGCGCGGCAGGAATCGTCGCTGCCGACACCGCCATCCAGGCGAAGCGACGGGTCTTCGACCCCACGAGCCGGGCGCGAGGCTGCCGGCGCCCCGGCGGGGGCCGTTGTCGGGGCCGTGGTGGAGGCCGCCGGAGCACCGCCCACGGCGGCGCCGGACGAACGCCCCGGCGCGTCCGCGCAGGCGGCGAGCGCAACCAGGGCGAGGGCCAGCACCGGCCCCAGAATGAGTTTCGGACGGAACATCTCGGCTTTGACTCCCATTGTTCTTGCGTGACCCCGGACGTTGGCGGATGGTCCCCCGCATGGACCATGCCGCGGGCTCGGCGCCCACTATGCCGGGAACGCAAGCGATAAGGGAATGCCTCAAATGAGTCCCAACAATCCCGGCCCGACGCCGCGCCGCCGGACATCGACCACCATCTTCGTGGCGCTGCTGATCGGCGGCCTGCTGTTGCTCATCGTGCGCATGCTCGCCATGCCCACCGTCAGCGCCGGCGAGGTCGTGCTGCCCCTGCTGGCCGGCATCGGCATGGCGCTGGCCATCGGCGTGATGGTCATGCGCGACCGCCGCGAGCGCAACGCCCTGCCCCCGTCGGAGCGCAACCGCCAGGACCGCGGGATGCCGGATTGATTTTGCCCGGACTGACTGCGGGTTTGCGAGTGACGCGCGGGGCAAGCCCCGCGCCGCTCACACGAATTTGAAACTGAGCAAGCCACCGATGATGATGACCAGCAGAACGGTCGTCACCAGCATCAGCCGCTTCTCGATGATGTCGCGCACCTGCGGCCCGTAGAAATGCAGCAGGATCGCGATCATGTAGAATCGCGAGAATCGTGCGACGATCGAGCACAGGATGAACACCGTCAGGTCGAGGTGCGCGAATCCCGCGGTGATCGTCAGCAATTTGTAGGGTATGGGCGTGATGCCCTTGAGAATCAGGAACCAGGGGCCGAATTCGGCGAACATGTCCTGGAAGCGCTGGAACGACTCCTGCGCGTTGTAGAGGTCGATGATCAGCCGTCCGACGCTCTCGAACAGATAGAACCCGACCGCGTAGCCGAACAGCCCGCCGATCAGCGAGGCCAGAGCACAGATGTTGGTGTAGCGCCAGAGCTTCTTGGGCTCCGCCAGACACATCGGCACCAGCATGACGTCGGGCGGAAGGGGGAAGAAGGAGCTTTCCGCGAAGGAGACGGCGGACATCCACCAGACGGCGTCCTTGCGGGCGGAGAGCTTGAGAATCCGGTTGTAGAGAGGTTTCAGCATACCGCGCGCGCGGCGCCCTCCCGAAGTGGCGGAACCCGGAAACCGGAAACCCTCCCTCCGGGGATGAACCCAAAGGGAGGGCCGGTCGGTCACCTATATCGTCGTCCGCCACCCGCTGGGCAACGGCGGCGATAAGATTTCACGAAAACTCAACCGGGGGCTCAGCCCTCGGCCTCGACCTCGTCCTTGATCTCCACCGGGCCCGAATCCTGGCCCTTGGCGGCGACGTCGCGGTCAACCAGCTCGATCACGCCCATGGCGGCGGCATCGCCGTAGCGGAAGCCGGCCTTCAGGACGCGGCTGTAGCCACCCTGGCGGTCCTTGTAACGGTCGGCCAGGACGGTGAACAGCTTGGTCACCATCGCGTCGTCGCGCAGCTGCGCGAAGGCGAGACGGCGGTTGGCGAGGCCACCCTTCTTGCCGAGCGTGATCAGACGCTCGACGATCGGGCGCAGATCCTTGGCCTTCGGCAAGGTGGTCTTGATCTGCTCGTGCTTGATCAGCGCGTTCGCCATGTTCGAGAACATGGCCTTGCGGTGGCTGGTGGTCTTGCTGAACTTACGTCCGGAAACGCCGTGACGCATGACGGTCCTCCTTCATGGCGTGGCCCCCCTCGGGGAGCCGGTGGTGAACCCGACCGCCCAGTCGTTGGAGCTGGTACGGCGCGGGGCGGGCCGGTTGGTGGCCCTGGGAACTCCCCCCACCCTTGCCCCCCGCTGGGCGGAGAGGGCAAGGGTGGGGGTAAAACCTGCGAGACTTAGTACGGCTCTTCCAGACGCTTGGCCAGCTCTTCGATGTTCTCGGGCGGCCAGTTCGGGATTTCCATACCGAGGTGCAGACCCATCTGGGCCAGCACTTCCTTGATCTCGTTCAGCGACTTGCGGCCGAAGTTCGGCGTGCGGAGCATCTCCGCCTCCGTCTTCTGCACCAGATCGCCGATGTAGACGATGTTGTCGTTCTTGAGGCAGTTGGCCGAACGGACCGACAGTTCCAGCTCGTCCACCTTGCGGAGCAGGTTCTTGTTGAACGGAACCTCCTCGTGCTTCTCCTCGGCGACCGCGTGGGTCGGCTCCTCGAAGTTGATGAACAGCTGCAGCTGGTCCTGGAGGATGCGGGCGGCGAGCGCCACCGCGTCGTCCGGCTTCACGGCGCCGTTGGTTTCGACGACCATCGACAGGCGGTCATAGTCGGTGACCTGCCCGACGCGGGCGTTGTCGACCTTGTAGGAGATCTTGCGGACCGGCGAGAACAGCGCGTCGACCGGGATCAGGCCGATCGGGGCGTCTTCCGGACGGTTCTGGCTGGCCGGGACGTAGCCCTTGCCGGTCTCGACCGTCAGTTCCATGTTCAGGCGGGCGCCGTTGTCCAGCGTGCAGATCACGAGGTCCGGGTCCATCACCTGGATGTCCGCGCCGGTCTCGATCATGCCGGCCTTCACCTCGCCGGGGCCTTCGGCGCGCAGGCGCATGCGCTTCGGGCCGTCACCGCCCATGCGCAGACCCATCGACTTGATGTTGAGGACGATGTCAGTCACGTCCTCGCGCACGCCGGGGATCGACGAGAACTCGTGCAGCACGCCGTCGATGTGGATCGCCGTGACGGCCGCACCCTGCAGCGAGGAGAGCAGCACGCGGCGCAGCGCGTTGCCGAGCGTCAGACCGAAGCCGCGCTCCAGCGGCTCGGCCACGACGGTCGCCACGCGGTCGGCGTCGTCACCGGGCTGGATGTCCAGCTTGTTCGGCTTGATCAGTTCCTGCCAGTTCTTCTGAAGAGCCACGGTATTACCTCATGCCATCGGGGTGGACACACGTCCGCGGAGACCGGCCGTTCCCATCCGATGGCGCCGCGATGGCTGCGGCGCCTGTCCCGGAACGGCGGGTCCCCGCGGGTGCGGAGTAGCGATGCTTCTTAGACGCGACGCTTCTTCGGCGGACGGACGCCGTTGTGCGGAATCGGCGTGACGTCGCGGATCGAGGTGATCTGGAAGCCGATCGACTGCAGAGCGCGCAGCGCCGACTCACGCCCCGAACCCGGACCCTTCACCTCGACCTCGAGGGTCTTCATGCCGTGCTCCTGGGCCTTGCGGCCCGCGTCCTCGGCGGCGACCTGGGCGGCGTAGGGGGTCGACTTGCGCGAACCCTTGAAGCCCATCGTGCCCGACGACGACCAGGCGATGGTGTTGCCCTGCGCGTCGGTGATGGTGATCATCGTGTTGTTGAAGGAGGCGTTCACATGAGCGACGCCGGCGGTGATGTTCTTGCGCTCGCGACGACGAAGACGCTGCGAAGCGGCTGAGGGCTTGGCCATGGTCCGTGCGTCCTCTTACTTCTTCTTGCCGGCGATCGGCTTGGCCGGACCCTTGCGGGTGCGGGCGTTCGTGTGGGTGCGCTGACCGCGGACCGGCAGGCCCTTGCGGTGACGCAGGCCACGGTAGCAGGCCATGTCCATCAGACGCTTGATGTTCATCGCGACCGAACGGCGCAGGTCGCCCTCGACGCGGTAGTCGGCGTCGATGGTCTCGCGGATCTTGAGGATCTCGTCGTCCGTGAGCTGGTTCACACGGCGCTCCGCCGGGATCTCCAGCTTCGTGCAGATTTCCTTGGCCTTGAAGGGGCCGATGCCATGAATGTAGGTCAACGCAATCTCCACGCGCTTCTGCGCGGGGATGTTGACGCCAGCGATACGCGCCACGCCTGCTCTCCTCGATATCTCAACGGCAGCCCTCATGGGCCGCCTACACACCGATTGATCCCCGATCCGGACGCCGAAGCCCGAAGGCCAGACGGCAAAACGCGGATACGGGACGCACAATGTCTCCCGCCGGGCCGGTTGGGCCGCGGGAGCGTGCGACTATAGAAAAAGCCGGAAATCTGTCAAGGCCGTTCTGCGGCGTTACCGTGCTTTTCCCGGTGCCCGACCATTGTGGGGAGGCGGACCGCGGTTGACAAGCCGGACGGCAGAACTTGAGATGAACGGCCCGCCCCGAACGGCACAATCCGAACGGCACATATCAGAAGGCAGACCCATGACCCGCAAAGGCATCCCCTTCCGGCGCTTCCGCCTGACCAAGATCGTCGCCACGCTGGGGCCGGCCACCGCTACGCCGGAGATGATCCGCGCGTTGTTCGAGGCGGGCGTGGACGTCTTCCGCCTGAACTTCAGCCACGGCACGCACGAGGACCATGGGCAGCGCCTCGCCACGCTGCGCGCGCTGGAGGCGGAGCTCGACCATCCCATCGCGGTGATGGCCGACCTCCAGGGACCGAAACTGCGGCTGGGCACCTTCGCCGACGGCCCGGTCAGCGTGGGGCCGGGGCACCGCATCCGCCTCGACCTCTCCACCGAGCCGGGCGACGCGACCCGCGTCGGCCTGCCCCACCCGGAAATCTTCGCCGCGCTGGAGCCGGAGGCGGAGCTGCTGGTGGACGACGGCAAGGTCCGCCTGCGCGTCGTCGCTTGCAGCCCGGACCACGCCGACTGCGTCGTGCTGTCCGGCAGCCGCCTGTCCGACCGCAAGGGCGTGAACGTGCCGGGTGTCGTCCTGCCGCTCTCGCCGCTGACCGCGAAGGATCACGAGGATCTGGCCTTCGCGCTCGACCAGGGGGTGGACTGGGTGGCGCTGTCCTTCGTGCAGCGTCCCGAGGACGTGGCGGAGGCGCGCAAGCTGGTCGCCGGGCGGGCCGCCCTGCTGTCGAAGATGGAGAAGCCGCAGGCCATCCAGCATCTGGAGCGCATCGTCGAGCTGTCGGACGGCGTCATGGTCGCCCGCGGCGACCTCGGCGTCGAGATGCCGGCGGAGGACGTGCCGAGCATCCAGAAGCGGATCATCCGCGAGGCGCGCAAGGCCGGCAAGCCGGTGATCGTCGCCACCCAGATGCTGGAATCGATGATCGGCTCCCCCGCCCCGACCCGCGCCGAGGCGTCGGACGTCGCCACCGCCGTCTATGACGGGGCGGACGCGGTGATGCTGTCGGCGGAGACCGCGGCGGGCACCTATCCCATCGAGGCGGTATCGATGATGGACCGCATCGCCCGCCGGGTCGAGCAGGACCCGCTCTACCGCACCATCACCGACGCCCAGCATCCCGACCCGCAGCGGACCTCCACCGACGCCGTCACCGCGGCGGCGCGGCAGGTGGCCCACACCATCCAGGCCGCGGCCATCGTCACCTACACCACCAGCGGCTCGACCACGCTCCGCGCCGCCCGCGAGCGGCCGGAAGTGCCGATCATGTGCCTGACCTCCAGCTTGGAAACGGCGCGGCGGCTCCAACTCGCCTACGGGGTGCACAGCGTGCATTCCGCCGACGTGACCGACTTCAACGAGATGGTCCAGAAGGCCGCCCGATGCGCCTACGAGGACGGGCTGGCGGTGGAGGGGCAGCGGCTGGTGATCACCGCCGGCGTTCCCTTCGGCACCCCCGGCAACACCAACATCCTGCGCATCGCCTGGGTGGACGCGCAGTGAGGCATCGAGCGGACCTCAGGCGGTGGCACGCTCCGCCGGCGCGACGCGGGGAAAGCGCAAGGTGAAGGCCGTGCCGCGGCCCGGCGCGCTATCGAGCGCGATGCGGCCCTTCAGCTTGCGGGTGGCGATGTTGTAGACGATGTTCAGCCCCAACCCGCTGCCGCCCGTTCCACGGCTGGTGGTGAAGAAGGGCTCGAACACCTTCCCGTGGAGTGCGGGCGGGATGCCGCGTCCGTCGTCGGCGTAGACCAGCTCGACCTCGTCGGCACCCACCGAGCGCACGGCGACGCGCAGCGTCCCGTGCTGCCCCGGCGCGTAGCCGTGAATGATCGAGTTCATGACAAGGTTGGTCAGCACCTGGCTGAGCGCGCCCGGATAGCCGTCGATCAGCAGATCCGCCGGGCAATCCACCTCCACGCCGTGGGCCGCCCGCTTGATGCGGACGCCCAGGCTGCGCAGCACCTCGTCGATGTAGTCGCGCAGATCGAAGACGCGGCGCTCCTCGCTCGCCTGATCGACGGCGATCTGCTTGAAACTCTGGATGAGCTGGGCGGCGCGGTCGATGTTCAGCAGCATCAGGTGCGCCGCCTCCCCCGCCATGTCGAGGAAATCGGCGAAGTCGGGCCGGCGCAGCGTTCCCGCCTCGAAGTCACGACGGATCAGGCGGGTGCGCTCCGCCACCAGCGAGGCGCCGGTCAGCGCGATCCCGATGGGTGTGTTGATCTCATGCGCCACCCCTGCCACCAGGGAGCCGAGCGCCGCCATCTTCTCGGACTGGATCAGATGAGCCTGCGCCTCCTTCAGGTCGCGGAGCGCGCGTTCGGCCTCCTCCCGCGCGGCGTGGGCGCGCTCCTCCGCATGGACGCGGTCCGACACGTCGGTGTGCGAACCGACGATGCGGAACAACTCGCCGTCCGGACCAAGAACACGGATGGCGCGGCTCAGCATGTGGACCACGGTGCCGCGCTTGTGGCGGAAGCGCAGGATGAACTGGCATTCGCCCATCGCGCCGTTGATCAGGTCGCGGGCCATCCGGGCCGACAACTCGCGATCCTCGGGCAGGATCAGCTCGGTCCAGCGGGCGGCGGTGTTGACCATCTCGTCCTCGCCGTAGCCGAGCATCCCCCACCAGTAGGGCGACAGCCACAACTCCCCCGTGCGCAGGTCCCATTGCCAGATCCCCTCCCGCGCAGCGCGGATGGCCAGTTCGAACAGCTCCCGGCTGGCGATGATCTCCCGCTCGGCGTTCCGCCGCTCGGTCACGTCGGTGTAGGTGACGACGAAGCCGCCGTCCGGCAGGGGCCGGGTCAGACATTCCACCACCTGCCCGTCGGAGCGGGTGCACTCCCAGGCCCGCTCCGCCGTCGCGGGCCGGGCCGGCAGCGGCTCCGCCAAGGCCAAGGGAGGGCCGATGTCCGGCAGGGAGGCGGGCAGACTGTCGGGGCGCGCGTTCCCCTGCCCGAAGGCCAGCCCCTCCCCGACCCGCCCGGCGATGGCGGCGTAGGGCGTGTGGTAGCGCAGGAATTCCGGCTCCAGCCCCAGAAGCTCCGCGGCACGCCCGTTCCAGGCAACCAGCCGAAGCCCCCGGTCGAAGGCCATCACCCCCTGGCCCAGCCCGTTCAGAACCGCCCTGGTCTGATCCCATAGGGCTTCGAGCGCCTGTTCGGTCCGTTTGCGGGCGGAGATGTCGCTGATGCAGGCGAGCATGGCGTCCTCGCCCCGGAAACGGAACCGCCGGGCTGAAACCATCGCCCAGAGATCGCTGCCGTCGGGCCGGCACAGACGGGTTTCGAAGCCGTCCACACCGCCCGCCCCGTCGCGCAGGGCGGTGAGCAGCCGTTCCCGTTCGATCGGATCGGTGTAGTAGGCCTTGGCGAAGCTGCACCCCACCACGTCGTCGAGCGGCACCCCGAACAGCGCGCCGGCCGGTTGGTTGACCGCCATCACCAGACCATCAGACAGCCGCGTCACCACCAAGGGAACGGCGATGGCCTGCATGATCGCCCGCTCCGCCTCGCCCGCCCGGTCGCCCAGCAGATCCTCCAGGCCGATGAAACCGGTCTCGTCCGGCGGTCCCGCCAGGGCGCCGCCGTCGGCGAGGGTCAGCACCAGCTCGCCGCCCTCGCCCTCCGCCGGGATCAGCGTCGAGCGCCCGCAACCGGAGGGAGCCACGAGCACCACCGGTTGTCCGGAGCGCAGCCGGTCCACCGCTGCGGCCGCGTCCTCACACGCCGGAACCGCCGCCAGGAGAGCATCCAGGCCGTCCCCCGGACAACCGCCCAGCGACGCCTGGAACGCGGCGTTGGCCCAGATCAGGCGCCCGTCGGCATCGAAGCGGGCAAGGCCGGCAGCGGCCATCCGCGAACACTCCCATTCATTCCGGCACCGAGTCCATCCGTACCGAATTCCTACAAAATGAATCTACACCAGATTATCGCAGCCGCACCATGGCGCCTCCCGCATTCCTGCATGCGCACCCATGTTCTAGCCTCCGCCCCCCCCGGCCCGGAAGGACCGACCGCCGCATGCCCGAGTTTGCCGCCTACGGCGGACTGTTCCTCACCGCGTTCCTCGCCGCGACCATCTTCCCGGCCCAATCGGAAATCCTTCTGGTCGGCATGCACGCCACCGGCAATTACGACCATCTGGCGCTGCTATTGTTCGCCACGGTGGGAAACGTGCTGGGGTCGGTGGTCAACTGGGCGCTCGGGCGCTACCTGATGCACTTCCAGGACCGCCGCTGGTTCCCGGTTCCGGCCGCCATGGTGGCGCAGGCCACCCGCTGGTACCAGCGCTTCGGGGTCTGGTCCCTGCTGCTGGCCTGGATGCCCTTCATCGGCGATCCGCTGACGCTGGTGGCCGGCATCCTGCGGGTGGACATCCGGGTGTTCCTGCTGCTGGTCACGGCGGGAAAGGCCGCCCGCTACGCGGTGCTGGTCCTGGCCGTGTGAGCGTCCTACATTCACCTCATGGATGACCAGACCGCCCTTGCGGAGGACGCAGCCGCCCATGCTTCCTGGGCCTCCCCCCTGCGGCGCCGGCTGTGGCTGGCGCTGGGCTACGCCGCGGTCGGGCTCGGCATCGCCGGAACGGTGCTGCCACTCCTGCCGACCACCCCGTTCCTGCTGCTGGCCGCCGGGGCCTTCGCCAAGAGCAGCCCGGCCCTGCGCGACCGGCTGTACCGCGACCCGCGCTTCGGCCCGCTGCTGCGCGGCTGGCAGTCCGAAGGGGCGATCCCCCGCAAGGCGAAAGCGGCGGCGCTGGTCGGCATGAGCGCGAGCTGGGCGATCGTGGCGCTGACCGCCGGCCGGCCGCTGGTTCCCATCCTGGCGGGGACCTGCATGGCGGCGGTGGCCGTCTACATCGTCACCCGTCCCTCCCCGTCCCGGCCGGGACCGCAGGATGCGGCGCCCGACGGTGCGGAGGCGGAGGATGGCGGAAACGTTTCCGCATTGCGAAACGAAGCTTGAGCCAATCGGCTGATGGACGTATTACAGCCGGGAATCCGGCCGGTCACCGGCGCCGCTGAAAAATCCTTATAATCCATAGGGATTTTTCAAATCCGTTCTCGTCTTGATCCCGATCAAGAGGCGCTCGGGTCCTGTCCGCTATTGTCCGGTCTTGCGTCCCTATCCGGAGCCAAGGCAGACGATATGCCAGACGGAAGCGCTGTCACGCCGGCGAAAATCCAGTTTTTCGAGAGCCAGAAGAAGATCCACCCGAAGGCCGTCTCCGGACGCTACCGGCGCTGGAAGACCATCCTGACCTGGGTGCTTCTGGCGGCCTTCTTCATCGCCCCCTGGATTCGCTGGGAACGCGGCCCCGACGCGCCGGCCCAGGCGGTGCTGTTCGACCTGACGACGCCGCGCTTCTTCATCTTCTGGATCGAGATCTGGCCGCAGGAGATCTACTACCTGACCGGCGTGCTGATCGTGGCCGCGCTGGGCCTGTTCCTGGCGACCGCGCTGGCCGGGCGCGTCTGGTGCGGCTTCACCTGCCCGCAGACGGTGTGGACCGACCTGTTCGTCTGGATCGAGCGCGCCTTCGAAGGCGACCGGGCGGAGCGCATCCGCCTGGACAAGGCCCCCTGGACCGCCAGGAAGGTCCTGCGCAAGACCGGGAAGCACGCCGGCTGGCTGGCGCTGTCCGTCATCACCGGCTTCGGCTTCGTCGCCTTCTTCACCGACGCGCCGCGCCTGGCCGTCGATCTGCTGACCTTCGACGCGACCTACGAGGCGGCGGGCTTCTTCGCGCTGTTCGCTGGCATGACCTACGTCATGGCCGGCTGGACGCGCGAGCAGATGTGCTACTACATGTGCCCGTGGCCGCGCATCCAGACCGCGATGCTGGACGAGCACAGCCTCGTCGTCACCTACGACACGCTGCGCGGCGACACCCGCGGCCCGAAGCGCAAGTCGCAGAGCTGGGACGAGCGCCGGACCAAGGGCTTCGGCGACTGCATCGATTGCGGCCAGTGCGTGCAGGTCTGCCCGGTCGGCGTCGACATCCGCACCGGCGAGCAGGCGGACTGCATCAATTGCGGCCTGTGCGCCGACGCCTGCGACAACATCATGGTGTCGCAGGAGCTGCCGAAGGGGCTGATCCGCTTCGACAGCCTGGCCGCCCAGGAGACGCGCGCCCTGGGCAAGACCTACCAGTGGCGACTGATCCGCCCGCGCACCATCGTCTACGGCCTGCTGATGCTGGTGATCACCGGCGCCATGGCCTGGAGCTACGCGCTGCGCCCGCGGCTGGACATCGCCGTGCAGCGCGACCGCGCCCCGCTGTTCGTCACGCTGCAGGACGGCACCATCCGCAACGCCTACACCTTCAAGGTCTCCAACAAGACCCGCCAGGACCGCTCCTACACGCTAGCCGCCGCCGGCATCGCCGGCGCCGAGGTGAAGGTGGTGGGCGAACGCGACGAGGACAGCGGCAGCGCGGTCAGCCACATCTCCGCCTCCCCGGACAGCGTGGCGACCTACCGCGTCTACGTCACGGTGCCGCGCGAGTCCGTGCCGGACGCCTCCACCCCGGTCACCTTCCAGCTGACCGACACCAACAACGGCGACCGGGACAGCTACAAGAGCGTGTTCCTCGCGCCGGGCAGCAAGTAAGCCTGCCGGACATTCCATAAGGACCGCCGCCCATGACCTCCGCAAAGCCCGCCCGCATCGGCATCGTCACCGTGTCCGACCGGGCCAGCCGGGGCATCTACGAGGACAAGGGCGGCCCGGCCATCCGGGCGGAGCTGGAGCGCATCGTCGCCTCCCCCTGGGAGCCGGTGGCCCGCGTCATTCCCGACGACCGCGAGGGCATCGCCGCCACCCTGATCGAGCTGGCCGACCAGGAGCGTTGCGACCTGATCGTCACCACCGGCGGCACCGGCCCTGCCCCGCGGGACGTGACGCCGGAGGCGACGGAGCAGGTCTGCGAAAAGATGATGCCTGGCTTCGGCGAGCTGATGCGGACGGTCAGCCTGACCGTGGTGCCGACCGCCATCCTGTCTCGCCAGACCGCGGGAATCCGCGGCGGCAGCCTGATCGTGAACCTTCCGGGCAAGCCTTCGGCCATTCACGACTGCCTGATGGCGGTCTTTCCGGCAATTCCGTATTGCCTCGATCTGATCGGCGCGGCGCGCATCGACACTGACCCATTGGTCTGCAAGGCATTCCGCCCGAAGTCCTGAGCTTTTGCCTATACCCTTTTTGCGCGTGCGGAGAGGAATACCATACGCATGGCCATGTTGCCTTGCGGGAACCCGTGCTCACCTTTTTCGTTCGAGGGGAGCGGGGTCCCCGATCAAGGTGAGCCAGCCATGCTGTTTGATTTCGAGCCTTCGGGCATCAACGACACCTATTTGCGCCTGACCCGGCGCGGTGTTTCCTGCATCGTCGCTCCGGCCGGGGCGTGGAACGGGTTGCTTCGGGTCAACTACATCGTCGCCGGGTCGCCCGGCGGCGCCGATCCGCACATGATCTACCGCTGCCTGGACATCGGATGGGACGACGGCCGCTTCTGCTGGAAGGGCCGCGCCGCCCCGGTGATGACCACCTCCGCCATGGTGGACATCCTGCTGGAGCGCGGACTCGTTACCAAAGGCGAGGCCGAGCGGCTGCTGTTCGGCATCAACAGCCCGGCGTCGGGCGGATCGTCGGACGAGACGCTGATCGCCCGCGCCATGCTTCTGGGCTGCACCTTCTCGCCGATCTACGAGGACACGCCGCTGAGCAGCGGCCCGCCGCGCGTGGGCGGCTTCGCCCTGCGCACCCTGGCCGATCCCGGCGCCTTCGTTTTGACGGCCCGCGACGGGCTACCCGTTCTGGACGCGCCCGCCCGTGACGCGCTGAAACGCCTGATGGCCGAGAACGGCATCACGATCTGACGGCGGTTTTTCTGCAGAGCGACGGATTCTGTTTGCAGCGGTTCTGTTTGACCGCGGTCAAAGAAGGGTGACCGCCCCCGGCGCAGTGTGACGGCATGACCGATGCCTCCAACGCGCGGGGAACGCCATGACCAGTTCCGTTGCCGACCAGCCGGACCGCCCTCCGGTCCCCCTGATCTTCGCCTATGGGTTCCGGCCCTTCTTCCTGTTGTCCGGCCTTGCCGCCCCCGTCCTGCTCGCCGCCTGGATCGCCGTTCTGGCAACCGGGTCCTGGCCGGACGGCGCCGTCCCGGCGGCGGCCTGGCACGCGCACGAGATGCTGTTCGCCTTCGTGGTCGCCGCGGTGGCCGGCTTCCTGCTGACCGCGGTGCCGAGCTGGACGGGCACCAAGGCGCTGTCCGGCCTGCCGCTCGCCGGCCTGACGGCGCTGTGGCTGGCTGGGCGGGTGGCGCTGCTGCCCTTCATCGGCGTGCCGCTGCCGGTTGCGGCCATCCTCGATCTCGCCTTCCTGCCGGCGCTCGGCATCGCGCTGGCCGGGCCTCTGGTGGCGGCGGGCAAGATCCGCAACACCGCCTTCCTTGCCCTGCTGGGCCTGCTGACCGCCGCCAACCTGCTGTTCCATCTGGACTGGCTGGGCGTGCTGTCCGGCGGCACCGCGCTGGGTGAGACGCTGGCCATCGGCGTGGTGCTGATGATGATCGCGGTGATCGGCGGGCGCATCGTCCCGGCCTTCACCCGCAACGCCCTGCGGCTGCGCGGGCTGGACGGCACCGTCGTCTCCCGCCCCTGGGTGGAGAAGGTGACTCTCGTCTCGACGCTGCTGATGATCCCGGCCGATCTCGCCCTGCCGGGCACCGCCATTGCCGGGTTGCTGGCGCTCGTCGCGGCGCTCGCCCACGCCCTGCGGCTGGCCGGTTGGCAACCGGCGAAGACGCTCGACCAGCCGATCCTGTGGGTGCTGCATCTCGGCTACGCCTGGGTGCCGGCGGCGCTGGCGCTGAAGGCTGCGCATCTGCTGGGGGCGGGCGTGGAAAGCTCCGCCTGGGTCCATGCGCTGACCGCGGGGGCCTTCGCCACGATGATCCTGGCGGTGATGACGCGGGCCACGCTCGGCCACACCGGGCGGATGCTGGTGGTGACCCGCCCGACCGTGGCCGGCTACATCCTGCTGACCGCCGCGGCGTTGCTGCGGGTGCTGGCGCCCGAGTTGCCGGGCGGCCTCTACTGGACCGCCCTGGAGGGCGCCGGTGCTGCCTGGATCGCAGCCTTCGCCTGCTACCTGTACGTCTACGCGCCCATTCTGCTCGCCCCGCGGGCCGACGGCCGCCCCGGCTGAGGTCCGCCGGGCTGAATAAGGCCCATCGCGCGTGGGCTGCGTTTCCCAATGAGGCTGGTGGCGAAGCGGCGCTGGAGGTCTTCCGGATCACGGAAGATTTCCGCGCAGCCGGCCCGGCGCAGATCCTGCTCCGCGAAGCCGCCGCACAGAACCCCCACAACGGTCAGCCCGGCCCGCCCCGCGGCCTTGGCGTCCCAGGGGCTGTCACCGACCACCACCGCCTCCTCCGCCGGCAGGCCCAGCCTTTCCAACGCCGCCTCGAAGATGTCCGGATGCGGCTTCGACCGCTCGGCGTCGTCGGACGAGGTCTCCACGTCCACCAAGTCCTCGATCTCCGCCGCGCGCTTGTACCGCTCCAGCTCGTCCCCCTTGGCGGAGGAGGCGAGCGCGATGCGCAGACCCTCGGCGTGGAGATGCTGGAACAGGCCGCGCACCCGGCGGAAGCCGCGGACCTTCGGCATGTATTTGCGGGCGAACAGCTCGTGCCGGAAATGGTCCAGCTCGTCCTCGATGCGGTCAAGATCCTTTTCCGGCACGAAGACCGGCATCAGTTGGTCGCCGCCCTTGCCGATCTGGGAGCGCACCGCGTCGAACTCCGCGTGGTAGCCGAAATGCCGGATCGCCTCCACCCAGGCGTGGGCGTGCAGATCCACCGAGTCGACCAATGTGCCGTCCACGTCGAAAATGACGGCCTTCAGAACGCCGCTCATCGCCGCCTCCTCACCATGGGTTGCCCGTGTCTTTGGGGGTATTCCTTCTCGAACAGGTGGCGCGGTCCGGCGTTCCTTGGCGCGGTGTGCGGTGCGATAGAATTTGTCACATGGACCCGTCATAGCTGTGATCCGTTCACCCCCTACACAGATTGGGAAGAACGGACATGCCCAAGACGTTGAAGAGCTACGCCTCGCTGATCGGTCGCGCCCGCCACGCCGTCCGACGCTTCAACCGCCGTCGCACCCGCCGTGTGCCGATGGAGCATCTCGACCTCGGCCTGTTCCAGAGCGACATCCGGCTGTAGCACCCTCTTAAGGATAGGGGCCTGCCAACCGGAGGCGCTCCCTTCACGCTCCGCGATCGCGCGCCGCCATAGGACTCCCCCTCCGTCCTAGGCGGGCAAGCTGAATGTTTCCGCCGGAACCGGCGCGCTATCGTCGCCCCGCCCATCCAGCGGAGCGCCAGTCCCCATGACCGCAAATTTCGAGTCCGCCAGTTTCGAAGACCAGTATTTCTCCGGCGCCGCCCTTTATGGCGATGACTTCGACGCGGCGCGGATCGCCGGCTGGTACGGAGTCGAGGCTCGGGACCCGGCGGAGGAATTCGCGCGGACCGCGCCCGAGAGGCCCGGCTACCGCTACGAATACCACGCGCTGAACCACCGCCACGCCTTCCGCTTCCTGGCCGGACGGCGCTTCCGGCAGGCGCTGGCCTTCGGCTGCGCCGCGGGGGACGACGTGGCGCCGATCGCCGGGCAGGTGGACCGCTTCCTGGCCGTGGAGCCCATCGAGCGCTTCTGGCGGACCGACATCGCCGGCACCCCCGCGGAGTACCGCCGGCCCACGCTGGGCGGGCGGATCGACTGCGCGGACGGGGCCAACGACCTGACCGTCTGCCTGCACACGCTGCACCACATCCCGAACGCCGGCGCCCTGCTCGCCGAGTTCGCCCGCGTCACCGCCCCCGGCGGTCTGTTCATCCTGCGCGAGCCGATCAGCACCATGGGCGACTGGCGGCGCCCCCGCCGCGGCCTGACCGCGAACGAGCGCGGCTTCCCCGTGCAATGGCTGGAGGAGCGCTTCGCCCGGCTGGGCTTCACGGTGCGGCAGCGCCGCTTCTGTTCCTTCCCGCTGACCGAGCGGCTGGGGCCGCTGATGGGCGTCCCCCTGCCCTACGGCAACGCGCTGCTGGTAAGGCTGGACGAGGCCGCCTGCGCGCTGACACGGTGGAACATCGCGTACCACCGCGACTCGGTCCGCAAGAAGTTCGCCCCCGGCGCCGTCTATTACGTGCTGGAGCGCGCTAGGACGACGCCAGCGCGTCCGTAAAGGTCGCGGCGTCGACGTTGCCGCCGCTCAGCACCACCGCGACGGTGCGGCCCTCCGCCGGCAGCTTGCCCGTCAGCACGGCCGCCAGCCCGACCGCCCCGCCCGGCTCGACCACCAGCTTCAGCACGGTGAAGGCGTAGGCCATGGCGGCCTTCACCTCGGCGTCGGTGACGGCCAGGCTGCCGGACAGCAAGGTCTTCATCACCGGGAAGGTCAGGGCGCCCGGGGTCGGGGTCAGCAGCGCGTCGCAGATGGAGCGCTGCCCGGCGGCGTTCTCCACCCGCTCACCGGCGGCCAGCGAGCGCGCCACGTCGTCGAAGCCCGCCGGCTCCGCCGCCCACAGGCGGGCATCGGGGAAGCTGTGGCGGACCGCCGTGGCGACCCCGGACATCAGCCCGCCGCCGCTGCACGGCGCGATCACGTCGTCGGGAACCGCGCCCATGGCCTGCGCCTGCGCGGCGATTTCCAGCCCGACCGTGCCCTGCCCGGCCATGATGTGCGGATCGTCGTAGGGCGGCACGGTCGTCGCACCCCGCTCCGCCGCGATGGCCGTGGCGATGGCTTCGCGGCTCTCGGTCCAGCGGTCGTAGAGCACCACCTCGGCGCCGTAGCCGCGGGTGTTGGCGATCTTCAGGGCCGGCGCGTCGCTGGGCATGACGATGACCGCCGGCATGCCGAGCATTGCCGCCGCCGCCGCGACGCCCTGGGCGTGGTTGCCCGACGACCAAGCGACCACCCCGCCCCGGCGCTCCTCCGGCGTCAGTTGGGAGAGCCGGTTGAAGGCGCCGCGGAACTTGAAGGAGCCGCTGCGCTGAAGAACCTCCGGCTTCAGCAGCACGCGCCCGCCAACCCGCTCGTTCAGCAGGGCGTTCTCCAGCAGCGGCGTGCGCACGGCGAAGCCGTCCAGCCGCGCCGCGGCCTCCACGATGTCCTGGTGGCCGATGGCGAAGGAATTTGACGCGGGCATGGCTCAGCGGCCTCCGGAGACGTTGAGAAGGGCGCCGGTCACGTAGGACGCGGCGTCGGACAGCAGCCACAGCACCGTCTCGGCCACCTCGTCCGCCGTCCCGGCGCGCCCGGCAGGCGGGATCAAGGCGGGGTTGTCGAGCCGGTTGCCGATGCCGGGAATGATCTGGATGTCGGTGTCGATCAGGCCGGGCCGCACGCAGTTCACGCGGATGCCCTCCTTCGCCACCTCGCGGGCGAGGCCGACGGTCAGGCTGTCCACCGCGCCCTTGCTGGCCGCGTAGCCCACATACTCGTTGGGCGAGCCCAGAACGGCGGCGATGGAACCGACGTTGACGATGCCGCCACCCTGTCCGCCATGGCGGGTGGACATGCGGCGCACCGCCTCCCGCGCGCAGAGCACGGCGCCGGTCACGTTGATGTCCAGCATGCGGCGCAGGTCATCCGGCGCGGCCTCGTCGAGCCGTCCGTAGGGGCCGATGATGCCGGCGTTGTTGACCAGCCCGGTGGTGGGGCCGAAGCGGTCCTCCGCCGCGTCGAACAGGGCACGGATGTCCTCCTCATGCACCACGTCGCCCTGCACCGCCTGGGCCTGCCCGCCGGCCTCGCGGATCGCCGCCACGGTGGCTTCCGCCGCAGCGGCGTTGCCGATGTAGGAGAAGGTCACGGCGTAGCCGCGCTGCGTCGCCATCCGGGCGACCGCCGCCCCGATGCCTCGGCCGCCCCCAGTGATCACCAGCGATTTGAGCGTGATCGACATGATGCTTCAGCCCTCCTGCGGGTTGCCGGCCAACCGGTCGAAAATCCGGACGAGCGCGCCGTCGCCCTCGCGCCCCAGCCCGACCGCGGCGGCCATGGTGAAGAGTTGCAGGGCGGAGGCGGCCAGCGGGGTCGGTACGGTCAGCCGCCGCGCCGCGTCCATCACGGTGCCCAGATCGGTCCCGACGATGCCCAGCGGCCGTTGCGACGGGATGTGGAAGGGACCGGCGGCGAGGATCTCGGCCAGCCGCTGCGGATCGACCCCGGCGCGGACGCCGAAGGCCGTGGCCTCCGCCACCGCAGCGGCGTGGATGCCGGTCAGCATCTGCTCCACGGCCTTCACGGCGGAGCCCTGCCCGTGTTCGGTGCCGACGCGGTGCAGCGTGCCCGATGCGGCGGCGATCAGGTCGGCCGCCCGCGCGAAGGCGTCCTCGGGGCCGGAGGCCATGACCACCATGCGCCCTTCCGCCGCCCGCACCGGGCCGCCGCCGACCGGCGCGTCCAGCATCAGCAGGTCCCGTTCGGCGAGCCGGCGCCCGACGGCAACGGCCATGTCCGGCGGGACGCTGGTGGACAGGACGACCACGCCGCCCTTCGGCAGGGTGCCGGCCACGCCCTCGGCGCCGAACAGCACCTCCTCCGCCTGCTCCGCCGTGGCGACCAGGACGATGACGCGGTCCACCCGCCGCCCGACGTCGGCGGGCGATCCCGCGGCCTCCCCGCCATGGGTGACGAGGCTCATGCATTTGGCGGCGTCGAGGTCGCAGCCGACGACCCGGAAGCCGGCGCGGAGCAGCGACAGCGCCACCCCCATGCCCATGGAGCCGAGCCCGACGACGCCCGCGCTGCGGGCCGGTTCCAATGCGTCGCTCATGATCCCCCCTGCGGACGCGCTTGCGTCTCTCCGTGGCCCGTTGCGACTGGCCGTTGCCTCGGAGTGTCGGAGGAGCGGCGGAGAGCGTCAAGTGGCGGATGGCTCAGGCCCGTATCCGCTTCGGCACGCGGAGCAGCACCCACAGCACCAGCAGATGCGCTCCCATCCAGGCCAACGCCGCCGCGGGCATCAGCAGGTCCGGCGCCGTGCTGGCCGCGGCGACGCGCAGCGCGGCGGACAGCCCGACCAGTGCGATGGCGGCGGTGGCGGGCCGGGAGAAGTCCGGCGGCATCGCCTCGCGCTGCAGGGTCGCGCGCACCATCATGGAGGCGGCCAGCGTGCCCAGCGCGCCAGCCCCGATGACGTGCCAGCCCGCCCCGCCGGTCAGCGGAGCCAGCCGCTCCACCCCCAGGAACAGCCAGCCGAGCCCGAGCCAGCCGTACCCGAGATGGAGGCTCCACAGGTCCGGACGCTTCAGCACGGCGCCGGTCCGCCAACGCGCCAGACGCGCCCAGGCGGTCACCCCGGCCAGCGCGGCGCCCGCCGCCCCGATCCAGGGCAGCGGACCGGTCGTCACTCCGGTGGCCACGGTCAGGGCGGCCAGCACCGCCCCGGCGACGCCCGCCCATTCCAGGCGCGGCTGCACCCGCTCCACCAGTGTCCCGCCCTGTTTGCGGACTTCTCCCGCCGTGGCCGACGGGATGATTCGCCCGCCCATCACCAGCATCAGGATGCCGACGAGATGCAGCGCGAACAGGGCGCCCGTCCGCCCACCGTCGCCGCCCCACCAGACCAGAGTCTCGGCCAGCGCGAAGGCGCCGATCACCGGGCCGAACAGGATGTTGTGGCCACTCTTGGCGGCGCGCAGGAAGGGCACGCCGGCCACCACGAACAGCGCCACCGGATAGGCCAGCGCCAACGGACCCGCGACCTCCGGCGGAAGCCCGGCCAGCACCGCCAGCCGCCCGGCCAGCCACGCGGCGAAGGCGATGGTCAGCGCCAGCCTGGACGGCCGCGTCAGCAGGAAGCCGCCGACCACCGCCAGCGCGTAGCCCATCAGCATCTCGTGCGCGTGCAGTGCCGGGGTCCAGCCGATGCCGAGCCAACCGAAATAGCCAGCCACCCACAGCGGCACGCTGAGCGCCCCGTAGAGGGCGGCGGCGGGGAAGAACAGGCGGTGCCCCCACGGACGCTGAGGGGGCGGCGGGACGAAGGCGCTCATGCGGCGACGACAGCAGAAGCGGCGGTGGCGGGGCGCAGATGCTCCTCGCCCCAGGCCTTCAGCGCCAGGATGATGGGCTCCAGGCTCCGCCCGCGCGGCGACAGGCTGTATTCGACGCGCGGCGGCACCTCCGCATAAACGGTGCGGACCAGCAGCCCGTCCGCCTCCAGTTCGCGGAGCTGGGTGGTCAGCATGCGCTGGGTGACGTTCGGCACGCGGCGGCGGATCTCGTTGAAGCGCAGCGTGCCGTCCAGCAGGTGGTAAAGGATCAGCCCCTTCCACTTCCCGCCGATGAGGGCGAGAACGCCCTCCACCGGGCAGCCCGGCGAGCAGTCCAGGTTGGCGTGGGGAACGCGGGCCATGACGGTATCCTTTTCGACACTATGTGCGCTTCATGTGCATTCTTGCGCCCCGGTGCTGCAAGGCGCAAGTCTGTCGGCAGAGATCAACACGCCGCAACAAGCACGCAACAACAAGCACAAGGACTTGAGGCCATGCGCGCCGTCGCCTTCACCCAATCCCTGCCCATCGACGCTCCCGACGCCCTGATCGACGTGGAGCGCCCCCGCCCCGAGCCCCAGGGCCGCGACCTGCTGGTCGAGATCAAGGCCGTGTCGGTCAACCCCGTGGACACCAAGGTCCGCCGCAACATGCCGCCCGCGCCGGGCGCTATGAAGGTGCTGGGCTGGGACGCCGCCGGCACCGTGGTCGCCGCCGGACCGCAGGCCACCCTGTTCAAGCCGGGCGACGCCGTCTTCTACGCCGGGGCCATCGACCGCGACGGCACCAACTCCGAGTTCCATCTGGTGGACGAGCGCATTGTCGGGCCGAAGCCGGCCAGCCTCGATTTCGCCCAGGCCGCCGCGCTGCCGCTGACCAGCATCACCGCGTGGGAGGCGATGTTCGACCGGCTGGACGTCCGGCGCCCGGTGCCGGGGGGGGCCAACGCCATCCTGATCGTCGGCGGGGCCGGCGGCGTCGGCTCCATTGCCATCCAGCTCGCCCGGCAACTGACCGACCTGACGGTCATCGCCACCGCCTCACGCGAGGAGACGCAGGCCTGGTGCCGTGACCTGGGCGCCCATCACGTCGTCGACCACCGCAAGCCGCTGGCCGCCCAGGTGGAGGCTCTGGGCATCGGCGCCCCGGCCTTCGTCTTCTCGACCAACGACACCGGCGCCCATCTGCCGGAGATCGCCGCCCTGATCGCTCCGCAGGGCCGCGTTGCTTTGATCGACGATCCGGCTGGGCTGGACGTCATGGTGCTGAAGCGCAAGAGCGTGTCGCTGCACTGGGAGTTCATGTTCACCCGCCCGCTGTTCGGCACCGCCGACATCGCCGCCCAGCACGCTCTGCTCAGCGAGCTGTCGCGCCTCGTGGACGCGGGCACGATCCGCACGACGCTGGCCGAGACGTTCGGCACCATCAACGCCGCCAACCTGACGCGCGCCCACGCCCTGCTCGAAAGCGGGCGGGCCAAGGGCAAGATCGTGCTGGCCGGCTTCTGATCCGCGCCTTGCCTTTTTGGGCGGGGCCTTTTTGGGCGGGGGACGGTCAGTCTCCCGCCCCATTTTTCCGGCGACCCGGGATTGAAGCCCGGCTGCAAACCGGCCTGACGGCGAAGACGGGCGGCGAGAGGGGTTGGGGCGGCGGGGGAGCCATGATATGGGAAGGCGGATTTTCCACCGCCCTTCCCGCACCGTTCACGCCAAGGATTTCCGCCATGCGCCCGGTCAAGATCGCCCCGTCCATCCTCTCCGCCGATTTCGCCCGGCTGGGCGAGGAAGTGCGCGCCATCGATGCGGCGGGCGCCGACTACATCCACATCGACGTGATGGACGGCCATTTCGTCCCCAACATCACCATCGGCCCGGCGGTGGTGAAGGCGTTGCGCCCGCACACGGCCAAGCCCTTCGACGTGCATCTGATGATCTCCCCGGTGGACCCCTACATCGCCGCCTTCGCGGACGCCGGCGCCGACATCATCACCGTCCATCCGGAGGCCGGCGCGCACGTCCACCGCACCATCCAGCTCATCAAGTCGCTGGGCAAGAAGGCCGGCCTGTCGCTGAACCCGGCCACCCCGCTGGAAGCCGTCGACTATCTGTTGGAAGACCTCGACCTGGTGCTGGTCATGACGGTCAACCCGGGCTTCGGCGGGCAGAGCTTCATCGCCAACCAGCTTCCCAAGATCCACGAGCTGCGCCGCCGCATCGACGCGCTGGGCAAGCCGATCGACCTCCAGGTGGACGGCGGGATCAACGGCGAGACCGCCCGCATCGCCATCGAGGCGGGGGCCGACGTGCTGGTCGCCGGAACCGCCACCTTCACCGGCGGGCCGGACCGCTACGCCGCCAACATCCGCGGGCTGCGGAGCTGATCTCCGGCCCTAACCCTCTCCCTCCCGGCCATGCTCCAGGTGGGTTTATCCGCAAGGGGGTCCTCCTTCGGGCAGAACCAAACGCCGTTTCGGGCGTTATGGCTGCGTGGGATCGAGGACATCGATACTGGAGGGAGAGAGGTTATGGGTATTCTCTGGACGATCATCATCGGCTTCCTGGCCGGCATCGTCGCAAAGTTCCTGATGCCGGGCCGCGATCCGGGCGGCTTCATCATCACCACGCTGCTCGGCATCGCGGGTGCCTTCGTCGCCACCTATCTGGGTGAGGCCGTCGGCTGGTACCGGGCGGGCGAAGGCGCCGGCTTCATCGGCGCCATCGTCGGCGCCATCGTCATCCTGGCCATCTACCGCATGATCGCCGGTCGCCGCACCACCGTCTGACCGACGGGGACACGGCAGCACACATGCAAAGGGCGGCCCGACGGGGCCGCCCTTTTCGCATGTCCAATCCGACCCGCAGTTTAAGTTTACGCCAGAGCCACCGGGCTCGGCATGAAGACCGCGCGGGAGATCGCGGCCTGGATCGCCTCGTTGGTGAAGGGCTTGCGGACGATCTGGCCGAGATGGCGGGCGTCCGCCTCCTCCAGGTCACCGTCGAAGGCCGTGACAAAAATGGTCCGCATGGCGCGCTTCTGGCGCAGCCGGCGGGCGACCTCGACCCCGCTGCCGCCGTCGGCAAGCCGGACGTCGAGCAGGGCCAGCGTCGGCTTCTCGGCCTCCAACAGTTCCAGGGCCTCCTGCTCGTTGTTGGCGGTGCCGCAGACGACGTGGCCCATATCGGTAACCAGCGAGCCGATCTCCATCGCCAGGATCGGGTTGTCCTCGACCACCAGCACGCGCTGGGTCAGGGCGTTGCGCACCTTGTCGCGGGCGACGGTCAACCGGTCCTGGCCCTCCGGCGCGGGAATCTGGAGCACCTGGGCGGCTTCGGGAACCGTCAGCCCCTCCAGCGTGATCAGCAGATACATGCGCCGCTCGCCTTCCGGCAGGGAGGCCAGCGCCCGTTCGATGGGGTGCGGCGATGGGGTCGGCCGCCCGTCCCCGTCCTCGTCGAACAGCAGATTCAGCAGGGCGTAGAGCGGCACCCGCGCCCCGGCTTCCAGCCCGAAGCGGGAGGGGGCCATCACGGCGACCTCGACGCAGCGCGTCACGAGTTCGTCACCGCGTTCGGTCGCTCCGGTCAGCGCGCGCGCGTAGCGGCGCAGGTAGGGGAGATGATCGTAAAGCTGGCGTGCGTAGACTCGCATGACCCGTTCTTCCGCGCCGGTGGGTGGGTCCGTCCGGCCTTCGGCACCGAGGGGCGCTGGCCGGTCGGCTTAATTAATAACTTGTTAACACTCTGAAACACTATCACGCCCCCCAAGGAGGGCGAACCGAAAAAAAGGCCGAGTCCCCCTTCCCCCGTTGGCAGAGGCCAGATGGCCGAACCGCATCGCTGGGCCTACCGCGCCTGCTCACGCTGCTGGCGCGATCGCCATTGCCAGGGCTTCTCCACCTGACCGGCCCACAGGCCCAGCCGGCGGCTCTGCGCGAAGGCCTCGCTGGAGGCGTAGGCCGGCGACAGGCTGCGGTAGGCGAAGGCCCAGCCGCGCGCCACCATGGCCGCCCCCAGATCGACGCCGAGCACCCGGCATTCGCCCAATTGCTGGCCATTGCGGTCGCGTTCGGCGATGGTGCAGGTCACCTCCTGGTCCTTGATCAGGCTGGCCAGCACGGCGGTGGCGATGCGGAAGCAGTCCAACTCATGCCCGTAACGGTTCCGGCATTTCTGCCCGACATCGGGGGCGTCGATTCCCATCAGGCGAACCGGCGTGCCCTTGATGGACAGCGTATCGCCTTCCATGGCCACGCCCTGCCCTTTTAACGTTTCATTGGGGGTGTTGGCGACCTTGCCTTTGGTCGCCCCTCCCTGGGCATACACCGTTCCGGTTGAGCACAGGATGAGAAGCGCCACCAAAGGAGCGAACCACTCAGAACAAGGTCGGCGCGTCATCGGGCGGTGCGTCGTCCAAAGGAGCCGCGCACGCCTCGTCGTCGTTGCGCACGTTGTTGACGCGCGGCCCCACCGGATGGGCCTCCAGCAACGCGTCGGGCGCCGGCTTCAGAAGCCCCTCCAGCACCGGCAACGGGGCCGCGGGGTCCAGCCACAGGTCCCAGTCCGTCTCGTCCAGGATCACCGGCATGCGCTCGTGCAGCGGCTTCAGCACCGCGTTCGCCGTGGTGGTGACGATGGTCAGCGTCTCCAGGGGCTCCGCGGGGGCCGGGCCGCCCTTCGGGCCGTTCCAGCGCTCCCACAGGCCGGCGAAGGCGAAGGGCGCGCGGTCGCGGCGGCGGATGGCGTAGCCCTGCTTGCGCTTGCCCTCGGCCTTCCACTCATAGAAACCGTCCACGGGAATCAGGCAGCGCCGCTTGCGGAACGCCTCGCGGAAGGACGGCTTCTCGGCCAGAGTCTCGCCGCGCGCGTTGATCAGCCGCGCCCCGATGGACGGGTCGTCCGCCCAGAAGGGCACGAGGCCCCAGCGCAGGGTCACCAGATGGCGCCCATCCTCCTCCCGCCGCACGGCGGGCACCGGCTGGGTGGGGGCCACGTTCCAGCGCGGCTGGAGGTTCGGAAGTTCGGGAAAGCCGAACAGCCGCTGAACCTCCGAAGCCGGCGTGGCGAGTATCATGCGTCCGCACATGGCCTAAGAATAGGTGGCCCGGCGTTCCCACGCCACCGCCAGCTTATGCCCTACCGAGGGTTTTCGCCGGCCAAGGCTCCGCCTATCTTCTCCGGGTGTCTCTCCACGTGACAGGAAAGCCCCGCCCCATGATGAAGTTCGGCATCGGCCAGCCGGTCCCCCGCACCGAAGACGCGCGCCTGCTGACCGGCGGCGGGCGCTACACCGACGACGTGTCGCTTCCCGGCCAGACCTACGCGGTCTTCGTGCGCTCTCCCCACGCCCATGCCGACATCCGCGGGATCGACGCGGCGGAGGCGGCGGCGCAGCCGGGGGTGCTCGGCGTCTTCACCGTCGCCGACCTGGAGGCGGACGGCATCCAGCCGATCCCCTGCGCCGCGGCGCTGACCCAGCGCGACGGCTCTCCCTACGTCGCCCCGCCCCGCCCGGCGCTGGCCAAGGGACGGGTGCGCCACGTCGGCGATCCGGTCGCCGTGGTCGTGGCCGAAACGCTGGACGCCGCCCGCGACGCGGCGGAACTGGTGATGGTCGATTACGACGACCGGCCCGCCATCGCCGGCACGGCGGAGGCGTTGGAGGCGGGCCGCCCGCAGGTGTGGGACGAGGCGCCGGGCAACCTCTGCTTCGACTGGGAGCAGGGCGAGGAGGCGGCGGTGGAGTCGGCGATTGCCAAGGCCGCCCGCGTGGTGGAGCTGGAGATCGTCAACAACCGCGTCGTCGCCAACCCGATGGAGGGCCGCGCCTGCCTCGCCGCGGTGGAGGCGGAGACCGGACGGCTGGTCATTTACGTCACCAGCCAGGGCGTGCACGGGCTGCGCAAGCAGTTCGCCCAGCTGTTCGGCCTGCCGGAGAAGGCCTTCCGCGTCGTCACCACCGACGTCGGCGGCGGCTTCGGCATGAAGCTGTTCAACTACCCGGAATACATGGTCTGCCTGTTCGCGGCACGGCGCCTGAACCGGCCGGTGAAATGGGCGGCGGAACGGACGGAGGGTTTCCTCAGCGACGACCACGGACGCGACCATGTCAGCCGCGCCCGGCTGGCGCTGGACGGCGACGGGCGCTTCCTCGGGCTGCGGGTGGATACCGTCGCCAACCTGGGGGCTTATCTGTCGAACTACGGCCCCTTCATCCCGACCGACGCCGGGTCGGCGATGCTCGTCGGCTCCTACACCACGCCGGCGGTCTATGTGCGGGTGAAGGGCGTCTTCACCAACACCCAGCCGGTGGACGCCTACCGCGGCGCCGGACGGCCGGAGGCGGCCTATCTGCTGGAGCGGCTGATCGACCATGCCGGGCGCGTCACCGGCCTCGGCCCGGCGGAGATCCGGCGGCGCAACTTCATCCCGCCCACCGCCATGCCCTACGCCACCCCGATGGGCCAGACCTACGACACCGGCGAATTCGAGCAGAATCTGCGCGACGGGCTGGAGCTGTCCGATCACGCCGGCCTGCCCGCCCGCAAGGCGGCGGCGAAAGCCCGCGGGAAGCTGCGCGGGGCCGGGATCGCCACATACATCGAGGCCTGCGCGGGCGGTGGCGCGGAGCAGGCCACAGTCCAGGTCAACGGCGACGGGCGCATCGTCCTGATGATCGGCACCCAGACCAACGGCCAAGGCCACGAGACCGCCTACAAGCAGATCATCGCCGACCGGCTGGGCGTCCCGCCGGAGGATGTGGAGGTGATCCAGGGCGACACCGACCGAGTGTCCTGGGGGGCCGGCACCGGCGGCTCTCGCTCCGTCCCGGTGGGCGGGGCGGCGCTGGCCGAGGGGGCGGCGCGGGTGGTGACCAAGGCGACCGAGGTCGCCGCCGATCTGTTGGAGACCGCCGCGGTGGACGTTGAGTTCGTCGAGGGCCGCTTCAGCGTCGTCGGCACCGACCGCAGCGTCTCCTTCAAGGAGGTGGCCGCCAAAGCCGCCGCGCAAGGCCCCATCGCCTTCACCGAGGTGGCCCGCTGGACCCCGCCGGCCAACACCTTCCCCAACGGTTGCCACGTGGCGGAGGTCGAGGTCGATCCCGACACCGGCGTGGTCGAGGTCGTCGGCTACACCGTCGTGGACGATTTCGGGACGGTGGTGAACCCGCTGCTGGTCATGGGGCAGGTCCATGGCGGCGTCGCCCAGGGCATCGGGCAGGCGCTTCAGGAGCGGGTGGTCTTCGACCCGGACAGCGGCCAGCTGCTCAGCGGGTCCTTCATGGACTACCAGATGCCGCGCGCGGTGGATGTGCCGGACATCCGGATCAAGCTGAACTGCGTGCCCAGCACCACCAACGCGCTGGGCATGAAGGGCGCCGGCGAGGCCGGGGCCATCGGCGCGCCGCCCGCGGTCATCAACGCCCTGGTGGACGCGCTGTCGGACTATGGAATCGACCACATCGACATGCCGGCGACCCCACTGTCCGTATGGACCGCGATCCAGACGCGCAGAAAAGCCGCCGCGGAGTAACCAAGACACAAACGATGAGGAACGGAGTAGTGACGTCATAGGCCCTATTTCCAGACCCGATGTCACACCTTGCTTTGAATAAATTTGAGACAAGATAAGCACTATAAAGAGTTAGACATCGAATCACCCCAAGAAAGAAACGGGCATGACGGCGGAGCGGATCAGGGGCGGTGGGTGCGGCGGATTGTGCACCGAGGGTTTGGGGTTCGACTTCACCATGGCTTTCCAGCCGATCGTCGATGTCGGCGGCGGGGTCGCCAGCGGGCGGCCCTGGGCGCACGAGGCGCTGGTGCGCGGCCTCGACGGCCAGGGGGCTGGTTGGGTGCTGGGTCAGGTGACCGAGGCCAACCGCTACGCCTTCGACCAGGCCTGCCGGGTCAAGGCCATCGAGTTGGCCGCCAGCCTCGGCATGGGCCAGCAGCCCGACACCCGGCTGTCGATCAATTTCCTGCCCAACGCCGTCTACCAGCCCGAAGCCTGCATCCGCGCCACGCTGGCCGCCGCCAAGCGCACCGGCTTCCCGCCGGAGCGCATCATCTTCGAGGTGACGGAGAACGAGCGGGTGGTCGACGGCGCCCATCTGAAGGCCATCTTCACCGAATACAAGCGCCAGGGCTTCCACACCGCCATCGACGATTTCGGGTCGGGCTATTCCGGCCTCAACCTGCTCGCCGAATTCCAGCCGGACATCATCAAGCTGGACATGGAGCTGACCCGTTCCATCGACACCGACCGCGCCCGCCGCAGCATCGTCAGCGCCATCCTCACCGTGTGCCGCGATCTCGGCATCACCCCAGTGGCAGAGGGTATCGAAACGCCCGGCGAGGCGAAGGCGCTGCGCGACCTGGGGATCACGCTGATGCAGGGCTATCTGTTCGCCCGTCCGGCGGTGGAACAGCTGGTGTCGCCCGCCATGGATTTCGAACCGGCGGTGGCCTGAGAACGCTGGCCTATCACAGCATCCGCGGGCGGCGCACCGCCCGCGGCCGGGGGGAGGCGTAACGCCCCCGTTGCTCGGTCGCGAGGGTCAGCGCCTCGTGCGCGATCAGGCGGCGATAGTCGCGGTCCACCCGCGAGAACATGGCGAAGGCGAACTTCACCGCGCCCGGCGTCGGGCTGGCCGAGGCCTCGCGGAGCGCGTTGCGCAGCATGCGCAGTTCCAGCACGCCTTTGACGCAGATGCGTTCGACCGCCTGAGCCAGGATGTCGATCGAACACAGGGACGCCTCGTCGTCGAGTCGGTACTGCACCCGTCCCCCACAAGGAAGAACCGTCACGGACCGGCCGGGTTCTAGCTTGGGTTGGGCGGGAATGCCAGCGTTTCGGTGAGGCGGTGGTGTGAGGGGAGTGGTTGCTACGAGCCCCCACCCAACCCTCCCCCCGCTCTCGGCGGACCGTAGGTCCAGATCGCCGCCGGGTTCTGCTGCGGGTCGAGCCAGACATGCTGGAACTTGCCGATCCAGGTGAAGCGCTGGCCGGTGAACAGATCCTCCACCTGGACATGGGCGCCGTCATCCAGCCCCAGTTCCCACAGCGGAACCTCGATGGTGCCGCCATGGCCGTTGTGCGGGTCGAGATTCACCGCGATCAGGATGACGTTGTCCTTGCTCTCCGTCATCTTGCCGTAGAGCAGGATGTTGTCGTCATAGGCGTTGTAGAACTTCAGGTTCGTGAACTTATGGAGCGCCGGATTCTCCGCGCGGATCTTGTTCAAGCGCGTGACGTAATCGACGATGTTGCCGGGCTTGTTCCAGTCCCAGTGCCGGATTTCGTATTTCTCGGAATGGTTGTACTCCTCCTTGCCCGGATAGGGGTCGGCTTCGCAGACGAAATACGGGGCGTAGAGGCCGTAGACGCTCGACAGGGTGCCGGCCAGCACGGCGCGCATCATGTGGGCGGCCCGCCCGCCATGCACCAGGATCGGCGGCAGGATGTCCGGCGTGTTGGCGAAGAAGTTGGGCTGCATGTAGTCCTTGGATTCGCCCTGGGTCAGCTCCGTCAGATACTCCGTCAGCTCCGCCTTGGTGTTGCGCCACGTGAAGTAGCTGTAGGACTGGGTGAAGCCGATCTTCGCCAGCCGCCGCATCAGCTTGGGCCGGGTGAAGGCCTCGGCCAGGAACAGCGCGTCGGGGAAGCGGTCCTGCACCTCGCGGATCATCCATTCCCAGAAGGGGAAGGGCTTGGTGTGCGGGTTGTCGACGCGGAAGATGCGCACCCCCTCGTCGCACCAGAACAGCACCACGTCGCGCAGCGCGTACCACAGGTCCGGATAGGCTTCGCGGTAGAAGCTGACGTTGACGATGTCCTGGTACTTCTTCGGCGGGTTCTCGGCGTAGCGGATGGTGCCGTCGGGACGCCAGTAGAACCATTGCGGGTGCGACTTGATCCAGGGATGGTCGGGGGAGCACTGGACGGCGAAGTCCAGCGCGATCTCGATGCCGTGCCGCCGCGCCTCCTTGACCAGCCGGCGGAAGCCCTCGAAGTCGCCGATCATCGGGTCGATGTCGGCGTGCCCACCCTCGGTCGCGCCGATGGCGTAGGGCACGCCGGGATCGTTCGGGCCGGGGTTCAGCGTGTTGTTGCGCCCCTTGCGGAAGCTGCGTCCGATCGGGTGGATCGGCGGGAAATACAGAACGTCGAAGCCCATGCCCCGAATGAAGGGCAGCATGGTCGACACGTCGTCGAAGGTGCCGGGCCGCGACGGGTCCGGCGAGGCCGAGCGCGGGAAGATCTCGAACCACGCGGAGTAGCGGGCCGCGGTGCGGTCCACATAGACCTCCAGGTCACAGCCGTAGCGGGACAGATACTGCCGTTCCCCGTACTTCGCCATGGCGTGGCGCGGTTCGTCCGACAGGGCGTAGGCGATCAGCTCCGGCCCATGGAGGCTGGTCATCCGCTCCACCACCCGCTCCAGCGCGGCGCGGCCCTCGCCTTCATTCTGCCCGACCGCGTGCTCGACGAAGCGGCGGCCTTCGATCAGTTCCAGGCTCACGTCCATCCCGACGTCGTGCTTCTTCTTGAAGTCGGCGCGCCAGCTCTCCCAGACGTCGCGCCACGCCAGGATGCTGTACCGGTAGCGCGTGTTGCGGGTCAGCGGCAGCTTGCCCACCCAGCGGTCGTTGTCGACGAAGGTCATGGGCGCCTCGCGCCATTCCTCCTCGTCCACCGGGCGGTAGGTGACGGCGGCGCCGAGGACGAAGGTGCCGTCGGTGTAGATGTCCGCCCACACCTCCATCACGTCGCCGACCACCCGCTTGACCGGGAAGCGCCCGCCGTCCAGCTCCGGATAGACGTTCTCGATGGTGACGCGGCGGGAGGCCAACTCGTCCATCCAGGCGCGGGTGCCGGCGTCATGCTCCGCCCCGCGCTCGCCCAGATGGTTCAGCTCGATGGGGCGGCTCTGCGCCGGGCGGGCGCGGAAGACGCGCATCTCCAACGGGCGCAGGCGCAGGTCGCGGCCCGGCTCGAAAGGCAGCGGCTCGGCCTCCGGGGTCACGTCCTCGAAGTCGGCGAAGCCGCCGCCGGTGCTCGCCAGCAGCGGGCCGGGGTCGATGGCGTGCGGCTGGTTCTCGTCCGGGTTGATGAGCAGGATGTTGCAACCCTCTCCGCTCCCGTTGGCCCATCCGCCGGTGTCGCGGATCAGCCCGATCACCGGATTGTGGGGAGAGGTGACGCGCCGCTGCGGCCCTTCGACGTTCAGCGCCGGGCTGTCCGCCTTCATGGCGTTGACCGCCCCGATGAAGCCGGTCAGGTCGAGCTTCGGGTCCTCCCAATCGTCCGGCGTGGTGTTCACCACGTCCAGCTTGCGGGTGAAGCCGTACTCATACCCCACCGGCATCATCACGCCGGTCGAGAAGGAAGCGGCGAACAGGTAATGCATCTTCAGCTGGGCGGCCAGCCGCTCGGTGTCCTGGCTGCCGACCTCGGCCGCCAGACGGTCGGTGTCGTGGCTTTCCGGGAAGGCGATGGAGGGGGCGATCCAGCGGAACTCGTCATACTGGTCGAGCAGCCAGTCGGACTTGAAGTCCCACCATTTGGCGCTGTTGAACAGGAAGTCGAAGCCCGCCCCGCACAGATCGCGCACCTGCTCCACCGTGCAGCCCAGCGTCTCGGCGAAGAACTTGACCTCCGGATCGGCCTCACGGGAACGCTCGATCAGCGTCTTCCACACCTCCGCCGGGATCTGGTAGGCGGCGTCGCAGCGGAAGCCCTTCACCCCGAGACCGATGCAATGGCGCAGGTAGCGCGTCCAATAGTCGGTCAGGCCCGCCCGGACATCCGCCCGCTCGTAGTCGAGCATGGCGAGGTCGCCCCAGATGGTCACCCGCGACGGGTCCACCGGGTCGACGGCCCGCGGGCTGTAGAGGTCGCCGCTGGAATCGCGCCGGTACCAGTCCGGATGCTCGCCCACCAGGATGGCGTCCTTGGCGGTGTGGTTGATGACGAGGTCGAGCATCACCGACTGGCCGTGCCGCCCCGCCTCGGCGATGAAGCCGCGCAGCAGCTCGTCCGGATGCTCCGGCGCGCCGCCCTGGATGCGGTCGTGCAGCCGGTAATAGTCCTTCACGGCGTAGAGGCTGCCCGAGAAGCCCGGATAATGGATCGGGTTCAGGAACAGCCAGTCGAAGCCCATGCCCTGGATGCGGGGAAGGTGCCCGGCCCAGTCGCGCATCGGGCCGACAAGCGTGGGAAACAGGTTGTAGATTCGCGGTCCGGCGGTGGCCATCGGGGAAATCCTCCTGGTCGGCAGCGGCACGCCAGCCGGTCGCCGCTGGTTGACAAGCGTGGCG
Source organism: Azospirillum sp. P4_B5 (assembly GCF_056402275.1). Lineage (NCBI taxonomy): Bacteria > Pseudomonadati > Pseudomonadota > Alphaproteobacteria > Rhodospirillales > Azospirillaceae > Azospirillum > Azospirillum sp. P4_B5. The sequence continues at coordinate 68,336 of NZ_JBFUHT010000028.1, forward strand.
CCTCCCATGGATCGTCCAGAAGACCGTCACCGGCCGAAGGACCATCACCGGAAGGACCATCGCGAGGTTGCAACGCGCGCCCTGCGGGGCGCACGCGCTCAACCCCTGCGAAGCGCGAAGGTTCCGAAACCTGAGACTTGGGCCAGACATTTCGAAAGGTGCGTGCATGGGCAACGGAAACGGCAAGATCCGGCTCGACAAGCTCGATATGACGGCGGAGGGCATCGGCAGCAAGGACGACTACGAACGCCGCCTCGCCAAACTCCAGAAGGACCTGCTGCACATCCAGCAGACCTATTGGCACGAGAAGCGCCGGGCCATCCTGGTGTTCGAGGGATGGGACGCCGCCGGCAAGGGCGGCTGCATCCGCCGCCTGACCGAACCGCTCGACCCCCGCGGCTTCCATGTCTGGCCGATCGGCGCCCCGGCGGCGGACGAGCAGGGCAAGCACTACCTCTACCGCTTCTGGACCAAGCTGCCCGCCCCCGGCACCTTCGCCATCTTCGACCGCTCCTGGTACGGCCGCGTGCTGGTGGAGCGGGTGGAGGGCTTCGCCGACAAGGAACAGTGGAAGCGCGCCTACGACGAGATCAACCAGTTCGAAAAGATGCTGACCGACGACGGGGTCCGCATCATCAAGATCTTCATGCACATCACGCCCGACGAACAGCTCAACCGCTTCCGCGAGCGGCTGAGCAACCCCTACAAGCGCTGGAAGCTGACCGAGGAGGATCTGCGCAACCGCGCCCGCTGGGACGACTACAGCAAGGCCATCGAGGCGATGTTCGACAAGACCTCGACCGAGACGGCGCCCTGGCGGGCGGTTCCCGCCAACTCCAAATGGCACGCCCGCCTGAAGGTGATGGAGATCGTCACGGAGGCGCTGAGCCGGGGCGTCAACGTCGCCCCGCCGCCCATCGACCTGACCGTCGCCCGGATCGCCGCGGAGGTTCTGGGCGTCCACCTGACCTTCGACGCCAAGGAGAAAGACTGACCGCCGCCGCCCTTGGCCTCGGTCACTTCGTCGCGGTGGGCGTGCGGGCGGTTGCCTGACGCGCCGGCATCTCCTAGCGTTGGTTCGCGGGTAAAACAATAAGCAGGGTGCGTTCGATGGACGAGGTCAAGACGGGTGCCGAGGCCGGGGCGGAGGACAAGCCGCGGAAGAAGCGCAAAGCGCTGAAGCTGAAGGACCTCGGGCTCGGTGTGCCGGCCACCGGCGGCGAGGTGCTGCGCGATGCCAAGGAAGTCGCGGCCATCGAATCCCACTGGCGCGAGCTGAGCGGCGGCAAGGCGGCGAAGGGCGGCAAGAAGGTCAAATACATCGACGAGCTGGCCCGGCTGCAGTTCGAGCTGATCAAGCTGCAGGAATGGGTGCGGGTCAACGGCCTGAAGGTCTGCGTGCTGTTCGAGGGGCGCGACGCCGCCGGCAAGGGCGGCGTCATCAAGCGCATCACCGAAAGCCTCAACCCCCGCGTCTGCCGGATCGTGGCGCTCGGAACGCCGACCGAGAAGGAGCGCGGGCAATGGTACTTCCAGCGCTACGTGGCGCAGCTTCCCGCCAAGGGTGAGATCGTCCTGTTCGACCGGAGCTGGTACAACCGCGCCGGTGTCGAGCATGTCATGGGGTTCTGCACCGACGCGGAGTACCAGGAGTTCCTGCGCGCCTGCCCGCTGTTCGAGGAGATGCTGGTCCAGTCCGGCATCATCCTGATCAAATACTGGTTCTCGGTCAGCGACGAGGAGCAGGAGAAGCGCTTCACGGAGCGGATGCGCAACCCGATCAAGCGCTGGAAGCTGAGCCCGATGGACCTCGAATCGCGCAAGCACTGGGTGGAGTATTCCAAGGCCAAGGACGCCATGCTGGAGCACACCGACAAGAGGCTGACGCCCTGGTACATCGTCGACGCCGACGACAAGAAGAAGGCCCGGCTGAACTGCATCAGCCACCTGCTGCAGCAGATCCCCTACCAGGACATCGCCCCGGTCGAGCTGGACCTGCCACCGCGGCAGAGCGACGATGGCTACAAGCGGCCGAAGAAGTCGAAGCAGAACTGGGTGCCGGAGGTGTACTGACAAGGCTTTCGCATTCAGCCTTCTTAACCCTCTCCCCTCTGGGGAGAGGGGACTTCAACCGCGATCTTCCCAGGGCCGGACGCTCAATCCCGCCCGTAAAGGCTGCGTTCGCCCAGCTCCTCGCCACGCTGCCGCTCCAGCTCCTGGCTGTAGCGGCGCAGGGCGTAGGCTTCGGTGACGTAGCCGACGATCCGCCGGTCGGTGGGCGACGTCACGACCGGCAGGGACTCCACCTCGGCGCTGCAAAAGCGCTGGAGCACGCTGCGCACGTCGTCGCCCGGCCGCAGGAAATCGTCGGCGTGCTTGGCCAGTTCGCCGACCGGCGTCTTCGCGTCCTCCTCGCCGAGCGACGGGTCGTGCACGGCGCCCATGTCGATGATGCCGGCGTAGGAGCCGTCCGGCTCCACCGCGAAGACGGTTTTGGCGGCGCCCAGCGGGTGCAGGCGGCGCAGCGTGTCGAGCGTCTGGGTGGTCAGGATCGTCTTCACGTCGCCGCGCATCAGCCGCATCGCGGTCAGCTCCGACACCCAGCCGACGTCGTAGGCGCCGCGGATCGGCACGCCGCGCAGGTGGAAGCGCCACGTCGCGAAGGAATAGCCAAAGGCCTGCCGGACCACGGTGGTCGACACCACCACGCCGATCAGCACGCCGGACGCCGCCCAGAAATCCTGCGTCGCCTCCAGCACCAGCAGCACCATGGTGACCGGCGCGCCGATGATGCCCGCCGCCACCGCGCCCATGCCGGCCAGCACCAGCAGCATCCGGTCGAGCCCCAGCCCCGGCACCAGCAGCTCGACCACCCCATAGGCCAGCCCACCGAACAGACCGCCGAGAAGCAGCGAGGCGCTGAACAGCCCGCCGCGGAAGCCCGAGCCGAGCGACAGGGCCGACGCGACGATCTTGGCGACCAGCAGGACGGCCATGGCCTCCAGCCCGCGGGCCAGTTGCGACGGATCGGCGCCGGGACCGGCCCCCAGCACCTGCGGCACCGCCAGGGCCAGCGCGCCCAAAGCGAGCCCGCCCAGCGCCGGGCGTGCCCAGACGGGGATGGGCAGCGCGCGGAAGCCGCGCTCGGCCACCGTCACCGCCTGCATGGCAAGGATGCTGAGCCAACCCGCCAGGAAGCCGAGGACCCCGCAGGCCACATAGTCCCAGCCCTCCACCGCCACCGGGCGGCCGAAAAACAGGGCCGGGGATGGGTCGGTCAGCCAATGGGCCACCGCCACCGCAGCGACCGACGCCGCCCCAATCGGGGCCAGCGTGGCGATGGTGTAGCCGCCCATGACCAGTTCGAAGGCGTAGAAGGCGCCGGCCAACGGCGCGCCATAGGCGGCGGAGATGGCCGCTGCCGCCCCGCAGCCGACCAGCGTGCGCAAATCCGCCCGCCGCAGATGGAGCTTCTGCCCGAGCGTCGAGGCGATGCCCGCCCCCGCCTGGGTGTAGGCCGCCTCCATCCCCACCGACGCGCCGGAGCCGTTGGACAGCAGGGTTGCCAGGGTCAGACGCAGGCTGTCGATCAGGGACATCTTGCCGCCGTAGAGCGCGTTCGCCTCGACGGGATCGACGATGTCGTTGGAGCGCCAGCGCCGCACCAGCTTCACCATCACGCCGAGCAGCAGGCCGCCGACGGCCGGAACCAGCAGGGTCCGCCAGGGGTCTGCCAGCGCGGCCTCGCCCAGATCCTGCCCGTGGGCCACCGAGAAGACGACGGACTGCGTCCAGACCACCGCCTCGTGCAGCAGGGCCACGGCCAGCCCGACCCCGGCGCCAATGGCCCCGGCGAGCATCAGCACGCCCAGCACGCTGTCGCGCAGGCTCCGCCGTGTCAGCACCCTGAGGAACCGCCGGCCGGGGTTTCGCGCTTTGGTCAGGGCGCCGGCCGCTTCCCCCGCGGCGCCCCGGATTCCCGTCATGTCATCCGGCATGCCGGACAATGTGTGCCCTGCCTTCGCGCCGTCAACCGCGCGGCGCGGCCCTAACCCTTTAGGGCTTGCCCTTCTGGGCCGCAGCCGGAGAGGCGCCGGACGGCTGAGCCGAAGGCTGGGCAGACGGCGGGTTGACGGCGAGGCGGCGCAGCACCTCCGCCAGATTGTCGCGCACCTTGTCGGCCAACCCGATGTCGGCCTCCTGCGCCTCGTGGAACAGGATCGTGAACAGGCGGCCCGGCGACAGGAAGAAGGTCAGCGAGACGTGCATCTTGCCCTCCTTCAGCGCGCAATCGACCGAACCGGTGCGCAGCATCAGGCCGGGCAGGTCCTCGACGGCGCTCAGCGACGCGGTCGGCGTGCCGCCCTCGCAGCGCTTCTTCATCGCGTCGACGTAGCCGGCGGACAGATCCTCCAGCTTGGACCCTTCTTCCACCATCCGCTCGCGGATGCCGCCGACGATCGGGCCGATGCGCCACGCCATGTCGGCGGGGCGCTCACCCTTCGGCACATTCTCCAGCGACACGCGCTTGACGTCGCGCACGCCGGCCGCCTTCAGCAGGTCGGCCAGCCCTTCCGGCAGCTCGTCGGGACGGGTCGCCACCTTCTTGGTGCGGGTGTCGATGGGCGGAACGGCGCCGGCCTTGTCCACGCAGGTCTTCAGGTCGGTGAGCACCTTCTTGGTGCCCTTCAGCGCGAAGGCCATGCGGTCGGCGTCGGAGGCGAAGACCACCTCCTTGCCGTTCATCAAGGCGGTGTAGAGTTCCTCGTCCTTGCCATTGGGGATGACCAGCATGTCCGGCTTGGGCGCCAGCGCGCGCCGTTCGCGCGTCAGCTTGCCGTCCACCACGACCTTGACCTTCCACTGCTCGCCGCCCGGCAGCTCGGCACCCGGGATGCCCATGCCGAGATTGACCTCGCCCTTGACGTTGCGCGCGATCATCAGGACATGGCCGGTGTCGAAGCGGCCCTCGATGGCGCAGTAGGCGAACTTGCCGTCCCGGTCGCGCGACGGGCCGCCTTCCCAGCCGTCCTCAAGCTCGGCCGGCCCGCTTTTCTCGGCCGGATCAGCGGCGGCCGGCGCCGGCGCGACGGTACGGGGCGACGGCGACGGCCCGGAGGATGGTGCCGGATAATACATGGTCGGCGGGTTGACGGGGACCAGTTCCGCCACCTGCGCCCCATCGGCGTGGGCAGCGGCGGCGCCCAGCAGAAGAAGGGAGGAGAGTGCAGCAGCGACGGCTTTGTCCAGCATGGCAGAGGTAATCCTTACGGGCAGGGCGACGCCGGAAGCTAGCCCCGCCATCTGGGATCGGCAAGCGCAAGACGAGAAAGTCACGACAAAGATCCCGGCCTGTTGCCGCAATGCCGAATTGCGTCCGGCGCTACCCTCGGCAACGAAATCAGCCTCCCAGAAAAGCGTCTCGAAGCGCCTCGGCGGGCAGGGTTTCCACCGGACCGTCATGGACCGCCCGGCCGAGGCGCAGCAGCACGACGCGCCCGGCGGCGGACAGCGCGCGGGCGGCGCTCTGCTCGGCGACCAGCACCGCCGTTCCCGCGGCGGCGATGGCGCGGACGGCGGCGAAGACCTCCCCGGCCAGCTTGGGCGACAGGCCGAGCGACGGCTCGTCGAGCAGCAGGACCCGCGGGCGGCCCATCAGCGCGCGGCCCACCGCCAGCATCTGCTGCTGCCCGCCGGACAGGCGCCACGCCCGTTCCTCCGCTTTGCCCTCCAGCGCCGGGAACAGGGCGAAGGCGCGCTCCAGGTCGCGGGCGCGCTCGGCCCGGCCCAGACGGCTCGCCACCTCCAGATTGTCGCGCACACTCATGCCGGGGAAGACGCGCCGCCCCTCCGGCACATAGCCCAGGCCGCGGCGCACCCGCCGTTCCGGGGCGAGGGCGCCGATTTCCTCCCCGGCCAGCCGGACCCGCCCGGCCGTTGCCGGGACGAGGCCGAGGATGGCCTTCAGCAGCGTGGACTTGCCCGCCCCGTTGGCGCCCAGCAGGGCCACCGCCTCCCCCGCCGCCACGGAGAGCGACAGCCGGTCCACCGCCACCGCTCCGCCATAGCCGGCGGTCAGCCCCTCGACATGCAGCAGGGGGTCGCTCATCAAGCGCCCTCCCCCAGATAGGCGGCAACCACGGCGGGATCGCTGCGAACCCCCTCCGGCGGGCCGGCATAGAGCGGGCGCCCCTGGTCCAGGCACAGCACATGACCGGTGAGCGGCAGCAGGAAGCCCATGTCGTGCTCCACCACCAGAAGCGCGGTGCCGGTGGCGGCGATGGCGCGCAGGTGACCGGCCAGTTCCGCCTTCTCCCCGTCGGTCAGCCCCGCCGCCGGTTCGTCGAGCAGCAGGACGGCGGGCTGGCGGGCCAGCGCACGGGCCAGTTCCACTCGGCGGCGCAGCGCCGCGGGCAGGCCGGCGCAGGGCTTGGCGGCGAGGTCCGCAGCGCCCAGCCGCTCCAGCGCCCACAAGGCGTGCGCCTCGGCCTCGGCGATCGAGCCGTCGCGCTCCAGCCGCGCCGCGGCCACCGCCGTCAGGACACTGGCGCCCTCCGGCAGGCTGACCGCCTGGAAGGTGCGGGCGACCCCGGTGCGGGCGATGCGGTCGGGCCGCTGTCCAGCCAAATCCGCATTGCCCATCAGCACCCGCCCGCCATCCGGACTCTCAAGGCCGGAGATCAGGTTGACCAGCGTCGTCTTGCCGGAGCCGTTGGGGCCGATCAGCCCGGTGATGGTCCCGGCCTCCAGCGTCAGCGACACGCCGTCCACCGCCCGCACCCCGCCGAAGCCCTTGGTCAACCCCTCCACCCGCAGCAGGGGACCCGTCGGGATGGCCGTCTCCGGCGGGACGGCGGGCTTGGGCATCGGCGCAGGGCGGGCCGGGAACAGCCGATCGAGCAGGCCGGTCAACCCATGCGGGGCCAGCACGATGGTGGCGAGTAGCGCCACGCCATAGACGATCAGATAGCTGCGCTCCAGGAAGCGGAACCATTCCGGCAGGTGGAGCAGCAGCACCGCCCCCAGGATCGCCCCGCCCACCCGCCCGCGCCCGCCGACCACGGCGATGGTCAGGACGGACACCATGACGGGGAACTCCAGCACCTCCGGCGAGACGACACGCTGGGTGTGCACCGCCAAGGCGCCCGCCGCTCCGGCATAGACGGCGCTCAGCGCAAAGGCGGCCAGCCGCAGCCCGCCGACGTCCAGACCCAGCGTTCCCGCCGCCAGCGGGTTGTCGCGCACCAGCGTCAGCGCCCGTCCCCAGCGCCCGCGCGCTAGCCTCCAGGCGAGCAGCCCGCCCAGCGCCACGAAGCTCCAGACCACCGCCGCCAGCGGCAGGCCGCGCGGCACCGCCCAGCCGAACAGGACGATGCCCGGCACCCCCGGCAGGCCATTGGCGCCGCCGGTCAGGCCGGGGCTGTTGACCGCCAGCAGATGGACGACCTGCGCGATGCCCAGAGTCGCCAGCGCGAAGTAATGGGATTCCAGCCGCAGCACCGGCAGTCCGACCAGCAGGGCCAGCAGCAGCGGCACCAGAAGAGACACCGGGAAGGTTGCGGCGAAGCTCCAGCCCCATTGGCTGCCCAGGATGCCTGTGGCGTAGGCCCCGATCCCGAAGAAGGCGCCATGGGCCAGCGACAGCGCCCCGCCAAGCCCGAAGACGATCTGGAACCCGATGGCGGCCAGCGCATACACCCCCGCCACGGTCAGCACGCGCAGCCCATAGGGCGACGCGTACAGCAGCGCGTACGCCAGCAAGGCCGCAACCATCATCCCCTCCCCTGCGAAGCGGGGGAGGGTCAGGGTGGGGGCCAGCGCCCACAGCTTGTGGACGCCCTTACGCACGGCGCCGCGCCGCCTCCCCGAACAGCCCCTGCGGGCGGGCGACCAGGATGACCAGCAGCGTGGCGTAGAGCAGCCCCAGCGCCACCGGATAGGACAGCACCGACGACACCCCGACCTCGAACAGCGCGATCAGCAGCGCGCCGGCCACCGCCCCGGGGACCGAGCCCCAGCCGCCGATGGTCACGGCGATGTAGGCTTTCAGGATCAGGTCGCCGCCCGCCGTCGGCGTGACGAAGTAGCGGTTGGCGAGCAGCAGTCCCGCCGCCCCGGCGAAGGCGGTGCCCAGCGCGAAGGTGATCAGGATCATCGCCGTCACCGGCACGCCGCAGGCCCGCGCCATCTCCGGGTCCTGCGCCGTGGCGCGCAGGCGGCGGCCGAGCTGGGTCCGCCCGAACAGCCATTGCTGCCCGGCGATCAGCAGAGCGGCGACGGCGATGATGGCCAGCGACTGCTCCGCCACCACCAGCCCGCCGAGGTCGAGCGCCCCCCCGCTCAGCAGCGGCGGTGCCGCCCGTGGTTCCGGCCCGAACAGGACGGAGGCGCCGTTTTGCAGGATGATCCCCGCCGCGATGGTGCTGATGAAGACCGCCACCGGTGGGCGGCGGCGCAGCGGCAGATAGGCCGCCGCCGCCAGCGCCAACCCCAGCCCGGCCATCAGCACCAGCACCACCGGCAGCAGGAGCAGTCCGGGCAACGGCATATAGGCCGGCAGATGCGGCGCCAGCGCCACGCCGAGCAGCCCGCCGGCCATCACGAGATCGCCCTGCGCGAAATTCACCGCCGCGGTGGCGTTCAGCACCAGCACGAAGCCCAGCGCGACCAGCGCGTAGGCCGCACCCAGGGCGAGGCCATTGACGAGAAGCTGCAGGGTGATCAAGGCCCGCTCACTTCACCATGCCGGTCACCACGCCGGTCAGGTTGTCGTACCGCTTGGCGATCGCCGGCACGCGCGAGGCGCCGTCGTAGCAGACGACCACCGCCGAATGCGCCATGTTGCCCTTGCCGTCAGACCGGTAGGTCATGGCGAGACCCTGGTGGGTCCCGGCGGACAGGGCCTTGCGCACCTCCTCCGCGCTGCCAGCGCCATTCCTCACGGCCTCCAGCACCATGCGGATGCCGTCATACTGGCCGAGCGCGAAGGCGTCCGGCTCCGCGTTGAAGGCGGCGCGGTAGGCGGCGGTGAAGGCCTCCACCTCCGGGCTGCCGCCGGAGATCGGCGAGGCCGCCGTCTCGGCGCAGACACCCTTCAACTCGGCCGGCTCCAAAAGCGCCGCCGTGCTCGGCTGGTGCATGGCGGAGCCGGCGACGATCGGCACGGCCACCCCGTTGGCCGCCGCCTGCCGGATGAACAGGGCGGTCGGACCGGAATGCAGGTGCAGCACCAGCACGTCGGGCTTGGCGGCCAGCGCCTTGGTCAGGACGGGCAGCAGGTCCTTCGCGGCGGGTTCCACCCCCTCCTCGAACACCGGCTCGACGCCGAGCTTTTTGAAGGCCTGTTCCAAATGGGCCTTGCCGCTCTGCCCGTAGGCCGTCGTCTGGTAGATCACCGCCGGGCGCTTCTTCCCCAACTCCTCCGTCACGTAGCGGGCGTGGGCCTCCTTGGTCACGGCGTCACCGGGGAAGAAGCGGAAAACCCACGGGTTGCCCTGCTCGGTGATGCTCGCCGTGCCGGAAACGGTGACCAGCGGAATGCCGTAATCCTGGGCCAGCGGCAGCATCGCCAGCATCTGCGTGCCCAGCATGCTGGCCGCCACCGCCGTGACCTTGCCGCCCGCCGCGCGCTCCAGCGCCGTGACCGCGGCCTCCGGCGAGGTGCCGGTGTCGATCACCTCCGACCGCACCGCGACACCCGCGGGCGCGTCCTTCAGCGCCAGGACCGCGCCGTTGCGCTGGCTCGTCCCCTCCAGCGACAGGAAGCCGGTCAGCGGCACCAGCACAGGGACCGAGGCTTCGCCCGCCAGCGCCGAGCCGGGCAGGAGCGACGACGAAAAGGCCGCCGTAAAGACCGTTGCCGAGAGGATGGAAAGGAAGCGCCGCATGGATGTGTCTCCTCCTGCCCGGCGAAGAACCGCGCGAGGACGAGGAGGCCAGGGGTGTAGCGGCGGCACAGCCTCGAACGCTTGGCTCCCTTCGCTGGCATGACCCAGATCAGGTTCGATGGGTGTGGTCTCAGCCCGCCTTGCGGCAGGCACCCCAGCCGTTCGTGTGCACAGTGTGAGCCCGGCGCGCGGCTGTCAAGCGGCGGCCCGGCGCCTTTTCACAATTTCGCAACGCAACAGACACCGCAGAGTCGCGCTTCCCGTGGTTCCTTCCGCCGCTCCCGGCCTCGGCCGGACCGTCGTTCCACTAGGAAAGTCGTCACGAAGGATGCGGCCCACTCCGTCGCACAGCACCGTCACCCTGCACCCTTTCGCCACGGCGCCGGGCCGATGCGGGCTGCGCGCCGTCCTGTCGGGGCGGGTCGACCACGCAGCCCTGCCCGGCCTGACGCCCCTGCTCCGCCGCGTCGCGGACGCGCCGGCCCTGACCCTGCGCGTCGATCTGGGGCGGGTGGAGTTCCTCGATTCCTGCGGCATCGGCATTCTGCTGGCGCTCCGCAACGCGGTGCTCGACCGTGGCGGCGCCATCGCCTTCGAGAATCACCCGCCACGGATCCGGCGCGTTCTGGAACGCAGCCGGATCATCGCCCTGACGGTCTCTCCGCTCGCCATCGACGACGGGGTGGCGCTTCCCGCCGCCGCCTGACCCGTCAGTCGCCGCGGCGCAGCGTTTCCCGATAGAGGATGTAGAGCCCGCTGGCGATGATGATCCCCGCCCCGGCCAGCACGGTGGGGGTCGGTACGTCGCCGAAGACCAGGAAGCCGAGCAGGGTCGCCCAGATCATCCCCGTATACTCGAAGGGCGCCACCACCGCGGCGCGGCCCAGGCGGAAGGCCTGGGTCATCAGCACTTGCGCCGCTCCGCCCAGCGTGCCGACCAGAAGCATCAGCCCGAGGTCGAACCCGCCCGGCTGCACCCAGTCGGGGATCGCCGCCACGCCGCTCACCACCGTGGTGGTCAGCAGCAGATAGACGACGATGGCCGTGTTGCTCTCCGTCCGCGACAGGCCGCGCACCGCGATCATCGCCAGCGCGTAGAAGAAGGCCGCGGCCACGCCGACGACAATCGGCAGGAGCGGCGCGTCGGCCTCCGGGCGGGCCATCACCACCACGCCGCCGAACCCGACCAGCACCGCCGCCCAGCGTCGCCAGCCCACCGGCTCGCCGAGCAGCGGCATCGACAGCGCCGTGATGAACAGCGGACCGGCGAAGCTCAGCACATAGACCTCGGCCAGCGGCAGATGCTTGAAGGCGTAGAAGAAGCAGCCCATCGACAGCAGCCCGGCCAGCGAGCGGAAGACGTGGGCGAAGGGCCGCCGCGTGCGCATCCCGGCCCAGCCGCCATGCGCCACCGAAATGCCGCCGACCAGGACCAGCGCCACCACCGATCGAGCGAACATGAGCTGCGCCACCGGATAGCCGCCGCTCAGATATTTGATGAGCGTGTCCATGCCCGCGAACAGGAAGATGGCCAACACGAAGCAGCCGATGGCGCGGCGTGTGTCATCGCTGTCAACGGCGGGAAGAGCGGCGGCTTGGGTCATGATTGCACAGTATCTGAGCAACCATGATGCTGCCCAATGCCGCAACCGCAGGTCTGGCCCGCGCGGCGCCGCTCGGAGGGGTGCCGGCGTTTCACGCTTCGTGAATCGACGGGTGAGCGTTTGGCGAAGCGACCCCGGCCTTTCGCGGATCGGCGCTGGCCCCGTCCGGTGCCTTGGACAGTCTGGCGGGCGTCACCACAGCAAAGGTCCGCCATGCTCCTGCCAAAGCCTATGCCCCAATCGATCCGCATCCTTGTCGGCTTTTCGCCCTGGGTTGCCTTCGGCGTTCTGCAGCCGGCGGGCCATGCGGCGGCCGCGCTGGCGGCGCTGCTGCTCAGCCTGACGCTCTGCGCCCATGATTGGCGGGGCGGATCGCCGAAGGCGCCGGAGCTGGTCGCCGCCGTCTTCTTCGTCGTGCTGTTCTTCATCGGACCGCTCGAGCGCATGGGGGTGACCGTCCATCTCGCCTTGGCTGGCATGGCCTTCGCCTCGCTCGCGCTGGGCCGTCCCTTCACCCTGCCCTACGCCCGCGAGACGACGCCGCCCGGCCTGTGGCACCTGCCGCAGTTCGTCGCCGTCAACAAGGCGGTCACCGCGCTGTGGGGCGTGCTCTTCCTGGCCGGCGCCGCCGGCTTCGCCGTCGCGACGGAGGTCGGCGCCGTCACCTCCGCCCTCGCCACCCTGGCCGGCCTGCTGGGGAACCGCCGCTTGCCGGATTGGCTGGTCAACCGGTCCGTCGCCCGCAGTCTGGCCGAGCGGGAGCCTCACCCCTGGCCCGCGCCCGTCGTCCTCGGACAAAAGGATGGTGTCGTCGTTGTCGGCGCCGGCATCGGCGGGCTGACCGCGGCGGCCCTGCTGGCGGAGGCCGGAGTTCGCGTCACCGTCCTGGAGGCGCACGACCGTCCGGGCGGCTATTGCTCCTCCTGGGACCGCAAAGTGTATCTGCGCGACGGGACGGTGGGGCGTTTCACCTTTGACGCCGGGGTGCACGACATCAGTGGCACCCGCCCGGATGGCCCGGTCGGGCATCTGCTGCGCACGGTAGGCGTGGCGGACCGCGTGTGCTGGCACCCGGTGACCCGCGGCATCGTCCGGGACGGCGCCCTTCGGCCGCTGCCCGGCGACGCTGCGGGGCTGGCCGCCCTGATCGCGCGGGAGCATCCCGGCAGCGCCGCCGGAGCCGCCGCCTTTCTGGAGGAGATGCGCGGGGTTTACCGCGACCTCTACCGCGGCTGCGCCGAAACCGGCCTTCCCCACATCCCGCGCAGCGTCGCGGCGATGCGCGCCTATCCGCTCGAGTGCCCGCAGGCCTTCCGCTGGCAGGACCGCGGCTTTCTGGAGATGCTCGAGCATTACGTGCCGGACGCCGGAGCCCGCGCCCTGCTGTCCAGCCTGACCGGCTATCTGTCCGACCGGCCGGAGCGGCTGGGCGCCACCCAGATGGCGCCGATCTTCGGCTATGTCTTCGACGGCGGCGCCTATCCGGAAGGCGGATCGCAGCGGCTGGCCGACGCGCTGGTCGAGGCGATCCGCGCCAAGGGCGGCGAGGTGCGGCTGCGCACCGCCGTGCGCCGCATCCTGGTCGCCGACGGCCGGGCAGCCGGGGTCGAAACCATGGGCGGGGAGCGCCTTGCCGCCACCGCGGTGATTTCCAACGCCGACGCCCGGCGGACCCTGCTGGAACTGGTGGGGGAGGAGCATCTGCCCGCCGGTTGCGTGGAGCGATGCCGGGCGCTGCGCCCCTCGACCTCCGCCTTCCTGGTCACGCTGGCGCTGGACATCCGTCCCGACCTGCCCGCCATGACTTTTCTGAGGGATGCAGGGATGGCACTGGCCCTTCCCTCCGCCCACGATGCCAACTTGGCGCCGCCGGGCTGCGCCTCGCTGACGCTGATGCGGCTGGACCCGGCGGGCGGCGGTTGGGACCGCTCCGCCCCCGACTACCGCGCGCGGAAGACGCGGGAGGGCGACGCCATGATCGCCGCCGCCGCCGCCGTGATCCCGGATCTGGAGCGCCACATCCTGCACCGGCAAGAGGCCAGCGCCGCCACCTTCGCCCGCTACGCCCACACCACGGAGGGGGCGATCTACGGCACCGATCCGGCACTTCCCGCCAAGTCGCCGGTGCCCGGCCTGCTGCTGGCCGGCGGCGGGGTCTTTCCCGGTCCGGGGGTGGAGGCCTGCGTCATCTCGGGCCGCCTCGCCGCGGAGGTTCTGGTCGGGCCGGTGCGGGCGCGGCAAGCCGAGGACCAGTGCCGCGCCGCGTAAAGCCGCCTTTTACAGCCGGATGCGGTCGGCAATCAGCGGCCCGGCCGGCGGGGCGGCGTCGGCCACGGTGAAGGCGCGGCGGAGCAGCGCCGCAGCGTCCTCCGCCTGCGCCGCGCTGCGGGCGTGGACGACGGCGAGCGGGCGCCCGGACGGCTCCACCGAAGCGCCCAGCCCGGCGACGTCGGCCAGCCCGACGGCGAAATCGATGGGATCGGTCGTCCTGGTCCGCCCGCCGCCCAGGGCCACCACGGCGATGCCGACCGCCCGCACATCGATGGCCGCCACCACGCCCGCCCGCTCGGCGAAGACCGGCTGGACGACGGGGGCGGCGTCCAGATAGCGGTCCGGCGCGTCCAGCAGGTCCGCCGGGCCGCCCAGCGCGTGGACCATGCGGGCAAAGCGCTCGGCGGCCTGCCCGCTCGCCATCGCCTGGTCGAAGCGGGCGCGGCCGGCGGCGGCGTCGGGGACCAGCCCGGCCAGCACCAGCAGTTCGGCGGCCTGGGCGGCGGTGACCTCGTAGAGCCGGGGGTCGGCCGTGCCGCCGCGCAGGATGTCGATGCACTCCCGCATCTCCAGCGCGTTGCCGGCGGTCAGGCCCAGCACCTCGTTCATGTCGGTCAGCAGGGCGACGGTGGGCAGCCCGGCGCCCTCGGCCACGGTGACGAGGCTGTCGGCCAGCTCACGCGCCTTGGCAATGTCGGGCAGGAAGGCGCCGGAGCCGAACTTCACGTCCATCACCAGCGCGTCCAGCCCGGCCGCCAGCTTCTTCGACAGGATCGAGGAGGTCAGCAGGTCGATGGTCTCCACCGTCGCCGTCACGTCACGGATGGCGTAGAGCCGGCGGTCGGCGGGGGCGATGTCGTCGGTGGCGCCGATCACTGCGCAGCCGACCTCCTTCACCACCCGCTCCAACGTCGCCCGGTCGGGCTTGGCGCGGTAGCCGGGGATGCTCTCGAACTTGTCGAGCGTGCCGCCGGTGTGGCCCAGACCGCGCCCCGACACCATCGGCACGAAGCCGCCGCAGGCGGCCAGCGCCGGGGCGAGGATCAGGCTGACCTTGTCGCCGACGCCGCCGGTCGAATGCTTGTCGACCACCGGGCCGGGCAGGTCGAGATGGTCCCAGCGCATCACCGTCCCGGAATCCCGCATGGCCAGCGTCAGGGCCACCCGCTCCTCCAGCGTCATGCCGCGGAAGAAGACGGCCATGGCGAAGGCCGCCGCCTGCCCTTCGCTGACGGAGCCGTCGGTGATGCCGCGCACGAAGGCGCCGATCTCCGCCGCGTCCAGGCGTGCGCCGTCGCGCTTCTTGCGAATCAGTTCCTGGGGAAGCATCCGTGCGTCCGTTCCGTGGTCGAGTCTGTCGCGCGGATCAATAGCCGGCGGTGGCCGGCTGGGCAACCGCCCCACCGCCCTTGCCGTCGCCCTTGCCGTCTTTCCCGTCCTTGCCTTCGCCCTTCCCCTCTCCCTTGCCGCCACCATGGCCGGCGACGGCGAGCAGCGAGTCCAGCAACCCCGACGCGCCGAAGCGGAAGGTCTCCGGTTTGGCCCAGCCCTTGCCCTGGATCACGGTGGCGAGCGCCAGGAAGGCTGCCGCCCCATCGGCGTCGCGGATGCCGCCCGCCGCCTTGAAGCCCACCGGCTTGCCCGATTCATGGATGACGTGCAGCAGCAGCGCCGCCGCCTCCAGCGTCGCGGCCGGCTGCACCTTGCCGGTGGAGGTCTTCAGGAAATCCGCCCCGGCGGCGATGGAGTCGCGGGCGGCCCAGGCCAGCAGCTCCGGATCGGGGAAGCAGCCGGATTCCAGGATCACCTTCATCGTCACGTCGGTCCCGCAGGCCTCGCGGCAGGAGCGGATCACGTTCATCGGCTGGGTGCGGGCGCCGTCGATGAAGGCGCGGTAGGGAAGCACCACGTCGATCTCGTTCGCGCCGTCCTTGATGGCCGCCTTGGTCTCCGCCGCCACCGCCGCCGCGTCGGCCTCGCCCGAGGGGAAGTTGACGACGGTGGCGATCTTCACGCCGCTGCCCTTCAGCGCCTTGCGCGCGGTCTTGACGAAGCGCGGCCAGACGCACACCGCGGCGACCTTGCCAGCGGGGGTGACGGCGCGCTTGCACAGCGCCTCCACCGTCTGGTCGGTGTCGTCGTCGTTCAGGCTGGTCAGGTCGAGCAGGCCAACGGCGCGGCCGGCCCCCTTGGCGTCGGCCTTGACGGCGGTCGCGCTGTCGAGCGCCCGTTGCAGATCGGCGGGAAGTTTCATGACCGGCGTCCTTCGTCTATGTTCAGCCCGTCGAGAAAGCCGGTCAGCAGCCGCTCCAGGTCGGAGGCGGCGGCCGAGGCGGCGCGCAGGGTCTGGTCATGGTCCACCGGCCCGTCGCCGAGTCCCACACCCAGGTTGGTGATGACCGCGCAGCCTACGACCCGAAGGCCGCAATGCCGCGCGACGATGCATTCGGGCACCGTGGACATGCCGACCGCGTCCGCCCCCAGGACCTTCAACATCCGGACCTCGGCCGGCGTCTCGAAGGAAGGGCCGGGATAAGCGGCGTACACGCCCTCGACCAGATCGATGTTCAGCTCCAGCGCCCGGCGCCGCATCAGCGCGCGCAGGGCGGGGTCCCAGGCGTCGGTCATGCTGGGGAAGCGCGGGCCGAAGCTGTCCTCGTTGGGGCCGGTCAGTGGGTTGGCACCCAGCATGTTGATGTGATCGGAAATCGCCATCAGCCGCCCCGGCCCGACCTCCACCCGCAGGGAGCCGGCGGCGCAGGTCAGCACCAGCGTGTCGCAGCCGGCCAGCTTCAGCGCGCGGACCGCCGTCTTCAGGGCGTCGAAACCGTTGCCCTCATAGGCGTGGACGCGCCCCTGCATGCAGGCGACGGGCTGCCCGCCGAGATGGCCCAGCACCAGCCGGCCCATATGCCCCTCCACGCTGGGCAGCGGGAAGCCGGGCAGGTCGCCGTAGGGCATGACGGTCGCCCCCTCGATCCGATCGGCGACCCCGCCCAGGCCGGAGCCGAGCACGATCCCAACCCGCGGGCGGAAGCCGGGGACCCGGTGCAGGATTTCCGCGGCGGCGCGTGCGGCGGTCATGGCGGTCAGTTCCCCTCAGAAATCGAGATTGTCGGGGCCGAAGGAGTGCGGCAGCAACTCCTCCAACGTAAACGTGCGGCGAAGCCCTTCCGGTCCACAGACATGAATCGGCGTGTCGGGTTTGGCGAATTCGCGCAGGCGCTGGCGGCAGCCGCCGCAAGGCGTGCAGAGTCGGCCGTCGCCGGCCTGACCGCCCATCACCGCGATTTCCCGGACGGTCCGGTCCCCGGCCAGGATCATCGCCCCGATGGCCGAGGCCTCGGCGCACTGGCCCTGCGGGTAGGCGGCGTTCTCCACATTCGCCCCGGCGTGGATGCGCCCGGATTCGCCCAGGATGGCCGCACCGACCGAAAAATGAGAATAGGGCGCGTAGGCCTGCGCCATCGCGTCGCGGGCGGCGGCAATCAGGGAATCCGGCGGGTCGCTCATCACCGCTCCTTCACATAGGGGACGCCGCTGGCCCTGGGCGCCACCGCCCGGCCGACGAAACCGGCGAGCAGAAGCACGGTCAGCACATAGGGCAGCATCTGGATGAACTGCACCGGAACCACTCCGACCACCGGAAGCGGCACGCCCTGCAGGCGCACCTGCACCGCGTCGGTGAAGGCGAACAGCAGGCAGGCGAACAGCGTCGGCCAGGGTCGCCATTTCCCGAAGATCAGCGCGGCCAGCGCCAGATAGCCCTTGCCCGCCGTCATGTCGCGCACGAAGCCCGCGCCGTGGGCGGTGGACAGATAGGCGCCGGCGATGCCGGTCAGCACCCCGGTGATGATCACCGCCTGATAGCGCAGCCGCGTGACCGACAGGCCCGCCGTGTCGACCGCCGAGGGGTTCTCCCCCACCGCGCGCAGCCGCAGCCCGAATCGCGAGCGGGTGAACACCCAATGGGTCGCCACCACCAGAAGGATGGTCAGCCAGATCAGCACGTTGGCGTCGTCGATCAGTTCCCGGTAGACGGGACCGAGGACCGGAATCCCGGACAGCGCCTCCATACCCGGCAAATGGACCTGCGGCAGCCGCGCCTCTCCCGGCAGCAGCGGAGTCTGGCCACCCTGGCGGAACCAGGCGTAGGCCAGGGTCGGCGCCAGCCCGGCGACCAGGATGTTGATCGCCATGCCCGACACCACCTGGTTGCCCCTGTGGGTGATGCAGGCGAAGCCATGGACCAGCGCCAGCGCCACCGAGGCCGCGACGGCGGCGCCCAGCCCCAGCCAGGGGTTGCCGGTGGACGACGCGACGGCGGCGGCAAAGAAGGCGCCGGCCAGCATCTTGCCCTCCAGCCCGATGTCCACCACCCCCGCCCGCTCGCTGTAGAGCGCGGCGAAGGCGGCGAGCACCAGCGGGGTCGCCACGCGGATGGTGGCGTCGGCCAGCAGCAGGACGACGAGCAGGGCGTCATCCATGCGCCGCTCCTCCGCCGCGGCGGCGGAACAGCGCCTCGACGCGCGGCTTAAACAGGTTTTCCAGCGCCCCGGCGAACAGGATGACGAGGCCCTGGATGACCATCACCAGCTCCCGGTTCACGGTCGGGTATTCGAAGGACACCTGCCCGCCCCCCTGCGCCAGCACGCCGAACAGCAGCGCCGCCAGGACGATCCCCACCGGATGGTTGCGCCCCATCAGCGCCACGGCGATGCCGACGAAGCCCACCCCGCCGGTGAAGTTCAACAGGATGCGGTGCTGCACCCCCATGATCTCGTTCACCCCGACGAAGCCGGCAAGCGCCCCGGAGATCGCCATGGCGAGGATGATGTTCCGCGCCGGCGAGATGCCGGCATAGACCGCCGCCCGCTCGTTCCGCCCGACTGTGCGGATCTCGTAGCCCCAGCGGGTCCGCCACAGGAACAGGTAAAAAAATACGCCGCAGGCCAGTGCCCACAGGAAGGACAGGTTCAGCGGCGAGGCCGGGATGGCGACGCCGACCCAGCCGAGCGCCCGGTCCATGGTCGGCAGCCAGACGCCCGGATCGAACTCCCGCGTTTCCGGGGACTGCGATCCGGGGCGGATCAGCACGTCGACCAGCAGATAAGTCATGATCGCGGCGGCGATGAAGTTGAACATGATCGTCGTGATGACGATGTGGCTGCCGCGCTTGGCCTGGAGCCAGCCGGGAACCGCCCCCCAGACCGCCCCGAACAGCGCCGACAGGGCCACCGCGCCCAGCGCCGCCACCGGCCAGGGCCAGCCGGTCAGGGCCAGCCCGACCAGCCCGGCCCCCAGCCCGCCGAGATAGGCCTGCCCTTCCCCGCCGATGTTGAACAGCCCGCAATGGAAGGCGATGGCGACCGCCAGCCCGGTGAAGATGTAGCTAGTCGTGTAGTAAAGGGTGTAGCCGATGGCCTCGGGATAGCCGACCGCCTCGGTCACCAGCAGCGCCAGCACGTCCAACGGATTCTCGCCGATCACCAGGATGGCCAGCCCGGACAGGACGAGGGCGGCCAGCAGGTTCAGCAGCGGCAGAAGCGCGTAGCCGACCCAGCCGGGCACCGCGCCCGGCCGGCCAAAGCCCCGGCCCGTCACCTCCTGCGCCGCGTCCTGCGCCATCCCGGCTCCATCCGTGGTGATTTCCGTTCACAGGCCGGACGGCTCGAACGTCCCTGCCCACAGGAAAGTGCCCCGCGCACGGGACCAGCGCAAGCGGGAGCGTTCGGGGAATGCCTTACGCTGCCTCCGCCACCCCGGCCATCATCAGGCCGAGGCGCCGCTCGTCCGCCTCGCCCGGGGCGACCTCGCCGACCAGACGGCCGTCGAACATGACCAGGATGCGGTCGGACAGAGCGCGAATCTCGTCCAGTTCCACCGACACCAGCAGTATCGCCTTGCCCTGGTCGCGCAGAGCCACCAGACGGCGGTGGATGAACTCGATGGCGCCGATGTCCACGCCGCGGGTGGGCTGGCCGACCAGCAGCAGGTCGGGGTTCCGCTCGATCTCGCGGGCCAGCACGATCTTCTGCTGGTTGCCGCCGGAGAAGTTGGCGGCGGGCAGGCGCGGGTCGCGCGGGCGCACGTCGTAGGCGTCCATCTCCGCCGCGCAGCGGTCGAACAGCGCGCGGCGGTCCATCAGGAGCCGCCCATTGAAGGCCGGATCGCCCTGATGGCCGAGAATCGCGCATTCCTGCGCCTCGAAACCGGTGACGAGGCCGACCCGCTGCCGATCCTCCGGCACATGGCCGACGCCGAGCGCGCGCAGCCCCCGCGCGGTGAAACGGGCGGGCTGGTCGGTCAGCTCCTCCCCACGCAGGCGGACGGAGCCGCCCGCCGGCGGGCGCATGCCGGCCAGCGCCTCCAGCAGCTCGGACTGGCCGTTGCCGGAGACACCGGCGATGCCGACGATCTCCCCGGCGCGCACGGTCAGGCCGACGCCCTTCACCCGCTCCACCCCGGCGCCGTCGCGCACGCGCAGGCCGGAGACCTCCAGCACCGCCGAGCCGGGCGTGGCCGGCGCCTTCTCCACCCGCAGCAGCACCTTGCGCCCGACCATCAGCTCGGCCAGCGCCTCGCGGCTGGTGCCGGCGGTGGCGACGTTGGCCACCACCTGCCCGCGGCGCATGACCGTCACGTTGTCGGTCAGCTCCATGATCTCGCGCAGCTTGTGGGTGATGATGACGACCGTCTTCCCCTGCCCCCGCAGCGCGCGGAGGATGCGGAAGAGGTGGTCGGTCTCCTGCGGGGTGAGGACGCCGGTCGGTTCGTCGAGGATCAGGATGTCGGCGCCGCGGTAGAGCGCCTTGAGGATCTCCACCCGCTGCTGCGCGCCCACCGGCAGCTCGCCGACCGGGCGGTCGAGATCCACCTCCAGCCCGTAGTCGCGGGCCAGCCGGGTCAGCTCCGCCCGCGCCCGCGCCATCCCGGCGGCCAGGGTGACGCCGCCCTCCGCCCCCAGCAGCACGTTCTCCAGCACCGTGAAGGGATCGACGAGCATGAAATGCTGGTGGACCATGCCGATCCCGGCGGCCAGGGCGTCGCGCGGGCTGCGCAGCGCCACCGGGTTGCCGTCCACCAGGATCGTGCCGCCGTCGGCCGGCAGATAGCCGTAGACGATGCTCATGATCGTCGATTTGCCGGCGCCGTTCTCGCCGATCACGCCGTGGATGGTGCCCTTCGGCACGGCCAGCGACACGTCGCGGTTGGCATGGTTGGCGCCGAACCACTTGTTGACGCCGCGGGTTTCCAGGGCGGGAGGGTGTCGGGGCATGGGGTGTCTTTTATGAAGAGGTTCTTGCCCCCACCCTTCCCACGGCTTCGCCGCGGGCCCCTTCCCTCCCCCGCTCTCGGCGGACCAAAGGTCCGCCTGCCGCGTCAGCGCAAACCTTTGGTTTGCGCGAGAGCTTCGCAGGAGAGGGAGCTTATCCCCTCCCCTGCGACAGCGGGGGAGGGTTAGGGAGGGGGCAACCGTTCGCTGATCAAACCCTCACGGCTGATACGGCTTCACCACCAGTTCGCCCGCGATGATCTTGCGCTTGGCGTCCTCGACGGCCTTTTCCATCTCCGCCGTGACGAGCTTGCGGTTGTTCTCGTCGAGCGCGTAACCGACGCCCTCCTCCTTCAGCCCGACGACGCGGTGCCCGGCCGTCCAGCCGCCGTCCTTGGCCGACTTCATGCAGTCGTAGACGGTCACGTCCACCCGCTTGACCATCGAGGTCAGGATCTTGCCCGGATGAATCCAGTTCTGGTTGCTGTCCACTCCGACGCCCAGCTTGCCGGCGTCCGCAGCGGCCTGGAGCACGCCCAGCCCGGTCGCCCCGGCCGCCGCGAAGACCACGTCGGCGCCGCGCCCGAACTGGCTCTTGGCCAACTCCGCCCCGCGGGTGGGGTCGTTCCAGGCGGCGGGGGTGGTGCCGGTCATGTTGGTGAAGACCTCCCCGTCCGCCTTCACATGGCGAACGCCCTGCTCGTAGCCGGTGAGGAAGTTGCGGATCAGCGGGATGTCCATGCCCCCGATGAAGCCGACCTTCCCGCTCTGCGAGGCCAGCGCCGCCAGCATGCCGACGAGGAAGGAGCCCTCATGCTCCTTGAAGGTCACCGACTGGACGTTGGGCAGGTCCAGCTTATCGTCGATCAGGCAGAATTTCGTGTTGGGATACTCCCGCGACACCTTGTCCACGGCCGCGGACTGGGAGAAGCCGACCGCCGTGATGACGGTGGCGCCGCGCCGCGCCATGTTGCGCAGCGCCTGCTCGCGCTGGCCCTCGTTGGTGACCTCGAACTCGCGGTAGACGATCCCGGTCTCCTTCTTGAAGCGCTCCGCCCCGTTGTAGGCCGCTTCGTTGAAGGATTTGTCGAACTTGCCGCCCTGGTCGAACACCACCGCCGGCATGAATTCGTCCGCCGCCAGGGCGGAGCCCGCGGCGGGAACGGTCGCCGCCGTCAGCGACAGGGCCAGGATGGTCAGAATGCGCGTCATCGTCATCGCTCCGCTTCCCCATTCCGGTGCGCCCGCTTGCCGGGTCCTGGCAGCCAGGATAGCCGCTCCTCCCACCCGGTGACAGAGGGCACATGGAAGAGGGATTTTCGCCGCAGGTCACGGCCATTACGGGACATCCTCCCGCGCCGCCGGATGACGGGCCGGTTGACGGAAGGGCGATGGCCCGCTATCACGCCCGCCATTGCCCAGAGGAGGGGCCCGGAGGAGGGAATCGCAGATTGGATGAGGTGATCGGCGTGCATGGTCTGGTGGTGCTGCTGCAGGGCATCGTCCTTGGAATCGCCATCGCCGCCCCCGTCGGTCCCATCGGCCTGCTCTGCATCCGGCGCACGCTGCAGCACGGGCCGCTGATGGGCTTCTTCACCGGCTTCGGCGCCGCCGTGGCCGACACCATCTACGGCGCCATCGCCGCCTTCGGCGTGTCCGCCGCGCTGGACTTCCTGCAAGGGCATGAGATCGCCTTCCAGCTCGTCGGCGGCATCTTCCTGATCGTCGTCGCCATCCGCACCTTCCGCCAGAAGCCGGAGGACGAGGAGCGCGAGGCCGCCAGCGCGCCCGACACTCCGTCCTTCCTCGGCGGCTTCATGACCGGCCTGTCGCTGACCCTGACCAACCCGGCGACCATCATGGCCTTCATTGCCATCTTCGCCGGCTTCGGGCTGGGTGGAAATCTGGGTCGGGTGGATGCCTCCACGCTGGTGGCCGGCGTCTTCATCGGCGCCTCGCTGTGGTGGTTCACCCTGTCCATGGGCGTCGCCGCCGTGCGCCACCGCATCTCCGATCGCGGGCTGACCCGGCTGAACCATTGCACGGGGGTGGCGCTGGCGGCCTTCGGCCTCTGGGCGCTCGGCATGGCCGTCACCGGCATGGCCGGCTGGGCCATGGGGTGAGCCCTTAAAGTCTGAGCGGCTAAGGGCTGAGCGGCGCCCCCGCCACCGGCGGATCGCCGTCCGGCCCACGGGACGACTTCTGGGCGCGGCGGATGCCGTGGAAGTGGCTGGCCAGCCGGTACAGGTACAGCCCGACCAGGACCACCAGCAGGCCCACGGTGAAGTAGCCCACCAGACTGTGCGCGAAGGGCCAGCGGGACAGCATGTAGCCGGTCCAGGCGAGCAGCAGAGTCCACAGGATCGATCCGGCTCCGGAATAGAGGCAGTACAGCGGGATCGACATCCGGCAGGCCCCCGCCGGGATCGAGATCAGCGTCCGCACCCCCGGAACCGGCTGGGTCAGGAAAACGGCGATCCCGCCATGCTTTCCAAACCACTCCGTGCTTCGTCGGACCTTTTTGGGGTGGATCGTCAGCCAGTGGCCGTAGCGTTTTAAAAAGGCTTCCAGCCGGTCCCGGCCCATCAGCCGACTGGGCAGAAACCAGACCAGCTGCCCGGCCAGCGAACCCAGCCCACCGGCCAAAGCGACACCGAGCAGGTTGTACTCGCCCTGCGCCGCCGCGATGCCGGCCAATGGAATGACCGACTCGGCCGGAACTGGCGGAATCACCCGCGCCAGGACCAGGAGCAGGAAGATGCCCACGTAATTCATCGTGTGCATCACATCCACCAGCCAATTGGTCAGCCCGTCCGCCATTTCAGTCCATCCAATTTTTTGTCCCTCTGGAACAGGGTTCAACGGCAGACGGTTCCTGGCCCGTCAATGGGGCGAAAGAGAGGGGTACCACCTTCTCCTTTCCTGTTTGACCGACATCAAAGCGCAGACGCCCTGAATTTTATAAGAATCCCTTCCATACCTGCCCTTTTGCAGGCCCCATCCTGTGCGGGCCATCCGGGCTTTAATGGCGGAATTCCCAAATGCAGCTTGGCAATCTGAAGATTTCCACCAAGATCCTCTCCATCATCGTTTTTCTGGCTGCGATCTGTGGTGGCATCACCGCCACGTCGATCGCCGGTCTGGACGCGCTGAGCCGCGCTACCGACGAAATCCAGTTGGCCGGCGAAGAAATGAAGTTGGGCGCGCGCATCAACCGGATGGTTGTTGAACTGAACCGCGACGAGTACCGGCTGGCCGCCAATCCCGGCGATCTGGAGCAGATTCTCCCGTCCATCGGCAAGACGCGCGAGGCCGTGAACGGGCTGCTTGCCAAGGTCAAGGGAACCAGCGACGCGGAGCAGAGCCGTATGCTGTCCTCGTTCGAGAGCGCCCTGGCGCGCTATTACAAGGAACTTGAAGACACGATCGCCGTTGCGCGCCGGATCAAGGGCGGCAGCGATCTGACCCAAAATCAGCGCGACATCCTGGCGTCGGTGGATGCAAGCGCGACCGCCGCGCGGGCACTTCAGAATCTGACCATCGCCTACACCAGCTACACCGACGAAAAGGCGTCGCGGCTGTCGCAGGATGCGTCCGCCCTGGCGGAATCCCGGTCGGTCCAGCTCGTCACCGCCGCCTCCATCGGCATCCTGGCGGGGCTTCTGCTCGGCTGGACGGTGTCCCAGTTCGGCATCGTCCGGCCCGTCAAGGCCATCGTCGGCTGCCTGCGCGGCCTTGCCGACGGCAACCTGGACACCTTGCTGTACGGCACCGGACGCAAGGACGAGGTTGGGGAGATCGCCGCCACAGCGGAGGTGTTCAAGACCAACCTGATCCGCAACCGCGCGATGGAGCGCGAGGCCAAGGAGGCCGCGGCCAGGTCCCAGGCGGAGAAGCGAGCGGCGATGCTCGACCTCGCGGGCCGGTTCGAAGCGCGGGTGGGGGTCATCGTCAACGACGTCGGCGGCGCCGCGACGGAGCTTCAGGCCACCGCCTCCCAGCTCTCCGCCGCGGTCGAGGAAGTCAGCGCCCAGTGCGGCGCCGTGGCCGGTGCGTCGGAAGAGGCCAGCGCCAACGTGCAGACCGTCGCCGCGGCGTCGGAGGAAATGTCCGCCTCCATTCACGAGTTGGCAGAGCGCGTGTCCCGCGCCGCCGCCCGCTCCAAGGCCGCGGCGGAGGGAGCCGATCTGGCGCAGACCCAGCTCGATTCCCTGTCCGGCGCCATCGAGCAGGTGGACCAGATCGTCGCCGCCATCAACTCCGTCGCCTCCCAGACCAACCTGCTGGCGCTGAACGCGACCATCGAGGCCGCCCGCGCGGGCGAGGCCGGCAAGGGCTTCGCGGTGGTGGCGCAGGAGGTGAAGAACCTCGCCAACCAGACCCACGCGATGACGGAGCAGATCGGCAACCAGATCGCCGCAGTGAAGAGCGCCTCCGGCCGGACGGTGGACGCCATGCGCGCCATCATCACCCAGGTCGAGGACATCGACCGCTCCACCGCGGAGATGGCCGCCTCCGTCGAGCAGCAGAGCGCGGCGACCGGGGAGATCAGCCGCAACGCCCAGCAAGCGGCCAACGGCACCGCTGAAGTGTCCAGCAACGTCGTCGGCATCCAGCAAGCGGAAGCGGAGACCAGCGCCGCCACCCACAGCGTGAAGGGAGCCGCCGACCAGTTGGCCGAACGTGCGGCCGGCCTGAAGCGCGAGGTGGACCAGTTCCTGGCCGAGGTACGCGCGGCATAGGCATCCGCGCGTTCGGAACGCCCCTCAGCCCCGGGTATCGCCCGGCGGCGGGGGCGGCGGAGCGCTCTCCGCCACGGCGGCGCGGCCCGGGTCGCGCTTCTGGCATTCCAGCAGGATGTCGCGCGCGATCGGCGCCGCCGCGGTGGAGCCGCCGCCGCCATGCTCCACGAACACCGCGCAGGCGTAGCGCGGGGAACTGACCGGCGCGTAGGAGATGAACAGCGCGTGATCGCGCTCCCGCCAGGGCAGATCCTCGTTCTTCTTCACGCCGGTGCTGCGCTCCGCCATGGTGATGCGGCGAACCTGGGCGGAGCCGGTCTTGCCGGCCATTTCATAGCCGGGTTCGGTGATGCGCGACTTGTAGGCGGTGCCGTTCGGCGCGTTGGTCACCTCGTAGAGGCCGCGCAGGACGAGATCGAGGTTCTCCTTCTTCACCCCGATCGGCGGCCAGCTCGTCTGCTCGCCCGACAGCGCCTTGATCTGCTTGGTCAGGTGGGGCTTCACCGCGAAACCGCCGTTGGCCAGCCGCGCGGTCATGGCGACGAGCTGCATCGGGGTGGACAGCACGTAGCCCTGCCCGATCGCCGCGATCAAGGTCTCGCCCTGCGCCCAGGGTTTGCCCAGAGCACCCTTCTTCCAGTCGATGGACGGGATCAGGCCCGGCCGCTCGTGCGGCAGGTCCAGCCCGGTCAGTTGCCCCATGTCGAAGCGGTTGGCCATCTCGGCGATGCGGTCGATGCCGATCCGCCGCGACACGTCGTAGAACCACACGTCGCAGGAATGGCGCAGCGCGCCGACCACGTCCACCGTGCCGTGCCCGCCTTTCTTCCAGCAATGGAAGCGGTGGTCGCCGAGGTCCATGTGGCCCGGACAGAAGACGGTGTGGTTGCGGCTGATCACCCCCGACTCCAACGCCGCCAGGGCCACCACCGGCTTGAAGGTGGAGCCCGGCGGGTATTGCCCGGCCACCGCCTTGTTGTTCAGCGGGGTCGCCTGGTTGGACAGCAGCTCCTCCCACAGCTCGGCGCTGATGCCCATGGTGAACTGGTTGGGGTCGTAGCTGGGGTGGGAGCACAAGGCGTAGATGCCGCCGGTGTGCACATCCATCACCACACTGGAGGCGCTGACCTCCTGCGCCAACCGCTGCTGCACGAATTTCTGCAACCCGATGTCGATGGTCAATTGGACCTCGCGGCCCGGCTGCCCCTCGTCGCGCGACAGCTCGCGGATGACGCGCCCGACCGCGTTGACCTCGAGCTGGCTGGTCCCCGCCGTGCCGCGCAGCGCCTTCTCGTGATACTTCTCCATCCCGGCCTTGCCGATGCGGAAGCCGGGCAGCGACAGCACAGGGTCGCCGTTCAGCTCCGCCTCCGACACCGCGCCGACATAGCCCAGGATGTGGGCGGTCGCCTCCGCCTCCGGGTAGTGGCGGATCTCGCCGACCTCGATGGCGACGCCGGGGAGGTCCGGCGTGTTCATCTCGATGGTGGCGACCTGCTCCCAGGTCAGGTTCTCGCGCACGGTGACCGGCACGAAGCGGCGCTTGCGGTGCAGCTCGCGCATCACGCGGCGGCGGTCGCCGTCGGTCAGCGGGACGATCTTGGAGATCTTGTCCAGCGTGTCCTGGATGTTGCGCGTGCGCTCCGACACCACGACGACACGGTAATTCTGCTGGTTCACGGCCAGCGGCGCGCCGAACCGGTCGACGATGGTGCCGCGCGAGGGGGCGACCAGCCGCAGGCTGATGCGGTTCTCCTCCGCCAGCATGGTGAAGCGCGCGGATTCCACCACCTGCAGGTAATAGAGCCGCCCGACCAGCGCGGACAGACCGGCGAGCTTCAGCCCGCCCAGCACGGCGGCGCGGCGGGTCAGCAGGCGGTAGCGGTCGGTGTCGCGATCCATCGCAGTCAAAGGCTCACATCCCCTGCCACATCATCCCTCGCCGCCTCATCCCTGCCCGTCATCCCTGAGGAACGCGCGATGGACACGGATCAGCGTCCAGGCGATCGCCGGAAAGAAGGCCATGGTCAGCAGCGCCTGGAACAGCGCCGGCCTGAACGGCAGCACCGTCGCCTGGAGCACCGAAAAGGCCAGCCACTGGATGCAGGCAACCCCCATCATGACCAGCCCGAAGCCGAACCACATCAGGGCGAAGGTGCTCGACGCCAGCACGCGCCGCTGGCTGGACACCGCCCAATGGACCAGCACCAGCACCAGCGCGTTCACCCCCAGAGGCCCGCCGGTCAGCAAATCCTGCAGGAGCCCGATCAGGAAGGCGGTGCCCGGCCCCATCAGGTCGGGCCGGTGGATCGCCCAATAATAGACGGCGATTGCGGTCAGGAAAGGCGCCACCGACGCATAGCCGGGCAGCGGCACCGGGATCATCCCGGCCAGCGCCAGCATGACCGTCACCGCGAACGGAGCAAGATTCCGCCCCGTCTTGTCCAGCCGCTGCCACAGGGTCAGCGTCATTTCGACTCGGACGACGGTTCCGCCTCGCTTCCCGGCAGCGTGAACTCAACCAATTGCAGGTGTTCCACCCGCGACAGGTCGACGTTCGGCTGAACCCGGACGCCACGTTCACCAGCCGAGGACACCACGCCCACCGGCAGGCCCGGCGGAAACTGCCCGCCATGACCGGAGGTCACCACCCGCTCGCCCACCTGCACCGGCGCTTCCGGGGGCAGGTAGAGGAGCCGGGTCTGGTCGGAATTGTCGCCCGCCATCACCGCCCGCTGGCGCGAGCGCTCCAGAACCACGGGAATGCGCGTGTTGATGTCGGTCAGCAGGAGGATGCGGGCCGACCACTCCCCGACCTCGATCACCCGGCCGACCAGCCCGCTGCCGGCGAGGGCCGCCTGCCCCTTGCGCACCCCGTCACGGCGGCCGGCGGTCACCACCAGCGTGCGCAGAAAGGAACTGCCCGGAGCGGCGATGACCCGCGCCGTGATGAAGGAGGAGGACGGCTCCGGCGTGGCCTTCAGCAGGGAGCGGAGGCTGATGTTCTCCGCCTCCAGCCGCAGCGCCGCCTGCTTCCATTGCAGCAGCCGCGCGTTCTCCGCCTTCAGCCGCTGGTTCTCCTCGAAAGCGTTCTGCACCTCGACCACCGACTCCACGACATGGGCGGCGGTGGCGGCGGGGCGCGAGATCGCGTCGAGGATCGGGGCGAAGGCGTCGGTCACCCGGGCGCGGGCGCTGTCCACCGACAGCGCGTCGATCCGGCCCACCATCATCAGCGCGACGGAGGCGAGCACCAGCAGGAGGAAGGAGAAGCGCTGGGCGAGCGCCCGCAGCGGGGCGGCGAGGCGCACGACGGAACCGGAATTGCGAGGCTTCACAGGATCATCCCGTCCAGGTACGCGATCCGCCCCCGGCTACGCCGGCGAATGGACGTGCCACCGGGGGAACCCAAGCGAGCAATACACCAATCAGTAGGCGCTGACCAAGACGTTTCGCAGCGTCTTCATCTCCTCCAGCGCCCGCCCGGTGCCCAGCGCGACGCAGGACAGCGGGTCGTCGGCGATCGACACCGGAAGGCCGGTGGCGTGGCGCAGGACGAAGTCCAGGTTGCCCAGCAGGGCGCCGCCGCCGGTCAGCACGATGCCCTTGTCCACGATGTCCGCGGCCAGTTCCGGCGCCGTGTGCTCCAGCGCGACCTTCACCGCCTCGACGATGGCCGACACCGGCTCCGCCAGCGATTCGGCGATCTGCCGCTCGGAGATGATGAGTTCCTTGGGCACGCCGTTCATCAGGTCGCGGCCCTTGATTTCCAGGATGCGGCCCTCGCCGTCTTCCGGCGGGCAGGCCGAGCCGATTTCCTTCTTGATCCGCTCCGCCGAGCCTTCACCGACCAGCAGGTTGTGGGTGCGGCGGATGTAGCCGATGATCGCCTCGTCCATCTTGTCGCCGCCCACGCGGACGGAGCGGGAATAGACGATGCCGCCCAGCGACAGCACGGCCACCTCGGTGGTGCCGCCGCCGATGTCCACGACCATGGAGCCGGTCGGCTCCGTCACCGGAAGCCCGGCGCCGATCGCGGCGGCCATCGGCTCCTCGATCAGGAAGACGCGGCGGGCGCCGGCGGCCTCCGCCGATTCCTGGATCGCGCGGCGTTCCACGGCGGTGGAGCCCGACGGCACGCAGATGATGACCTGCGGGCTGGCGAAGCTGCGCCGGTTGTGCACCTTGCGGATGAAGTGCTTGATCATCTCCTCGGCGACTTCGAAGTCGGCGATGACGCCGTCGCGGAGGGGGCGGATGGCCTGGATGTTGCCGGGCGTGCGGCCCAGCATCATCTTCGCCTCGTCGCCGACGGCCAGCACCTGCTTCTTGCCGCGGACGTTGGCGATCGCCACGACCGAGGGTTCGTTCAGAACGATGCCGCGCCCCTTGACATAGACCAGGGTGTTGGCCGTCCCCAAATCGATCGCCATGTCGGCGGAAAGCACGCCGAGGAGTTTGGAAAGCATGGACCCGACTAACTCTTCATTGCGGTTGAGACGGCCTTGCCGGCGATGTGCCCGCTCCGGTGCGGAGGGCCACGCCCGCCAACGGTTCCATAGACGAATGCCCCTTCGCGCTCAAGCGGAGAGTGCAGCCGGCACGCCTTGCCGAACCCTGTTGCCGGCGCCCGTGGGGCGGGTGCCGGCGCCGGTCCGGCGCTCTGGTCGATGGGAGACGGTCCTTGAGGCAAGGCCGGTCCCGGCGGAATGTCCAGTCCCCGAAGTCCTGGCGGAACGCCGTCCTCCGGTGCTCGCCACACTGCCGCGTCAGGGTTAATTTTCCGTCAACAGGAGGCGAAAACCTCCGGCGTCCGGCCAACCGCCCCGCTCGCGTCGGGGGTATCCTTAGGCTGATTCCCAACCCGCCGCAACGGCTTTGTGTCGGGCTTGAAACCGCTCCGGCGCCCCGGAGCCGGCCCCTTCCGGCTGCCTCAAGGATGATCGGATTTCGCCGACGCCGCAGCCTTGCCGTGCGCTCCGTGATGGCTCCCCTCCAGCCGGTCCATCAGGGCCAGCAGCACGCCCGACACCACGAAGGTCATGTGGACGATGACCATCCACATCAGGTTCTCCTTGCTGGTGTTGTCGATGTTCATGAAGCTCTTCAGCAGGTGGATGCCGGAGATCGCCACGATGGACGCGATCAGCTTCAGCTTCAGCCCGCCGAAGTCGACCTTGCCCATCCAGTCCGGACGGTCCTTGTGATCGGCCACGTCGATCTTCGACACGAAGTTCTCGTATCCCGAAAAGATCACCATCAGCAGCAGGTTGCCGGCCAGCGACAGGTCGATCAGGGTCAGCACGGCCAGCAGCACGTCCTTTTCCTGCATCTCCAGCACATGCGGGACGATGTGGAAGATCTCCTGCGTGAACTTCGCCAGCAGGAGCACCAGCGACACGACGAGCCCCAGATAGAAGGGGGCGAGCAGCCAGCGGCTGGCGAAGATGATCTGTTCGAAACGGCGTTCGATCATGAGGGTCGGCGTCCGTGCTTGGTCATAAGGGGTAGGAGCGCCGGACTCTTGCCATTTCGCACTTGCGAAATCAACCGTTCCCATGCCGCCCGCGCCGCATCGTCCCACGGCAAGAGGACTGGCCTGCGGGGCCGCGAAACTGTAACGTTCCCGGCCGTCCGCCGCACCGATACCGACAAGGCCCGCACCCATGAAGCACCCCGCCCCGCACATCGTCACCGCCTTCGAAGACGCCATGAAGCGGCTGAAGGCCAGCATCGTGCAGATGGCGGGCGCCGCGGAAACGCAGCTCGACGGCGCGCTGACCTGCCTGACCCAGCGCAACCCGGAGCAGGCCCGCGCCATCGTGGAGTCCGACGCGCGGCTCGACAGCTACGAGCATGAGATCGAGGCGAACTGCATGCGCATGCTGGTGCTGCGCCAGCCGGTCGCCGACGACCTGCGCGAGGTGATCGCCGCCCTGAAGATCGCCGGCAACCTGGAGCGCGTGGGCGACCACGCCGCCAACACCGCCCGCCGCGCCGTTTCCGTGGCGGAATTCCCCGAATCCCCGGCGATGAGCACACTGCCCAACCTGGGCCGCTTGGTGCGCCAGCGCCTGACCACGGCGGTGGACGCCTATGTGGACGGCGACGTCGAGCTGGCGCTGCGCGTCTGGCGCACCGACGACGAGGTGGACGCGCTCTACACCAGCCTGTGCGAGAGCATCAACCAGTCGGCGGCCCGCCTGCCGGAGATGTTCACCGCCCACATGCACCTGCTGTTCATCGCCAAGAGCCTGGAGCGCATCGGCGACCACGCGACCAACATCGCGGAGGTGGTGCATTTCGTGCACACCGGCCGGCCGCTGCTCGACGAGCGGCCGAAGGCGGACCGGTCGCGGGGGGATGTGTGAACGTGCTGCGGCGCTTGCCCCCACCCTAACCCTCCCCCGCTTCGCAGGGGAGGGAATTTTCTCCTCCCCCTGCGAACCGATCAGTTCTTGGACTTGTCGACCAGACGGCGCTCGGCGATCCACGGCATCATGGCGCGCAGCTTCTCACCGACCTGCTCGATCGAATGCTCGGCGTTGCGGCGGCGGGTCGCCTTGAAGGACGGCTGGCCGGCCTTGCACTCCAGCATCCAGTCGCGGACGAAGCGACCGGTCTGGATGTCCTCCAGAACGCGCTTCATCTCGGCCTTGGTCTCCGGGGTGATGATGCGCGGGCCGGTCTTGTAGTCGCCGTACTCGGCGGTGTTGGAGATCGAGTAGCGCATGTTGGCCATGCCGCCCTCATACATGAGGTCGACGATCAGCTTCACCTCGTGCAGGCACTCGAAATAGGCCATCTCCGGGGCGTAGCCGGCCTCGGTCAGCGTCTCGTAGCCGGCCTTGATCAGCTCGGTCAGGCCGCCGCAGAGCACGGCCTGCTCGCCGAACAGGTCGGTCTCGCACTCTTCCTTGAAGGTCGTCTCGATGATGCCGGCGCGGCCGCCGCCGATGGCCGAGGCGTAGGACAGGGCGATGTCCAGCGCGTTGCCCGAGGCGTTCTGGTGCACGGCCACGAGGCAGGGCACGCCGCCGCCGCGCTGGTATTCGCCGCGGACGGTGTGGCCGGGGCCCTTCGGCGCGATCATGAACACGTCGAGGTCGGCACGCGGCTCGATCAGGTTGAAGTGCACGTTCAGGCCGTGCGCAAAGGCCAGGGCGGCGCCTTCCTTCAGGTTCTTGGCGAGGTCGTCGCGGTACAGGTCGGCCTGCAGCTCGTCCGGGGTGAGGATCATCACCACGTCGGCCCAGGCGGCGGCCTCGGCCGGGGACATGACCGTGAAGCCGGCGTTCTCAGCCTTCTTGATGGTGGCCGAGCCCGGGCGGAGGGCGATGCGCACGTCCTTCACACCGCTGTCACGCAGGTTGTTGGCGTGGGCGTGGCCCTGGCTGCCGTAGCCGACAATGACGACCTTCTTCCCCTTGATCAGGTTCACGTCGGCATCACGATCATAATAGACGCGCATGGTGGTCTTCCTTGGATTTTTCGATCTGGTGGTGCGGGTTTTGCGCAGCGGAATTACTCCACCGGCGAAAGGGCCGCGTCAAGCAGAACACTGTTCGGTAGACGGATAAAGGACGGCGGGCTGGGTCGCTTCAAACTCATGGCCCCCTGTCATCCCTGGCCGTCATAAGGCCAGGATCAGAACCCGGTGGCTCCCTTGGACATGGCGACGACGCCGGTGCGGCTGGCCTCGACGAGGCCGAGCTGGGCCATCAGCCCGACGAAGTCGTCGACCTCCGCCGTCGTGCCGGTCAGTTCGAACACGAAGGAGGTCAGGGTGGCGTCCACCACCTTCGCCTTGAAGATGTCGGCCAGACGCAGCGCCTCGATGCGGCGCTCACCGGTGCCGGCGACCTTGACCAGCGCCAGTTCGCGCTCCACCGACGGTCCCTCGTCCGTCAGGTCGTGCACCTTGTGCACCGGCACGAGGCGGTCGAGCTGGGCCTTGATCTGCTCCACCACCATGCGGGTGCCGGAGGTGACCAGGGTGATGCGCGACAGGTGGTCGGCGTTGTTCACCTCCGCCACCGTCAGGCTTTCGATGTTGTAGCCGCGGCCCGAGAACAGGCCGATGACGCGGGCCAGCACGCCCGGCTCGTTGTCCACCAGCACGGCGATGGTGTGCTTCTCGATCTTCTCTTCCACGATCCGTACTCCGCCAGAGGGCCTTCAACCGTTCGTCTTGGTCGCCGCGATCAGACCAGCACCATGCCGTCCTCCGGCGTGGCGTCGGACGGGCTGTCCTCCGGACCGAACAGGATTTCGTTGTGGGCCTTGCCGCCGGGGATCATCGGGAAGCAGTTCTCCTTCGGGTCCACGGCGATGTCGATGATGCAGGGGCGGTCGGTGACGGCCAGCATCTTCTCGATGACCTCGTCCACCTCGGCCACCGTGGTCGCGCGCAGGCCGACGCAGCCCCAGCTTTCCGCCAGCTTCACGAAGTCGGGCAGCGCCTCGGAGTAGCTGTTGGAGTAGCGGGAGCCGTGCAGCAGCTCCTGCCACTGGCGCACCATGCCCATGTACTTGTTGTTCAGGATGAAGATCTTGACCGGGGCGCGGTACTGCACCGCCGTGCCGATCTCCTGCATGTTCATCAGGAAGGACGCCTCGCCCGACACGTCCACCACGATGGCGTCGGGGTGGGCGAGCTGCGCGCCGATGGCCGCCGGCAGGCCATAGCCCATGGTGCCCAGGCCGCCGGAGGTCATCCAGCGGTTCGGCTCGTCGAAGGGCAGGAACTGGGCGGCCCACATCTGGTGCTGGCCGACCTCGGTCGTCACGTAATGGTTCTTGCCGCGCAGCGCCTCGCGCAGCCGCTCCAGCGCGTACTGCGGCTTGATTACCGCCTCGGTGCGGTTGTAGTTCAGGCAGTTGCGGGCGCGCCAGCCCTCGACCTGACCCCACCACTCCTTCAGGGCGGTCTGGTCGGCGCGCTTCTGGCGGGCCTTCCAGATGCGGATCATGTCTTCCAGAACGGCGCCGGCGTCACCGACGATGGGGATGTCCACCGCGACGTTCTTGTTGATCGAGCTGGGGTCGATGTCGACGTGGATCTTCTTCGAGCCCGGAGCGAACTCCGACAGCTTGCCGGTCACGCGGTCGTCGAAGCGGGCGCCGATGTTGATCATGACGTCGCAGTTGTACATGGCGAGGTTCGCCTCGTACGTCCCATGCATGCCCAGCATGCCCAGCCACTGCGGGTCCGACGCCGGGAAGGCGCCCAGCCCCATCAGGGTCGAGGTGATCGGAAAACCGGTCATCTTCACGAACTGGGTCAGCAGCTTGCCCGCGATCGGGCCGGCGTTCACCACGCCGCCGCCGGTGTAGAAGATCGGGCGCTTGGCGGTGGCGATCAGCTCGATGGCCTCCTCCACGCGGGCGATCTCGGGCTTCACCTGCGGGCGGTAGGTCTTGTGCTTCACCTCGGTCGGCGGGACGTAAGTGCCGTCGGCGAACTGCACGTCCTTCGGGATGTCGACCAGCACCGGGCCGGGACGGCCGCTGCGCGCCACGTAGAAGGCCTCGTGCATGGTGCGGGCGAGCTGGTTGACGTCCTTCACCAGGTAATTGTGCTTGGTGCAGGGGCGCGTGATGCCGGTGGTGTCGGCCTCCTGGAAGGCGTCGTTGCCGATCAGGTGGGTCGGCACCTGCCCGGACAGGCAGACCAGCGGAATGCTGTCGCACAGCGCGTCCAGCAGACCCGTCACGGCGTTGGTGGCGCCGGGGCCGGAGGTCACCAGCACGCAGCCCACCTTGCCGGTGGAGCGGGCGTAGCCTTCCGCGGCGTGCACGGCGGCCTGCTCGTGCCGGACGAGGATGTGCCTGATGTCGTTCTGCTGGAAGATGGCGTCGTAGATCGGAAGTACCGCGCCGCCCGGATAACCGAAGATGATGTCGACGCCCTGGTCCTTCAGGGCCTTGATGACGATCTGCGCGCCGGTCAGCTTCTGTTCGGGCATAGCTCACGACCTTCCAATGGGGGCCCCTCTTTTCACGGGCGGCCCTGTTCCTTCTCAAACCCCGGCGATGGCCTGCTGGGAAAACAAGGGGTTATCCCCAAAGGCGAAGGCCGGGACCGGCAAACTAGACAATCCGCCGGTCACCGGTCAACCCATTTTGCGAATGATCGAAAAGATTTTTTGCCGCAGTTTTTCCAAATATTTCGCAAGCTGGAAAGACCGCCCTCCCCGCGAAGCCGCCGCAAACGCGAACGGCCTGCCCCGCGGGTGCGGAGGCAGGCCGTTGCGCAAGACGTGGCGGAGGTTACGCCGCGACGGTCTGGAGCAGGCCGCAGAGGCGGCGGATGCCTTCGCGGATGCGCTCCGGGTTGTTGTTGGAGAAGCTGAGGCGCAGCGTGTTCTTCCCCGAGCGGTCGGCGTGGAAGGCCGAACCGGGGACGAAGGCGACGTTGGCCTCCTTGATGGCGCGGGCCAGCAGGTCCACCCCGTCGGTGCCCTCCGGCAGTTCGATCCAGACGAACATGCCGCCGTCCGGCTTGGTCCAGGTCACCCCGGCCGGAGCGAACTCGGCCAGCGCGGTCAGCATGGCGTCGCGGCGCTCCTTGTAGCCGGCGCGCAGGCGGCGGATGTGGCTGTCGAAGCTCTGCGACACCACGTCGTGCAGCACGATCTGGTTGATGGTGCTGGTGTGCAGGTCGCCGGCCTGCTTCATCAGCACCAGCCGGTTGACGACCTCGGCCGGGCCGTTGATCCAGCCCACGCGCAGGGCCGGCACCATCGTCTTGGAGAAGGAGCCGCAGAAGAGCACGTTGGTGATCTTGCCGCCGTTGCGGGCGGCGTCCAGCGCGGCGATGGACGGGATCGCCTCGCCCTCGTAGCGCAGCTCGGTGTAGGCGGCGTCCTCGACGATCGGCACGCCGTGCTTGGCGCAGAGGTCCAGCAGAGCCTCGCGGCGGGCCAGCGAGATCGTCGTGCCGTTGGGGTTCTGGAAATCGGGGACGAGGTAGAAGAACTTCGGCTTCTGCTCCAGCGCCGCCTCAACCGCGGCCAAATCCGGCCCCTCCGCGTCGCCGGGGACGGAGAGGTATTGCGGCTCGTAGGGCGAGAAGGCCTGGAGCGCGCCGAGATAGGTCGGGCGGGTCACCAGGATCTTCTCGCCCGGACCGATCAGCAGCTTGCCGACGAAC
Source organism: Azospirillum sp. P4_B5 (assembly GCF_056402275.1). Classification (NCBI taxonomy): domain Bacteria; kingdom Pseudomonadati; phylum Pseudomonadota; class Alphaproteobacteria; order Rhodospirillales; family Azospirillaceae; genus Azospirillum; species Azospirillum sp. P4_B5. Next base: position 105,271 of record NZ_JBFUHT010000028.1, read on the forward strand.
TCCAGCGCCTGCTGCGAGCCGCTGGTCACCAGCACCTCGTCCAGCCCGGCCTGGATGCCGCGGCGGCCCATGTAGGCGCAGATCCACTCGCGCAGCGGCGTGAAGCCCTCGCTGATGGTGTACTGAAGAGCGCCGCCGGCCCCGCTGTTGGACTGGAAGATCTTCTCATAGGCGCGGGCGATGGCCGCCGTCGGGAAGAAATCGGGGTCCGGGATGCCCCCGGCGAAGGAGATGATTTCCGGCCGCTCGAGCAGCTTCAGCAGCTCCCGGATTTCCGAAGCCCCCATACCGGCGACGCGACCGGCAAACACGTTTCCCCAATCGACCGTCACTTTCAATCCTCCTGAGGGTCAACGACGCAACGTCGTTTCAAGATAGGTCAGTATTGCTTCACTAAGTGGTCTTGTGTAGAGCGAATTGATCGTATGGCAGCCATGCAGCGCGGAGGCCGGAGGCCGCGCCGCGAGCTGGTGGCGGAACCAGGTGACCTGCCGCTTCGCGTAGCGGCGTGTCGATTGCTGAGCCAGCGCAATGGCTTCGTCGAGGGTCAATGCGCCACGCAGATGGTCGCGCAGTTCTGGCACGCCCAGCGCCTTCATCGCCGGCAGGTCGGGGTCGAGGCCGAGCGCGTCGAGCCGCCGCACCTCCTCCAGCGCCCCCTGCCCCATCATCACGCGAAAGCGGCGGTCGCAATTGGCGTAGAGCGCGTCGCGCGGCGGGTCGATCACCAGCACGGAGAACAGCAGCCCCTCCGGCGCGCCCTCGGCCTGTTGGGTCTGCCAATGGGACAGTGGGTGGCCGGTGGCCTCCAGCACCTCCCAGGCGCGGGTCAGGCGGGTGGTGTCGCCGGGGTTCAGCTTCGCCGAGGCCGGGTCGCGGCCCACCAGCTCCGCGCGGAAGGCTTCGCCGCCCAGGTCCCGCAAACGGGCGTGGGCGGCTTTGCGCACCTCGTCCGGGACGGCGGGGACGGCGCTTAGTCCCTCCATCAGCGTGCGCAGGTAGAGGCCGGTGCCGCCGACGACGATGGGCAGGCGCCCGGCGGCGTGCGCCTCGGCGATCTCGGCCAGCGCCATGTCGCGCCATCGGGCCGCGGACCCGCGCTCCGCCGCCGGCAGCACGCCGTAGAGCCGGTGCGGGGCCTGCGCCAGATCGTCCGCCCCCGGACGGGCGGTCAGCACGTCGAGGTCGGCGTAGAGCTGCATGCTGTCGGCGTTGATGACCGTGCCGTTGCGCGCCAGGGCGATGTCGAGCGCCATGCCCGACTTGCCCGAGGCCGTCGGGCCACCGATCACCACCACATGCCGGTGCCGCACATCCCGGTTCCGCGGGCTGTCCTTAACCATGTCGCCTTGCCTGACGTTCCTCCGGCTACAGCGTATGGCAGGGGAAGGCCCATCAATGCAAGACGGCTCACGGGCGTTGGCTCGACGCACGACGGTTGGCGCGCTCCCCCCGGCTGTGCTAGGGAGCGCGCGCGCCCTTCCCCACGGCTCTTCCAGGATCGCCCCGCCATGAGCGCTGTCGTTACGCTGATCGCCGCCGCCTCCGCCGTTCTCGACGAGCAGGCCGTGCAGGCCGCCCGCGCGTCCCTGACCGCGCTGGGGGCCGACACCGCCAAGCCGGACTGGCTGGCGCCGGACCGCGCCTGCGACATCGCCGAGGAAGGGCTCGTGCCCGAGCAGGCCGAGGCCGCCGTCCGCCGCGCGCTTGCCAATCTCGCGCTGGACGGGTTGGCCGTGGACGTCATCGCCCAGAAGCCGGGCAATCGGAGGAAGCGCCTGCTGGTCGCCGACATGGAATCGACGATCATCGAGCAGGAGATGCTGGATGAGCTGGGCGATTACGTCGGGCTGAAGGACCACATCGCCGCGATCACCGCCCGCGCCATGAACGGCGAGATCGACTTCAAGGGCGCGGTGCGCGAGCGGGTCGCCCTGCTCAAGGGCCTGAACGAGAGCGTCGTCGACGAGGTGTGGCAGCGCGCCACGCTGATGCCCGGCGCCAGGACGCTGGTGTCCACCATGCGCGCCAACGGGGCGACCTGCGTGCTGGTGTCCGGCGGCTTCCGCTGCTTCACGGAGCGGGTGCGCCAGTGGGTCGGCTTCGACGACGACCGCGGCAACGTGCTGGAGGTGGTGGACGGCGTCATGACCGGCGCGGTGGTCGAGCCGATCCTCGACAAGGACAGCAAGCTGGAGGCCCTGCTCGCCTACGCCGGGGAGCGCCACGTCCCGACCGTCGAGACCATGGCCGTCGGCGACGGCGCCAACGACCTGCCGATGCTGCTGGCCGCCGGGCTGGGCGTCGCCTTCCACGCCAAGCCGACGGTGGCCGCCCAGGCCCGCGCCCGCGTGGATCACGGCGACCTGACCGCCCTGCTGTTCGCCCAGGGCTACCGGATCGGGGAGTTCGTGGAGGGCTGATCCCCCACCCTTGACGGGCACACCTCCGCAACCTCACAAAGCGAAAGGGCACCGGCGGTCTCCCGCCGGTGCCCTTTTCGTTTGGGGATAGCCCCCCGGATCAGCCCTGGCTGAGCGGGATGGCGACGAAGCGCAGGTCGCCGTGACGGTCCACCAGCAGCAGGATGGACTTCTTGCCCTGCTCCTTGGCCTTCTGGATCTTCGCCGTCACGTCTTCCGGCTTGCGGACCTCCTCCTGGCCAACCTCGATGATGACGTCGCCGGCGCGGATGCCCTTCTCCGACGCGGTGGAGTTGCCCGCCACCTCGGTCACCACGACGCCCTTCAGCTCGGGCTTGATCTCGAACTGCTGGCGCAGCTCCGGGGTGATGTTGGTCAGCTTCAGGCCCAGCGTCTCGGTCGGCTTCTGAGCCGGAGCCTGCTGCGGCTGGCGGCGCTGCTCCTCCGGATTGGCGGCGAGAAGGCCCGATTCCTCGGCGGCCTCAAGCTCGCCCACCTTCACCTGAAGCTGCTGCGACTTGCCCTTGCGCCACACTTCGATCGGGACGGCCTTGTCGATCGGCGTCTCGGCGACGACGCGCGGAAGGCGGCGCATCTCGTTGATTTCCTTGCCATCGAACTTGGTCACCACGTCGCCCGCCTGGATGCCGGCCTTGGCCGCCGGACCGTTCGGGGTGATCGAGGCGACCAGCGCGCCCTTGTGGCCCTGCAGGCCCAGGCTCTCGGCGATCTCCGGGGTCACGCCCTGGATGCGCACGCCCAGCCAGCCGCGGCGGGTCTTGCCGTATTCGCGGAGCTGCGCGACCACCTGCTTGGCGAGGTTGGACGGGATGGCGAAGCCGATGCCGACCGAACCTCCCGACGGCGAGAAGATCGCCGTGTTGATGCCGATGACCTCGCCGTTCAGGTTGAACATCGGGCCGCCGGAGTTGCCGCGGTTGATCGAGGCGTCGGTCTGCAGGAAGTCGTCATAGGGGCCGGCGTTGATGTCGCGCTGGCGGGCCGAGATGATGCCGGCGGTGACCGAACCGCCGAGGCCGAACGGGTTGCCGATGGCCAGCACCCAGTCGCCCACGCGCATGGCGTCCGAATCGCCGAAGGGCACGGCGACCAGCGGGTGGTTGGTGGTGATCTTCAGCAGGGCGACGTCGGTCTTCGGGTCCTTGCCGATCAGTTCCGCCTTGATGTTGGTGTCGTCCTGCAGGATGACGGTGATCTCGTCGGCGTCCTGGATGACGTGGTTGTTGGTGACCACGTAGCCGTTCTTGGCGTCGATGATGAAGCCGGAACCGAGCGAGGTCGACTTGCGCGGCTGCTGCGGCTGGTCCTGCTGCTGGCGGTCGAAGAAGTCGCGGAAGAACTCCTCGAACGGTGAGCCCGGCGGAAACTGCGGCATCTCGGGACGGGCGCCCTGCTGGCGCTGCGCCACCGCTTGGCTGGTCGAGATGTTGACCACAGCGGGCAGCAGCTTTTCCGAAAGGTCGGCGAAGCTGGTCGGCGCCGGGCGCGACTGGGCCATGGCGGGGGTGCCGACGGCGGCGGACAGCCCCAACAGGAGAGCGGCGATCAGCGGCACGACGCGCAGCCGGCGGCCCAGCGACCGGATGTCCGCTTCGCGGCCGGGCTCGGCGCGGTGGATGGGGTGGTTCGGGTTCAACTCAGCTCTCCCTGCCGGACATCCGGCACCTTCTTGTTCCAATCGGCCATCTGTTCCAATCGGCTCGCGGCTTCATGCGAATCGCGGTCCGAGGGGGCGCTTCACCGATCCGTGTGCCGGATGTAATCCCCGCGCGTCACCGCTTCAAGCAAAGGCGCACGGGTCCCATTCGCCACGGAGGACGCGCGAGTATAGAAGTCGGAGTATGGCCGGAAAATGGCGGCGCGGTCCAGCGACGCGCGCGCGGCAAAAGGGTGTCAGGCGCCGCGCAGAAGCCAGACGAATCCGACCCCGGCCATCGCCGTCACCAGCCCGACGGCGCGCAGCCGGTTCTCCGGCATCGTCAGCGCTTCGACGATCAGACGCCGCATCGCGGACGGGAACAGCGCGTAGAGCACGCCCTCGATCACCAGGACCAGGGCCAGCGCGGTGAGAAAATCCGTCATTGGTCGGGCGGCATTTCAGAGAAGGAATGCGGGGCGGGAAGATAAAATTGGGGTGGGAGAACGGGAACCCCCACCCCATCCCCTCCCCCGGGACAAGGGGGAAGGGGAAGCGAGCGCGACGTCTTACTGCTGCTGGGCGGTCGCCGGGGCCGGAGCCCGCTGCGGCACGGGGCCGTTGCCCGAGGCCGGCGCCGGCTGGCCGTTGCCGCCACCCGTGATGTCGCCGAAGTAGCGGAAGAACTCGCCGGTCGGGGACAGCACCATGGTGGTGTCGTCCTTGTTCAGCGACTTCCGGTAGGCTTCGAGCGTCCGGTAGAAGCTGTAGAACTGCGGGTCCTGCGACGTCGCCTCGGCGATCATCTTCAGCGCCTGGTTGTCGCCTTCACCGCGCAGGATCTGCGAATCACGCTGCGCTTCGGCCAGGATGACGGTGCGCTCGCGATCCGCGCGGGAGCGGATCTGCTGCGACTGCTCCTGACCCTGGGCGCGGGCCTCGGCGGCTTCGCGCTCACGCTCCGACCGCATGCGGGCGAAGATCGACTGGCTGGTCTCCTCCGGCAGGTCGGCGCGACGGATGCGGACATCAACGATCTCGATGCCGAAGCGCTTCGCCTCGTCGTTCACCTGCCTGCGGATGTCGTTCATCACGCGCGGACGCTCGTCCGACAGGATGGCGAGCAGGGTTTCGCTGCCGAGAACGCGACGCAGCGCCGAGTTCACGATGGAGTTCATCCGCGTCTCGGCCACCGCCTCGTTGCCGGCGGTCTGGTAGAAGCGCAGCGGGTCCAGGATGCGGTAGCGCGCGAACGCGTCCACGTCCAGGCGCTTCTGGTCGGCCAGGATGACCTGCTCCACCGGGGGATCGAGGTCGAGCACGCGGCGGTCGAGGATGCGCACCTCCTGGATGAAGGGGATCTTGGCCTTAAGGCCGGGCTCGCGGATGACGCGCACAGGGTCGCCGAACTGGAGGACGAGCGCCTGCTGCGCTTCGTTCACCGTGAACAGCGAGGCCGAGGCGAGGACGCCCGCCACGAGGATGCCGATGCCGGCCACCAACAGACTGCGGTTCATGGCATCCCTCCTCAACGGGCCGGCTGCTGGCCGGCGGGCCGCGCCGGGGCCGGCTGAAGCTGGTTGAGCGGCAGATAGGGAACCACGCCCTGGGCGCCCTGCGCGTTGCCGTCGATGATGACCTTGTTGGCGCCGCTCAGGATCTCTTCCATGGTTTCCAGATACATGCGCTTGGCGGTCACGTCCTTGGCGGTCGAGTAGGCGTCGTAGACCTTGCGGAAGCGGTCGGCGTCACCCTGGGCCAAGCTCACGACCTGCTCGCGGTAGGCGGACGCTTCCTGGATCAGCCGCTCCGCATCGCCTCGGGCGCGCGGGATCACGTCGTTCCGATAGGCCTCGGCCTCGTTGCGGGCGCGTTCGCGGTCGGCGCGGGCGCGCTGCACGTCGTTGAAGGCGTCGATGACGGGCGACGGCGGGTCGGCCTTCTGCAGCTGCACCTGCGTCACCTCGATGCCACCCTCATAGTCGTCCAGCATGGCCTGGAGGAGCCCACGGGTGGAGGTTTCGATCTGCTGACGGGCCTCGGTCAGGGCCGGCTGCAGGTCGGTGCGGCCGATCACCTCGCGCATCGCGCTTTCCGCCGCCTTCTTCACGGTGGCCTCGGGGTCGCGGATCTTGAACAGATACTGGCCCGCGTCCTTGATGACCCAGAAGACGGTGAAGTCGATGTCGACGATATTCTCGTCGCCGGTCAGCATCAGCGATTCGTCGGGAACGTCGCGGTCGCCGCGGCGGCCGTCGCCGGCCGAGCGGTAGCCGACCTCGATCCGGTTGACGCGCGTCACCTTGGGCATCAGCACCGTTTCGATGGGCGACGGCAGGTGGTAGCGCAGACCGGGCTGTTCGGTGCGCACCCACTGGCCGAAGCGCAGCACGACGCCCTGCTCGTCCGCCTCGACGCGGTAGATGCCGCTGGCCAGCCAGACCACGGCCAGCAGGCCGACGACGAGCGCGATGCCCCGGCCGCTGCCGACGCCGCCCGGCATCACCCGCTTCAGGCGGTCCTGGCCGCGGCGCAGCAGATCCTCCAGGTCCGGCGGCTGCGGCCCTCCGCCACCGCTACCACCGCCGCCACCGCCACCCGGCGGACGTCCCCACGGATTCTGACCGCCACCACCCGGCGGAGGACCCCAGGGGCCGCCACCGCCGCCCCCTCCCTGATTGCTCCACGGCATTCCGTTCGTTCCCCTTCGCGCTCTCTCAATTCTTGGGACGGAAATTCCGGAAAACAAATCGTTTCCGGACCGTCCGATCCCTTTACCATTATTGTCCGCCGGCCCTATAGTGCCCATCCCATTCGGGGAAGGATTTCACCGACGGATATCCGCCAATATCGGGAAGGAAGCGGAGTTTTCAACCATGGCGCAGGTCAGCGAAGCTCAAGTCCTTGAAGCTCTGAGGACGGTTGTCGATCCGGAACGGGGCAAGGACGTCGTCAGCCTCGGCATGTTGTCCGGTCTTGTCGTGCGTGACGGGCACGTCGCCTTTTCGATCGAGGTGGACCCGAAGCGCGGTGCCCAGGCCGAGCCGGTGCGCCACGCCGCCGAGAAAGCGGTGGAGGCCCTGCCGGGCGTCCTGTCGGTCACCGCGGTCCTGACGGCGCACCGCCCCGCCGGCCAGGGTGCCGCCCCGCAGCAGGGTCACGGGCACGATCATGGGCACGCCCATGGCGGCCATGGCCATTCCCACGGCGGCCACTCCCATGGGCAGCCGGCGGAGCAGAAGCCGCTGGTGCCGGGCGTGAAGGCCATCGTCGCCGTCGCGTCGGGCAAGGGCGGCGTCGGCAAGTCCACCACGGCCAGCAACCTTGCCCTCGCCATGGCGGCGAACGGGTTGAAGGTCGGGCTTCTGGACGCCGACATCTACGGCCCGTCCATGCCGCGCATGCTGGGCATCTCCGGCCGGCCGACCAGCCGCGACGGCAAAATCCTGGAGCCGATGGAGAACTACGGCATCAAGGTGATGTCGATGGGCTTCCTGGTCGCCGAGGACACGCCGATGATCTGGCGCGGCCCGATGGTGATGAGCGCGCTCCAGCAGATGCTGCGCGACGTGAACTGGGGCACGCTCGACGTTCTGGTGGTCGACATGCCGCCGGGCACCGGCGACGCCCAGCTCACCATGGCGCAGCAGGTGCCGCTGGCCGGGGCGATCATCGTCTCGACCCCGCAGGACATCGCGCTCCTGGACGCCCGTAAGGGGCTGAACATGTTCCGCCGCGTCGACGTGCCCGTCCTCGGCATCATCGAGAACATGAGCTATTTCTGCTGCCCCAACTGCGGCCACCGCACGGACATCTTCAGCCACGGCGGCGCCCGCAAGGAGGCCACGGACCTGGGCATGGAGTTCCTCGGCGAGGTCCCGCTGCACCTCGACATCCGCGAAACCTCCGACCAGGGCCAGCCCATCGTGGTGTCCCAGCCCGAGTCGGAACACGCGAAGGTCTACCGCGGAATCGCCAAGCGGGTGTGGGAGAAGATCGCCGGCGAGCAGGGCCCGGCCCGCGCGGCACCGCGGATCGTGGTGTCGTAAGGCAGCGTACTTGCCCCCACCCTTCCCACGGCTTGCGCCGCGGGTCCCTTCCCTCCCCCGCTGACGCAGGAGAGGGAGTTCGGTTCCCTCCCCTGCGAAGCGGGGGAGGGTTAGGGAGGGGGCAATCCTTTGCCGGGGGCTGCCGCCCCCCATATTCCGTCCCTCGACACAGCGCGGACGGGGCCGATGCCGGATTTCGTGACGTTGGTGGTGCTGCTGGCCGCCGTGGTCCTGGCGGTGCCGGTGGCCAAGCGGATCGGCTTCGGCGGGCCGCTCGGCTATCTCGCAGCGGGGCTGGCCATCGGTCCGGGCGGGCTCGGGCTGGTGACAGACGTCGAGGCGATCCGCCACGTCTCCGAACTCGGCGTCATCATGCTGCTCTTCCTGATCGGGCTGGAACTGCGCCCCGCCCGCCTGTGGGTGATGCGCCGATCGGTCCTGGGGCTCGGCGGTGCGCAGGTCGCGGTGACCGCCGTCCTGATCGCCGCCGCCACCATTTTCCTGCTGGGCTTCACCCCCGCCGCCGCCGCGGTGACTGGATTCGGCCTGTCCCTCTCCTCCACCGCCATGGTGCTGCCCATGCTGGCGGAGCGGGAACTGCTGACCACCAACGCCGGGCGCAGCGCCTTCTCCATCCTGCTGTTCCAGGACCTTGCCATCATCCCGGCGGTGGCGCTGCTGCCGCTGCTCGGCCACGGCGCCGGGGAGGTTCCGGACGCGGGGACGGCGTGGCTGGCCGTGCTGAAGGCCGGCGGCGCGATCGCGGCGATCCTCGCCGGCGGGCGCTACCTGCTGCGTCCCGTGCTGCGCGCCGTGGACGGCGCCCGCACGCCGGAGATCTTCACCGCCACCGCCCTGCTGATCGTGCTGGGCACCGCCCTGTTCGCCGCCTGGGCGGGGCTGTCGATGTCGCTCGGCGCCTTCATGGCCGGGGTGCTGCTGTCCGACTCGGAGTACCGGCACGAGGTGCAGGCGGACATCGCGCCGTTCGAGGGGTTGCTGCTCGGCCTGTTCTTCGTGTCGGTGGGCATGGGGGCCGACGTGGCCGCGCTGATGGCCGAGCCGGTCCGCTACCTCTCGCTGGCGCTCGGGCTGATGGCTTTGAAGGCGGCGGCGCTGTTCGGGCTTGCCCGCCTGTCCGGCCTGCGCACGGGCGGGTCGGTGCGGCTGTCCACCGTGCTGAGCCAGGGCGGCGAGTTCGGCTTCGTGCTGTTCGGGCTGGCCGTCGGCGTCGGGGCGATGAGCGGGGGGCAGGCGGCGACGGCCATGCTGGTGGTCACGCTGTCGATGATCGCCACCCCCTTCGTCTTCGCCACGGAGGAGCGCTGGCTGGCGCCGCGCCTGATCGTCAAGCCCGTCCGCCCCTACGACACCATCGCGCCGGACGGGGAGCCGCCGGTGCTGATCTGCGGCTTCGGCCGGGTCGGGCAGATCGTCGGCCGCGTGCTGCGGCTGCGCGGCATTCCCTTCACGGCGCTGGAGCAGAGCGCCGAGCAGGTCGATGTCGTGCGGCGCTTCGGCAACAAGGTCTATTACGGCGACCCGTCGCGGCTCGACCTGCTGCGCGCCGCCGGTGCCGACAAGGCCAAGGTGCTGGTGGTGGCGCTGGAGGACATGGAGCAGTCGCTGCGCGTGGTGGAGCTGGCGACGCGCCATTTCCCCCACCTCGTCATCCACGCCCGCGCCCGCAACCGCCGCCACGCCCATTTCCTGATGGACCGCGGGGTCACGCATTTCGTGCGCGAAACCTACGATTCGAGCCTGCGACTGACCGGTGGCGTTCTGGAATCGCTGGGCCTGCCGCCGGAGGAAACCCGCCACACGCTGGACACCTTCCGCGAGCACGACGAGCGCACGCTGATCCGGCAGCACGCCGTGCACCACGACGAGAACCGCCTGATCCAGACCTCCCGCCAGGCCGCCGCCGAGCTTCAGGCCCTGTTCGAGGCCGACCGCGAGGACCCGGTGGAGGAGCGCGACCGCAAGACCGTCTGACGCCCCTCCCCCGCCTCAGCCGATCAGCAGGCTGTCGTCGGTGATGTCCTCGCCGCCGCGCTGCTTGGCGAACAGCGCCAGCAGATGCGGCACGTCCAGCCCGGCACGCTGCTCCCCCGACACGTCGAGCACGATCCGCCCTTCGTGCAGCATCACCGTGCGGTCGCCGTAGTCCAGCGCCTGCCGCATGGAGTGGGTGACCATCAGGGTGGTCAGCCGGTTCTCCTCGACGATGCGGCGGGTCAAGCCCAGCACGAACTCCGCCGTTCCGGGGTCGAGCGCCGCCGTGTGCTCGTCGAGAAGCAGAATCTTCGACCCGGCGAGCGTCGCCATCAACAGGCTGACCGCCTGCCGCTGCCCGCCGGACAGCAGGCCCATGCGGTCGTGCAGCCGGTTCTCCAGCCCCAGCCCCAGCTCCGCGATGCGCTCGCGGAAATGCCGGCGGCGGTCGCCGCGCAGGGCGAAGCCCAGGCCGCGGCGGCGCCCGCGGGCGGCGGCCAGCGCCATGTTCTCCTCGATGGTCAGCGCGGTGCAGCTTCCGACCATCGGGTCCTGGAAGACGCGGGCGACCAGCGAGGCGCGCTTCGGCGTCGCCCAGCGGGTGACGTCCACCCCGTCGATGGCGATGCTGCCCTCCTCGGCGATCACGTCGCCGGCCAGCGCGCCCAGGAAAGTGGATTTGCCGGCGCCGTTGGAGCCGATGACGGTGACGAACTGCCCTTCCGGGATCGTCAGGTCGACGCCGCGCAGGGCGTGCTTCTCCAGCGGGGTGCCGCGCCCGAAGGTGACGTGGATGCCGTTGACCGTGATCATCGGGCGGCCTCCCTCTTCTTCGATGCGGCTTTCAGCCGCATCCGCGGCAGGATCAGCGCCACCGCGACCAGGACGGCGGTGACGAGGTTGAGGTCGGAGGCCTGGAGCCCGATGGCGTCCGCCGACAGGGCCAGCTGGACCGCCAGACGGTAGAGGATGGAGCCGACGACGCAGCCGACCAGCGCCCACAGCATCGTGCGGGCCGGCAGCACCGTCTCGCCGACGATCACCGCGGCCAGACCGACCACGATGGTGCCGATGCCGGTGGTCACGTCGGCGAAGCCGTTGGTCTGGGCGAACAGCGCGCCGGCCAGGGCGCACAGCCCGTTCGACAGGGCCATGCCGGCGTAGATATGGAAGTCCGTCTGCACCCCCTGCGCCCGGGCCATCCGGGCGTTGACCCCGGTCGCCCGCATGGCGAGGCCGAACTCGCTGTTCAGGAAGCGGGACAGCAGCAGGACGACGGCGACGACGACGACCAGCACGACCAGCGGCCGCACCACATGGTCGGGCAGCCCCAGCCCGTAGAAGGGCGTCAGCACCGTGTCCTGCATCAGCAGCGCCACGTTCGGGCGGCCCATCACGCGCAGGTTCACCGAGAACAGCGCGATCATGGTCAGGATGCTGGCCAGCAGATGCAGGATCTTGAAGCGAACGTTCAGCGTCGCCGTGACCAGCCCGGCCATCGATCCGGCCAACGCCGCGACGAGGCTGGCGATCCACGGGTTGACCCCGGCGACCAGCAGCGTGGCGCAGACCGCGGCCCCCAGCGGGAAGCTGCCGTCCACCGTCAGGTCCGGGAAATCGAGCACCCGGAAGGACAGGTACACGCCGAGAGCGACCAGCGCGTACACCAGCCCGATCTCGACGGCCCCGAAGAAGGCGATTTCACTCATGATTGGTCCTTGGGGAATGTCGAGGCGGGCCCCCACCCAAACCCTCCCCCGCTCCGCAGGGGAGGGCTTTCTCCTCCCCCTGCGAAAGCGGGGGGAGGTCGGGAGGGGGGCCCGGCGCAACCACTCCCCATCAATGAAACAACTTGCTGCGAAACAACTTACTGCCCGACCACCTTGGTCGCGCGCTGGGTCACCGCCTCGGGGATGGTCACGCCCATCGCCGCCGCGGATTTCGGGTTCACGAACAGGTCGGTGCCCTTGGCGAAGGTCACCGGAACGTCGCCCGGCTTCTCGCCCTTCAGGATGCGGACCACGGCCTCGCCGGTCTGGCGGCCGACCTGCCGGTAGTCGAAGCCGATGGAGGCCACCGTGCCGCGCGCCACGCTGTCGGTGTCGGCGGAGAAGACCGGCAGCTTGGCCTGCTGGCCCACCGCCACGACGCTCTCCAGCGCCGAGACGACCGTGTTGTCCAGCGGCACGTAGAGCGCGTCGGCCTTGCCGACGAGGCTGCGGGCGGCGGGCTGGGCGTCGGCGGACTTGGTGGCGGTCGCCTCCACCACGGTCAGCCCGGCCTTCTGCGCCTCCAGCTTCAGCGCCTTGACCAGCGAGACGGAGTTCGGCTCGCCGGCGTTGTAGAGGACGCCCAGACGCTTGACCGACGGCACGATCTCGCGGATCAGCGCGACATGCTCGGCCACCGGGGCCATGTCCGACACGCCGGTCACGTTGGCGCCCGGCTTGTCCAGGCTGCGGACGAGCTGCGCGCCGACCGGGTCGGTCACCGCGGTGAAGACCACCGGAATGTCGCGGGTCGAGGCGACGACGGCCTGGGCCGAGGGGGTGGAGATCGGAACGATCACGTCCGGACGGGCGCCGGCGAACTGGCGCGCGATCTGCGCGGCGGTTGCGGGGTTGCCCTGGGCGCTCTGATACTCGACCTTCAGGGTGTCACCCGGCGTGTAGCCAGCGGCCTTCAGCGCCTCGATCACGCCGTCGCGCGTGGCGTCCAGCGCCGGATGCTCGACGATGGCGGTGATCGCGACGGTCTTGGTCTGGGCGAAGGCGGCGGCGCTGGTCAGCGCGACGGCCGCCGTAGCGGCGGCGAGAAACAGGCGGGTGATCGTCATGGCTCCAGGCTCCCGGAGGGGGTTTGTGCATCCCGTAGACGCCCAGGGGCCGGTCCGTCAACTGCCGGAGCAGGAATCCGATGAGCGAAGACCCGCGCGACGCCCGACTCCAAGCCCTCGAATCCGCCATCGCCGACATCGAGGCCGAAGCCCGCGCCGCCGCGCACGCGCTGTGCGCCCATGAGCTTCAGATGCGGCTGGAGAACATCGCCCGCCGCGTCGAGGCCCTGCGCGCGGCGCAATGCCGAAGTGCGGACGACGGAACGGCGTGACGATCGGTCGCTCCCTCCCCATATGAGCCCCTTCGGGGAGCGGATCGCAGGGGGGACGGTCATGACGGCGGAAGACAGGTCGGTGAACGATGGGGCGGAAGACGGCGCGCGGTCGAAGACGACGGCGGCGCTGCGCGGGCTGATGGGCAACTGCCCGGCCTGCGGACGCGGGCGCCTGCTGCGGAACTACCTGAAGCCGGTGGACCACTGCACCCATTGCGGCGAGGCCTTCGGCCACCTGCGCGCCGACGACGCCCCGCCCTGGATGACCATCCTGATCGTCGGCCACATCATCATCCCGGCGGTGCTGTCGGTCGAGCAGAGCTACGAGCCGGCGACCTGGGTGCATCTCACCATCTGGCCGTTGCTGACCCTGCTGCTGACCGGCCTGCTGCTGCCGCGCTGCAAGGGCGTGGTGCTGGGGCTGCTGTGGAGCACCGGCGCACCGGGGTCCGAGCGCGCCTGATCCCGCTCAGTCAAAGCTGGCTTAATCAAAGCTCAGGGCGAAGCTCGCCCGCCCCTGCCCGGCCTGGAAGCGCTGCCACATCACGCCGAAGGCGGCCTCCAGCGCGCGGGTGAAGCGCACGCCGTTCAGCGCCGGGGACGCCGCCAGCCGGTCCTGCAACCCGCCGCGCAGGGCCGCCAGCCCCGCCGGGTCGGCAACCAGCGCCGCCGCCTTGGCGACGTAGCCGTCCGGCCCGTCCGTGACCAGATCGGACAGCCCCGCCGAGGCGAGGTGCGTCACCGAATGGCGGGCGCAGAAACGGTCGCCGCCCAGCGTCACCACCGGCACGCCCATCCACAGCGCCTCCAGAGTCGTCAGCCCGCCCGAGTAGGGGAAGGGGTCGAGCGCCACATCGACTTCGCCGTAGCTGGCCAGGAACTCCCGGTGCGGCGCCCCGCCCCGCAGATCCACCCGCGCCGGGTCCAGCCCGGCCCGCTCGAACAGGGCCAGCGTGCGCGCGGCGGTGCCGGCGTCGTCCAGCCCCGGTGTGCGCAGCAGCAGGCGGGAGCCGGGGACGGCGCCCAGCACGCGCGCCCACAGCGCCGCGACCTCCGCGTTCAGCTTGGGCAGCGCGTTGAAGGAGCCGAAGGTGGCGTGACCGCGCGTCGCCAGCGGCAGCGGTGCGACCGGCGGCGCGTCCTCGGGCGGCGCCCAGGGCACGTAGGCGTCGGGCATGCGCACCACGCCCTCGATGCACCAGCCGTCCGACCCCGGCGGGCTCTGCCGCGAATCGGAAATCAGGTAGTCAATGGCCGGCAGGCCGGTGGTGCCGACATAGCCCGCCCAGGTCGCCTGCACCGGCGCCGGACGCCGCGCAAAGACCGGCAGGCGGTTGCCGAAGGTGTGGCCCGCCAGATCGACCAGGATGTGGATGCCGTCCGCCTGGATGCGCTGAGTCAGAGCCCCGTCGTCCATGCCGGTGGTCCAGACCCAGTGGTCGGCCTGGGCCATCAGCCGCTCGGTCTTCCAGTCCGGGTTGGCGGTGTTGGCATAGCAGACGACCTCGAAGGCGTCGCGGTCGTGATTTGCCAGCACCGGCTCCAGGAAGAAGCCCACCGGATGGGCGCGGAAATCCGGCGAGACATAGCCGATGCGCATCTTCGGCGCCGGAGCGGCCACCGCGGGCGCCGGACGGTCGGGGTAGCGGGCGCCCCAGTCCGCGTGGGCCTGGGCGATGGCCGGCATGGCCAGCCCCGGCACGAACTGCATCAGGTAGAGGCGCGAGGCGTGCAGCGAGTCGACGGTGCCATGCTGCCCCACTACGGCGTCGATCTCCGCCAAGGCCTCCTCTGCCCGCCCCTGCATGGCGAGCACGCGGGTGGCGCGGTTCGCCCGCACCTCCGCCCGGCCCGGCGCCAGGGTGAGCGCGGCCCCATAGGCATCATCGGCCTCGCCCAGCCGGTTCATCTCGGCCAGCGCGTTGCCGAGGTTGTAGTGGTGCGCCCAGTTGGCCGGATCGAGCCGCCCGGCCCTCTCATAGAGCGTCACCGCCTCCGCCCGCCGGGCCTGGGCGCGCAGCAGCACGCCCAGATTGGCGACGGCAGCCAGCGTCTTCGGGTTCAGCGCGATGGCGCGGCGGAAGAAGGCCTCCGCGCGGGCCGAATCGCCGGCCCGGCGCACCGCCTCCGCCATGGTGAGCAGCCCGTCCATCGCCATCTCCAGCGACGGATCGAGGTTCAGCGCCCCGGCATAGGCGTTGGCCGCCCCGGCGACATCGCCCAGGCTTTCCATCACCAGCCCGTAGTTGGCCCACCAGACGGCGACCGAGGGATAGGCGGCGATGGCCCGCCCGATCAGGTCCACAGCCTCGTCGAACCGCCCGGCCTGCGCCGCGACGAGGCCCTGGCGGTGGAGTCCATCGGCCTCGTGCGGAGTCATCGGGGGCGGCGTCATGACGGTTGGTCCTTACACAGTTGAAGCGGGCGTTACTCGGCGCGGCCGAGCTGGTCCATCAGCTCCCGCCATTCGCGCTTGGACAGGCCGCTGGCCTCCTGGGTCACCGCCTCGCCGGACAGCAGGCGCTTCACGACCTCCAGCCCGGTCTTCGACATGTGGGTGCCGCCCAGCCGGTACTCGCTGAAGGCGTCGAACACGGCGGGGACCCAGCGCTTCACCACGTCCAGCATGGCCTCCGCGTAGACGCGGATCTCGTACTGGGCGTGCGGGTCGGCGCGCAGGCTGAGGAAATGCAGGAGGTTGTGGAGATCGACCTTCCAGTACCACTGGGTGTAATAGTTCAGCGTCAGGTTCATGCGCGCCAGCTCGCGCGCCAGACCCTGGCGGCCCTCCTCGATGGTGGTGCCGTCCTCGCGCTGGTTCAGCATCTCCTCGTAATGGGCGTAGACCGTCTCCGAATCGTCGCGCAGCAGCTTCATCACCGCCGCCGCCTCGTCGCCCTGGAGGACGTCGCCGCGGCCCTGCCGGTTGACGACGGCCTGGGCGCCCAGGTTCTCGGGCGTCGGGATGTAGAACTCGCGGTCGAGGATGGAGTAGCGCGCGGAGTATTCGTTGACGTTCGCCGTGCGGTGGCGAATCCACTGACGGGCGACGAAGATCGGCAGTTTGACGTGGAACTTGATCTCGCACATCTCGAACGGCGTCGAGTGGCGATGGCGCATCAGATACTTGATGAGGCCGGCGTCCTCGGTGACCTTCTTGGTGCCCTTGCCGTAGGACACGCGCGCCGCCTGGACGACGGCCGAATCGTCGCCCATGTAATCGACGACGCGCACGAAGCCGTGGTCCAGGACCTCGATCGGCTCATAGAGGATCTCCTCCAGGGCCGGAACGGTGGCGCGGCGGGTGGTGGCGGTGACGGCGCGCAGGCGGTCGATCTCGGCGCGCTGCTCGGGCGTGATCGGCATGGGTACTCCGGGGACTGAATTCGGGCGGCACTCTACGTCCGCGAACCCGCACAGTCATCCCTTTCGCGGAGACCTCCGCTCAGAATCCGCGGCACCCCCTTTCCAACGCCGGGCGAAGGGCCTATATTGGGTCCGTCGGCAGCAGCCGACTATGGCGATAAACGCCTTGCGGAATAAGCGTTGTGGACCCGGGGGCGGTACCCGGCGCCTCCACCAAACAAACCACCGGTCTCTCGGGCGTTGCCGTAGGGAGCGGGTTCGTTGGGGGCGAAATAGGATCGACACGCGTGGTAAAGGCATGGTCTTCGCCCGGCATGGTTCCGCCGTTATCGGGCCATTGCAATAGTTGCCAACGACAACGTTGCTCCGGTCGCCGTTGCCGCCTAACGGCGGTGACTGACCGAAATCAATCCCCGATGGGTAGCACCTGAGGGTGGGGCCGTGGGCCGCCTAGCAACAGAAGGCCCACACTTACCCGTCTGGCGTTAAGGACCCGCCCAAGAATGCCGAGAGAGCAGTTGCGTTATGACCGCATGGTCGAGGCCGCCCTGCGCGGTGTCGTCCGTGACGCGCTCCGCCAGGTGACGGACCGCGGGCTCCCCGGCGATCATCACTTCTACCTGACCTTCCGGACGGGTTACCCGGGCGTCGACATTCCCGAATATCTGTCGTCCCAGTATCCCAACGAGATGACCATCGTCATCCAGTACCAGTTCTATGGGCTGGAAGCGCTGGACGATCATTTCGAGGTGACGCTGAGCTTCAACAACGTGCATGAGCGGCTGGTCATCCCTTACGCCGCCATCACCACCTTCGCCGATCCGTCGGAAAATTTCGCCCTCCAGTTCCAGCCGGTGGAGCCCGCCGAGTCGGCGGAGATCGCCACCATCCCCGCGCGCGAAGCGTCGGAGAAGAAGGCTGCGGACGGTCGGGACGGGGGGAAGCCGTCCATCGCGAAGCTCGCCAAGACCGACACGGCCAAGACCGACGCCGACAAGCCCGACTCCGACCGCTCCGGCGAGGAGCCGAAGCGCGGCGAGGTCGTGGCGCTCGACGCCTTCCGCAAAAAGTAGGCCCTCCGTGGCCACGGTCAGCGAACTCGTCCGTTTCCTGTGCGAGTCGCTGACACCGTTGGGGGCCATCACCGCCCGCCGCATGTTCGGCGGCTATGCGGTCTATTGCGACGGTGTCGTCTTCGCGCTGGTCGCCCGCAACATCCTGTACTTCAAGGCCGACGACGGCAACCGCTCGGAGTACGAGGCGCTGGGCCTTCGCCCTTTCAAGCCCTTCGACGACAAGCCGACGGTCCTGCCCTACTTTCCGCCGCCCGACTCGGCGCTGGACGACCCGGACGAACTGCTGCTCTGGGCCCGCCCGGCCTTGGCGGCGGCGATCCGCACCGCCGCCGCCAAGAAACCGTCCCGCAAGAAGGTAAAGGCCTGAACCGTCAGATGTTTTCCGCCATGTGGGCGGACGCGGTGTCCACCGGCGCGTTGCCGGCGCGCTGGCGGATCTGACGGGCGAAGCGCGCGGGGCTCGGCAGATGGCTGAGCAGGCGTCCGGCGCGGCCCATGGCGGACATCGCCTTGCCCATGCTCATCACGTCGCCCAACCGACGATCCACGAAGGCCCAGGTTTCCGCATGGCCCTCCGACCGGTCGTCCAGCCAGTAGAAGGTCGCGGAGCTGAGCACCGCGGCCAGCGTGGCGCGCTTGGTGTAGTGGTTGAAGTCGGTCGCCGTGTCGCCCGCCGCGAACCACATGGCGTCCACCGTGCGGTAGAGCATCCGCAGCCCCATGCCGAAATTCTGCGGCATGGCGAGATAGGCGAGCAGGCGGCGCTTAGCCTCCATGTGCGGCTCCAGCACCTCGAAATGGGTGCGGATGGCGAGCGCGATCTTCTCGCCCACCCTCATCTCGTCGAGCGGGTGCTTGTCCAGTTCGGCCAGCATGCGGCGGTCGGTCCAGGCGCCGAAATGCTCGACCAGTTCCGGCACGCCGCCGGGGAAGGCACGGTGCATGGTCGCCGCGTCGTAGCCGGCCATCTGCGCGCCGTCGCGCAGCGCCTGGAGGCTCCAGCCGTCGAACACGATGTTGGGAAGCGTGGAGAGCAGGATGTCGTCCCGCACCGCGTCCATGTCCAGCGCAGCGTCCATGTCAGTCTCTCCCCTCCTGCTGTTCCAGCGCCTCGGTCACGTGATGCGCCTCGTCGGTGAAGGCCAGATAGCGCAGATCGGTCATCCGGTCGATGTAAAGCACGCCGTCCAGGTGATCGCATTCATGCTGGATGACACGGGCGTGGAACCCCGCCGCTTCGCGCTCGATGGGTTCGCCGTCCAGCCCGACTCCGCGGTAGCGGATGCGCGCGAATCGCGGAACGACGCCGCGCAGCTCGGGAATCGACAGGCAGCCCTCCATCCCGTGCTCCATCCCATCGTCCAGCGGCTCGATCACCGGGTTGATGAGGACGGTCGGTTCCACCGACTCGCCGCCGGAACGCAGGGCGGGAACGCGGAACACGATCATGCGCAGCGATTCGTGCACCTGCGGGGCCGCCAACCCGACTCCGGGCGCGTCCAGCATGGTGTCGATCATGTCGGAAGCCAGCCGGCGGATCTCCGGGGCCGTCGGGTCGGGCACAGGGTCTGCGACCTTGCGCAGCACCGGGTGCCCCATGCGGGCGATCTTCAACAGGGCCATGCCCTATTATCTGGGCGCCGCGGGCCGCCGGGCAACCGTTTTGCCCACGCATTGTTCCCAAGGAACACGCGTGGTTGGAAGACTCCGCTTCACAGGCGGCCCCGTCCGTGCTACATAAAGGTCCACACAAGGGGTGCGCCCGAAAGCGCATGCCTGTCGCATGCCTGTTTGTTGCTTCATAGCAACTCGGCTCACTTGATAAAGGTGACGGTTAACGTGCAAGTTCTGGTCCGAGACAACAACGTCGATCAGGCCCTCCGCGCGCTGAAGAAGAAGATGCAGCGCGAGGGCATTTTCCGGGAAATGAAGCTGCGCCGGAACTACGAGAAGCCCTCGGAGAAGCGCGCGCGTGAGAAGGCCGAAGCGGTGCGTCGCACCCGCAAGCTGCTCCGCAAGCGTATGGAGCGCGAGGGCTATTAATCCTCAGGCGCGTTTCGCGCCGGATTGACAGGCGCGCTTCGGCGCGCCGGGCATCCATGCGCGTTCGCGCGCTTGCCCCTCTTGTGTCTTGCACCTGCCGCCCCGCGTCTGCGCGTGGGCGGTTTTGGTGCATCTGCGGTCCGCTTCGCCGCACAAGAATGTCTGCCAAGAAAATATAAGGGGAGGGTCGCCAATGAGCGCATCCAAGGACACTCCGCGCGTTTCCGTGCCGGCGCTGCGCGCGCGCAAGGGCGGAGAGCCGATCGTCTGCCTGACCGCCTACACGACTCCGGTCGCCCGTCTGCTGGACCCGCATGTCGACCTGCTTCTGGTCGGCGACTCGCTGGGCATGGTGGTCTACGGCTTCGACAGCACGCTCCCCGTCACGCTCGATATGATGATCGCCCACGGCGCGGCCGTGGTGCGCGGCTCGCGCCACGCCTGCGTGGTCGTCGACCTGCCCTTCGGCAGCTACCAGGAGAGCCCGCAGGTAGCCTTCCGCAACGCCGCCCGTGTCATGGCGGAGAGCGGCGCCCAGGCGGTGAAGGTGGAAGGCGGGCTGGAGATGGCCGAGACGGTGGCCTATCTGACCACCCGCGGCATTCCGGTGATGGGCCATGTCGGCCTGCTGCCGCAGTCGGTCAACGCGCTCGGCGGCTACAAGGCGGTGGGCCGCGATCCGGAGGCGGCGGAGCGCATCCGCGCCGACGCCCGCGCCATCGCCGAAGCCGGCGCCTTCTCCCTGGTCATCGAAGGCACGATGGAGTCGCTGGCCCGCCAGATCACCGAGGATGTCGCCGTCCCGACCATCGGCATCGGCGCCTCCCCCGCCTGCGACGGGCAGGTCCTGGTGTCGGACGACATGTTCGGCCTGTTCGGCGAGTTCCAGCCCAAGTTCGTCAAGCGCTACGCCCAGCTCGGCACCGCCATCGGCGAAGCCGCCGCGACCTACGCCGCCGAGGTGAAGGCCCGCAGCTTCCCCGGTCCGGAGCACTGCTTCGGCGTCAAGAAGGCGTAAGGGCCCCTTCCCTTCCCGAAAGAGAAGCCGTGCGGCTCCGCACGGCTTTTTTCTTGTTCCGGGGAATGTCAGGCGCCGTCCACCACGATCATGCGGAAGTCGGCGGCGCCCTTCCGGGCCTCGCGCGCCTCGCGGTATTCCGGGCTGTCGTAGAAGGCCTTGGCGGCGGCGTAGTCCGGGAATTCCAGGATGACCACGCGGTTGGGCTGCCAGCCGCCTTCCAGCTCCTCCGCCTGCCCGCCGCGGGCAATGAAGCGCCCGCCGTTCTTGGCGACCGCGTTCGGGGTCAGTTTCTTGTAGTTTTCATAGGCTTCGGGATTCGTCACGTTCACGTCGGCGATGATGTAGGCGGGCATGGCGTCCTCTCTCCGTTTCTTGTGATGGCAAAAAAGAACCCCCGGGGCGAGCCTGCCCCGGGGGTTCATCCTAACCCACAGCCGTAAAGGCGCGGATCACTCCATCGACTTCACGACCTCTTCGGTGACCTTCTTGGCGTCGCCGAACAGCATCATGGTGTTGGGGCGGAAGAACAGCTCGTTCTCCACACCGGCGTAGCCGGCGGCCATGCCGCGCTTGATGAAGAACACCGTCTTGGCCTTCTCGACGTCGAGGACGTCGTAGGGCACGTTGGCCTCGGCCAGCAGCACGTTCATGTGCCCSGGCATGCGSCCCGCCACCGGRTGGATGGCGTACTTGACCTCGACGCCCTCCTTCTTCAGCAGGTCGGCCATCTCGCGCAGCGCGTGCTGGGCCTGGGCCACCGCCATGCCGTAGCCGGGGACGATGATCACCGACTGGGCGTTCTTCATGATGTAGGCCGCGTCCTCCGGCGAGCCGGCCTTGACCGTGCCGCGCTC
>NZ_JBFUHT010000029.1:0-62174 GCF_056402275.1 Azospirillum sp. P4_B5
TCTCGGTCCCGACAGCGCACGCCCGCAGCACGCGCTCCCGCAAATCTCTCGAATAGGCTCGGCTCATCGCGACACCCTCCACAATGGGGCAATCGCTCCAACAGCCAAGCCTCACTTCCGTTCTTCGCTCCCAACAGAAATTTGCTCTAATCGCCTTTGACCGCCAATCGCCTTTGACCGCCACACCCCCGACCGAACCGGATCATTCCGCCTTGGACAGCAGGACCTCTCCACGTTCCGTGGGCGTGGGGTGTGGCGGCGTGCCCGGAAGGACGATGCTCACCACCGTCCCCTCTCCGGGGGCGCTGCTCAGCTCGAGCCGCCCGCCGTGGGCCTCCACAAAGCGCTTGGCGAGCGGCAGCCCCAATCCCGTGCCCGAATGGGCCTTGGTCATGTAGTTGTTCACTTGGCGGAAGGGCTCCAGCGCGATCGTGATGTCCTCCGGCGACATGCCGATGCCGGTATCGGCAACCGTCAACGTCACGCAGCCATCCCCTCCACGCGCCGCGTCCACACGCACCCATCCCCCCACCGGCGTGAACTTGATGGCGTTGGACAACAGGTTCAGGACGGCCTGCCGCAGCCGGATGGCGTCGGCCGTCACCGTAAGGCCGGGTTCGACGGGGGGGCATTCCATCCGCACGCCCTTCTGACCGGCCAGCGCTTCCAACAGTTCGACGCATTCGCTCAGCAGGACAGTGACCCGCACCGGCTCCGGATACAGCTCCAAGCGCCCCGCCTCCACCTTCGCCATGTCCAGAACGTCGTTGACCAGCGACAGCAAATGCTGACCGGAAGCGTGGATGCTGGCGATGTACTCCTGATGCTTCGGTGGGCTTGGGCCGAACAGGCCGGACAGCAACGCCTCGCTGAAGCCGATGATCGCGTTCAGCGGCGTGCGCAGTTCGTGGCTCATGTTGGCCAGGAAATCGGACTTTGCGAGGTTGGCGGCCTCGGCATGCTCCTTTTCGGCCTCCAGCCGGCGGCGCTGCTCCGCCAGCATGGCCTCGCGAGCGACGCGGGCCTCGCGTTCCGCATGGCGGCGGCGACGGACATGGCGCGTCACCACCAGAGACAGGACCAGCGTCGCCAGACCGGCCCCCGCCGCACCGGCCAGAATGGTGGTGCGCGTCTGGTTCAACTGGCCGCTGATCTGCTCGAACGGGACGGCCATGATGATCGACCAGCCGGTCTGCTGCGACCGGTGAACGAGAACCAGCGCCTCCTGTCCCTCCCGCGTCGTCGCCGAAAACAGTTTCGGATGCTGTTCCATGAGCCGGGGGACCATCTGGTCCCTGACCTTCTGGCCGATATGCAGGTCGGGGTCGCGGGTCCGCGCGGCGATGACCATGGAAGGGTCGACGACCGACACCGTCCATGCCTGGGGGATTCCCGATCCGCGCAGCACGGCGCCCAACCCGTCCAGCCCGACCGCCAGCGACAGGACGTGCCGGACGGACGCGCCGGGAGGACCTTCCGGGTCCAGGATCGGCGCACGAACAATCAGCGCCGGACGTCCCGGCGGCCCTCCCGGAGGCAGAACCCCGCCGACCACCGTCCGCTGCGTGGCGACCACTTGCCGGGTCACCTCGTCCAAACGCGGTGGCGGCAGGGAAACGCCCAGCGGGTACTGGGTATGGAATCGGAGGGACATATCCTCCACCCGCACCATTCCGATCGCCAGCCAGCCCGGTTGGCTGCGCACGGCCTCCGCGGCCTCCGACTTCAGCAGGGCGAGATCGTCCACCGTGTTGCGGCTCAGCGCGGCCAGAAGCTCCAGCGGGCGGGCCTTGCTTTCCAGCTCCCGGTCGATGGCGACCATCACGGAACGGGCCTGCGCCGCCAACTCCGCCGCCAGGACGTCCTGCTGCCGGAGATCCAGAATCCAGACCACCACCGCCAGGAACAGCAGCAGCGGGGCGATGGCGGCTAGCCCCAGGCCAAGCGTCGATGAGGGCAGGCGCAAGGCACTCTCCGACCATTGACGGAAATGGAATGGCATCCGGACTGGAAAGGGGAAGGCGGTGCGCTTCCCACCCCAATGGGTCGCCCGCATCAGCCCGCCTGTCAAGCCCGTCGGTTGCCCTCCCTCCCCCCTCACCCCACCGTCGCGAGCATGCGGGCCAGTTCCACCGCCGTCTTGACGCCCATTTTCTCGAAGACGTGCGCGCGGTGCACCTCGACGGTCCGCATGCTGATCCCCAACTCGTCGGCGATGACCTTGTTCAGCTTGCCGGCCACCACCAGCCCCATCACCTGCCGTTCGCGCTGGGTCAGGGTTGCCAGCCGGGCGGCCACGCCGGCCTGCCCGGCCTGCCGCGCGCGTTCCCCGGCGTCGAAGGCCAGCGCTTCGATCACCCGGTCGACGAGGTCGTTGTCGTTGAAAGGCTTCTCCACAAAGTCGCGGGCGCCCTTCTTCAAAGCCGACACCGCGATGGGCACGTCGCCATGGCCGGTCAGGAACAGCACGGGCATCCGGCAGCCCATGGCGGACAGCCGATCGAACAGCTCCAGCCCGCTCATCCCCTCCATGCGGATGTCGAGCAGAAGGCAGCCGGTCATGGCCGGGTCGTAGTCGGCGAGAAACGCCTCCGCCGACGGCCAGGAGGCCACCGGGACGTTGCGCGACTGGAACAGCCAGCCCAGGGCGTCGCGGATCGCCTCGTCGTCATCGACGATGTGAAGCTTCGGCTCACACATCGGCCGCTCTCTCGTCGTGGGAGTCCGCCGCACCCGTCACCGATGGGTCGCACAGGACCGGCAGGGAGAAGAGGAACACGGTTCCGCCGTCCGGCGCGGGCTCGAACCACAGGCGCCCCTGATGGTGTTCGATGATGGACCGGCAGATGTTCAGGCCCATGCCCATGCCCTCGGTCTTGGTGGTGAAGAAGGGAGAAAACAGTTTTTCCGCATTTTCGGACGAAATGCCACAACCGCGGTCCTGGATGCGCGTCAGGACCGCCCCGTCGACCTCCTGCACCGTCACGCCCAGCCGGCGGCGGTCGCGACGGGTCGTCGCCATCGCTTCGATGCCGTTGCGCATCAGATTCACCGCCACCTGCTGCAGCAGGATGCGGTCGGCCATCACCGCCGGCAGGCCACGCCCCATCTCCAGCACCAGCTTCACCCCTTGCTGACGGGCGTCGGCCTCCATCAGCGCCACGCAGTCCTCCAGCACCTCGGACAGGCAGCAGGGAGCGACGTTCGGTTCGCTCTTGCGCACGAAGTCGTGGATCCGGCGGATGATCTGGCCGGCCCGCTTGGCCTGCCCGGACAGCTTCTCCAGCGCCGTCGCCAGTTCGTCCGGCCGAATGCTGCCGGCCTGGAGGCGGTTGAGGCAGCCGGTGCAATAGCTGGCGATGGCCGACAGCGGCTGGTTCAATTCGTGCGCCAGGGTGGAGGCCATCTCGCCCATGGTGATGAGCCGCGCCGTCTGCTGGAGCCGTTCCTGCTGCTGGCGGGCCAGTTCCTCCGCCCGCTTGCGCTCGGTGATGTCGAGGACGGAGCCCATCCAGCCGGTGTGCCGACCCTTGGCGTCGATCAGCGGTGCCTCGTAGATCAGCGCGTCGAACCGCTCGCCGTTGGCCCGGCGGAAGCGCAGCTCGAAGCCGTTGGCCGGCGCGTTGCCGGCCAGAACGGCGCGGAAGACCTCCTCGGTGTGAACGAGATCCTCGGGCAACCAGTAGGGCATGATTGGCCCGGCCCCCACCAGTTCCTCCGCCGACCAGCCGACCATGCGGCAGAAGGCCGGATTCACATAGATGATGCGCCCGTCCAGGTCGCGGGCGCGCATGCCCACCGTCAGGCTGTCCTCCATCGCCTTGCGGAAGGCGTGCTCGGCGCGCAGCGCCTCCTCCGCCCGGATTCGCCGGGCGATGTGGCGGCGCACCGCCCACAGGCTCCACAGGGCCGAAACGGTCAGCGCGAAGATGGCGGCGATCAGGATGTTGCGCCCGAGGTTGCCGGACAGCTGATGCAGCGTGGCGACCAGGGTCAGGCCATGCCCCGGCGGATCGAAGGGCACGACATGGCTGCGCCGGGGCTCCGGCATCGCGATGCGCGACTTGGTCCCCAGCACCGCGCCGTAGGGGTCGATGACCTCCAGCTGGTAGCGCTGGGCGAACCACCAGGGCACGTGATGGGTCAGCAGGGCGTCGATCGACAGCACGCCGGCGAGCGCGCCCGCGAACTGGTCCCCGCGGAAGATGGGGATGACGACCTCGAAGGCGGTGTCCGCGGCCCCCAGCCGGTAGGGCGCCGAATAGGCCCGCCGGCCCGAGGAGCGGGCGATCAGGAAGGCGTCGGCGCGCGGGCTGGGGCCGAAGGCGTCGTCCAGCGCCGGCCCATCGTCCACCGGCGGTTCCGACCGCACCGGCCGGCCCTGCGGGTCCAGCCGCACCACGCGCTGGATCGCCGGATTCACCGTCACGATGTGGCGCGCCATCACCGAGAAGTTCACCGGTGTGGTGTCCTCGCGCCCCAGCGATTCGGCGAGATACTGCAGCTTCTCCTCGTCGGAGGTGAGCTGGAAATGCAGGTTCTGCTCCACCCACAGCACGTCCTTGATGAGGGTGAGAGTCTCCTCCTCCCGCTCGCTGCGGTGGAGCACCCACAGGAAGACGCCGAACAGAAGGACGACCAGCGCCATCGCCACGATGGGCATGGCCTGCACCGGGCCGCGCTGGCCGAGGCCATGGGCGGCGCTGGCCGCACCGCCGGTCATGGGGGGGAGAGGTGTTGGCACGGCAACCAATATGTCACGTTCACAGCTACGGATTTCCACAATAGCGTCGGGGGAGAAATTATCGAACAATGAAAGAATATCAAAGGCCGGACTATCAGTCTGGCCAACAACAAGTGGAGGATGACCCCTATGAAGTTCGTTTCGCTGCTGTGCGCCACCGTCGCCGCCGGCTGCCTGATGGCCGCCACCGCCGCCACCGCGCAGGAGCCGATCGTCATCAAGTTCAGCCACGTCGTCGCTCCGGAGACCCCGAAGGGCAAGGGCGCCGAGAAGTTCAAGCAGCTGGCCGAGCAGCGCACCGCCGGCAAGGTGAAGGTCGAGGTCTACCCGAACAGCCAGCTCTACAAGGACAAGGAAGAGCTGGAGGCCCTGCAGCTCGGCGCCGTGCAGATGCTGGCCCCGTCGCTGGCCAAGTTCGGCCCGCTGGGCGCCAAGGAATTCGAGATTTTCGACCTGCCCTACATCTTCCCCTGCAAGGCCGCCCTGGTGAAGGTCACCACCGGCACGATCGGCAAGCAGCTGTTCCAGAAGCTGGAGAACAAGGGCATCACCGGTCTGGCCTATTGGGACAACGGCTTCAAGATCATGAGCGCCAACAAGCCGCTGCACGCCACGGCGGACTTCAAGGGCCTCAAGATGCGCATCCAGTCCTCGAAGGTGCTCGACGCGCAGATGCGCGCGCTCGGCGCCCTGCCGCAGGTGATGGCCTTCTCCGAGGTCTATCAGGCGCTGCAGACCGGCGTCGTCGACGGCACCGAGAACCCGCCGTCCAACATGTACACCCAGAAGATGCACGAGGTGCAGAGCCACGCCACGCTCTCCGACCACGGCTATCTGGGCTACGCGGTCATCGTGAACAAGAAGTTCTGGGACGGCCTGCCGGCCGACGTCCGCACCCAGCTCGACGGCGCGATGAAGGAGGCGACCGAGTACGCCAACAACATCGCCCAGGAAGAGAACGACAAGGCGCTGGAGGCGATGAAGGCCGCCGGCAAGACCAAGTTCTACGAGCTGACCAAGGACGAGCGCGCGTCGTGGCGCCAGGCCATGCTGCCGGTCCACGAGGACATGGCGTCGCGCGTCGGCAAGGAATTGCTGGCGAGCATCAAGACCGAGACCGACGCCGCCAAGTGCGAGTAACACGGTTCGGGTAACCGGGCGGCACCCCCGCCCGGTCTTTCAAGAAAACAAGACAAAAGCACGGCCTTCGGCAAGCGCCCGCGCACTCGACGCGGGCGCTTCCTCCTGCGCGCGGAGCCACCATGCCCATGAAAATCCTAGACCATCTGGAGGAGATTCTTATCGCCTTCCTGATGGCCGCGGCGACGACGATCATCTTCGTCGCTGTCGTCCACCGTTATGCGTCCGGCATCCCCGTCATCCAGGACTACATCCTGCATTGGAATCTGGCCTGGGCGCAGGAACTCTGCATCTACATGTTCGTCTGGATGGCGAAGTTCGGCGCCGCCTATGGTGTCCGCACCGGCATCCATGTGGGTGTGGACGTGCTCATCAACAAGCTGTCCGTCCCGATGCGGTCGAAGTTCATCGTGTTCGGCCTGCTGGCCGGCGCGACCTTCACCGGCGTCGTCGGCACGATGGGTTCCACCTTCGTCTGGCACATGTCGAACACCGAGCAGGTCTCGGCGGACCTGGAATGGCCGATGTGGATCATCTATCTGGCGATCCCGGTCGGCTCCTACCTGATGTGCTTCCGTTTCCTTCAGGTGATGGTCAACTTCCTGCGCACCGGCGAACTGCCGCACCACGACCACGGTCATGTCGAAGGTCTGGAGGAGGACATCACCGACCCGCAGCGCGCCGCGCAGGACGTCAACTGGTACGAGATGGACGACAACCTGCACCCGCACGACATCGCCCATCACGAGGGCCGCAAGCCCGGCAACGGCCCGGCCGCCGGCCCGACCGCCGGCCCGACCGCCGGTAAGGGACCGAAGGAGAACGACCGATGAACGCCGCCATCATCTTCGGCCTTCTGCTGGTTCTGATGCTGACCGGCATGCCGATCTCGATCTCGCTCGGCCTGACGGTTCTGACCTTCCTCTTCACCATGACCAATGTGCCGATCGAGGCCGTGGCGCTGAAGCTATTCACCGGCATCGAGAAGTTCGAGATCATGGCGATCCCGTTCTTCATCCTGGCCGGCAACTTCCTGACGCACGGCGGCGTGGCCCGCCGCATGATCAACTTCGCCACGGCGATGGTCGGCCACTGGCATGGCGGCCTCGGCCTCGCCGGCGTGATGGGCTGCGCCCTGTTCGCGGCGGTGTCGGGCTCCAGCCCGGCGACGGTGGTGGCCATCGGCTCCATCGTGCTTCCGGCGATGGTCGCCCAGGGCTTCCCGAAGCAGTTCGGCGCCGGCGTCATCACCACCTCGGGCGCGCTGGGCATCCTGATCCCGCCGTCGATCGTGATGGTGATGTACTCGGTCGCCACCAGCGGCAGCCCGCAAGCCGCTTCGGTCGGCCAGCTCTTCATGGCGGGCGTCATCCCCGGCCTGATGCTGGCGGCGGTTCTGGGCGGCGTTACCTGGTACCGCGCGCGCAAGTTCGGCTATCCGCGCCTGCCGAAGGCCAGCCTGGGCCAGCGCCTGAAGGCTCTGCGCGAAGCGATCTGGGGCCTTCTGCTGATCGTCATCGTCATCGGCGGCATCTATTCCGGCATCTTCACGCCGACCGAGGCCGCGGCGATGAGCGCCGTCTACGCCTTCATCATCGCGGTCTTCGTCTACAAGGACATGCCGCTGCGCGGCGTGCCGAAGGTGCTGCTGTCCTCGGCCAGCATGTCGGCGATGCTGCTCTACATCATCACGAACGCGGTGCTGTTCTCGTTCGTGCTGACGTCGGAGAACATCCCGCAGGGCATCGCCGATTGGATCGTCGCCCAGGGGCTGGGCGTGATCGCCTTCCTTCTGGTGACGAACATCCTTCTGCTGATGGCCGGCAACTTCATGGAGCCGTCGTCGATTGTGCTGATCATGGCGCCGATCCTGTTCCCGGTCGCCATCAAGCTGGGCATCGACCCGGTCCATTTCGGCATCATGATGGTCGTGAACATGGAGGTCGGCATGTGCCACCCGCCGGTGGGCCTGAACCTCTACGTCGCGTCGGGCATCACCAAGATGGGCATCACCGAGCTGACCGTGGCCGTCTGGCCGTGGCTGCTGGCGATGCTGGGCTTCCTGGCGCTGATCACCTACGTGCCGATCATCTCCACCTGGCTGCCGCGCGCGCTGGGGATGATGTAGTCCCCGTCCCCGGGCGAAGGCCCCTAAGAAAACCCCCTCGCCGGAGCGCTCCGGCGAGGGGGTTTCTCTTTCAGGGGAAACCAGGGGTCGTCACGCCTTCTTGACGAATTCCGACTTCAGATTCATCGCGCCGATGCCGTCGATCTTGCAGGCGATGTTGTGGCCGTCGGCCCCGTCGACCAGACGGATGTTCTTCACCTTGGTGCCGCCCTTGACGACGAGGGACGAGCCCTTGACCTTCAGATCCTTGATGACCGTCACCGCATCGCCATCGCTCAGCGCGTTCCCGTTGGCGTCCCGCACCCCCTGATCCGCCGCTGCGTCCGCGCCCGCGCCGCCTTCGGCCTGCGGGTTCCATTCATGGGCGCATTCGGGGCAGATCCACAGCATGCCGTCCTGATAGACATGCTCGGAGTTGCATTTCGGGCACTTCAATCCGTCGTCCATATCATCCTCGCCGTTCGGGAGCGGCATCCTAGTGCGGCGAGGCGAAATCCGGAAACGCAACTTGCCTGCGGCGGGTAGGAAACGCTCGCCGCAGGCAACCTGTGTTTCATTGAAAGCCGCTTATGCCGCCTTGATCGAGGCCAGGAACTTCTGCACCTCGTCGCGCAGATCGACGAAGCGCGCCTGAAGGGTCTGCGCGACTTCCACCGACTGGCGGGCCGCCGTCGCCACCTCCGACGAGGCGCCGGAGGCGACCGCGATGCTGCGGGTCACGGTGTCGGCCTCGCCGGCCACCGTGCGGACCCTCTCGGCGATTTCGCCGGTCGCGGTCAACTGCTCCTCGACCGCCGCGGCGATCTCCGTCGAGCGCTGGCTGAGTTGCCCGATGGTTTCGGTGATGGCGCCGATGGCGGAGACGGTTTCCTTGGTGACGGACTGGATGGCGCCGATCTGGGTAGCGATCTCCTCCGTCGCCTTGGCGGTCTGGCTGGCCAGATTCTTCACCTCGCTCGCCACCACGGCGAAGCCCTTGCCGGCCTCCCCGGCGCGGGCAGCCTCGATCGTTGCGTTCAGGGCCAGCAGGTTGGTCTGGCCGGCGATGGAGGTGATGAGGCTGGTGATCTCGCCGATCTTCGCGGCGCCGGCGGCCAGCGCCTCCACCGTCTTGCGGCTGGCGTCGGCGCGGTCGATGGCCTGGGCGGACATGGCGACCGACTGCTTCACGCTCTCGGCGATGCTGCGGATCGATTGGGTGAGTTGCTCCGCCGCCGCGCTGGCGGTCTGGACGGTGCGGCTGGTCTCATCGGCGGCGCCGGCCACCGAGGCGTTGCACTGATCGGCGCGCAGCGCGCTGTCCAGCATGCTGCCGGCGCTGCCCTTCATCTGCGAGGCGGCGGTGGAGGCCTCGCCGACCGTCGCCTGGACCGAGCGGTCGAAGGCGGCGGCGAGGCGGGTCAGCCGTTCCCCCCGATGCGCCTCCTCCGCCTGCCGGGCCAGCTTCTCGGCTTCGAGCTGTTGGCGGTGCTGGGCGTTCTGGCGGAGCATGTCGATGGTGCGGGCCATCGCCCCCATCTCGTCGCGGCGGTCCAGCGCCGGCACGGCGACCGCGTAGTCGCCCTGGGCCAGCCGCCCGACCATCGCGGTGATCTGCATCAGCGGGCGCGTGATGGCCGAGACGACGATGTAGAGCGCCGCCATGATGGCGAGGAACGCCACCGCCCCGACGGCGATCTGGGTCGCCGCGTCGGCGGTCACCCGCGCCTCCACCCGGTCCGTGCGCAAGCGCAGGACGAACTCGCCGATGGTCTTGCGCTGCCCGGCCTGCCCGCCGACGATCGGCTTCACCACCTCGATGAAGCCTTTCGCTGCTTTGGTGTCGCCGACCTCGGCCACCACCTTGGCCTTGTCGTCGCGCACCTGGGCGCCGAGGAAATCGGGATCGGAGGACGGCGCCTTGGCGACCTCGCGCACCTGCTCAGTGTCGAAGTCGTAGAGCGGGATCGCCGCCGCGCGGGCCTGCAGCGACGCCACCATGTCGGCGCGTGCCGCCAGCGTCTCATTGGCTTGGTTGGCCGAGCCGTGCACGCCCCAGGCGATGGCCAGCACCTGATAGATCAGCAGCACGCCGCCGATCAGCAGCATCGCCCGCAGGCGCAGCCCCAAACCACCGCCTTGATTCCCGCTGTCCGGCATCGCGTCTGCCGCCCCGCTGACCGTCATGATCCGCCCTTTTTCCTTGCTGAACAACCGGTTGCCGAGGTCGGCGCCCGACGACGCCCGCCGTGGCGTCACTGGGTCGCCTTGAACCCGGCTTCGAGCTTCGCCAGAACCGCCGCGGCGTCCGGGGTCTTCTTCGAAACGACGATGTAGACGTCCAGACTCTGGACCGGCGTCGCCTTCAGGTCGGGAAGCGTCTTACCTCCCAGCGCCTGCTGCATCGGCAACGAGTATTGCAGCAGCGTCGGCGCCCGCCCGGCCTGGAGAAGCTGGAGCGCCTGATCGGCGGTGCGCGCATCGACCATCTGCACCTTGTTGGCCGGGTCCTCCATCCAGGCGCGCCAGCCGCCGTAGGAATAGCCGTTCAGCGCGATGACCGCCTTGCCCGACAGATCCTCCTTCGCCTTCACCGCCGGGGCTTCGCCGAGGCCATAGGCGTTCAGTTCGATCCGGGCGATGGGGGCGGCGCTGATCAGCGTGGAGCCGTCGAACTCCTTGACCGTTCGAATGCCCAGGAAAATGTTGAACTCGCCCTCCGCGATGCCGGAGAAGAGACGGCGGGCCGGGGCCGATTCGGCGGTGTAGGCGATGCCGGCGGCCTTGGCGGCCTTGTCGAACGATTCGATCAGGCTGCCCTTCGCGGCCCCGCCGTCGGTCTGGGTGTAGGGCGGGAATTCCACATAGCCGAGCTTGACGCCGTCCGCCCGCGCCGTGGCGATCCCCGGAGCGGCCATACCGGCAACCGCTCCGATCATGGCTCCGATCAGGCTGGCGAACACCCCGGCCCGCAGCGTCCGCCGGGCGCCTCCGGCAACATTCGCGATCATACGGCTTCCCCTTGCTGTGTCGTTCCGTGCGCGCGGCGGGGCAAGCGCCGCCTTATGAGAGTATTTTTCGGAAAACATACATCTTTCCGCGACGCACCTCCACAAGGATAGGGCTGCAACATTGAAATCTCATGGCAGTCCTTAAACAATCCTGACCGGTTGCGGAAAGCCGAACGCCGGACATAAGCTGACCACCGTTCCCCCCGCCGAGGCGTCCTTCCGTGAACTCCGTCTTCCTGCCGACCGCCTGCCCGCACGATTGCCCCAGCACCTGCGCCCTCGAAGTGGAACAGGTCGCGCCGGACCGCATCGGCAAGGTCCGCGGGGCCGCCGCCAACAGCTACACGGCGGGCGTCATCTGCGCGAAGGTCAGCCGCTACGCGGAGCGCGTCCATTCCCCCGACCGGTTGAGGACGCCCCTGCGGCGCACCGGCCCCAAGGGGTCCGGCCAATGGGCGGAAATCGGCTGGGACGAGGCGCTGGACCGCATCGCCGACGCCTTCCTGGACGCCGAGCGGGTCCATGGCGCGGAAGCCGTCTGGCCCTACTTCTACGCCGGCACCATGGGGCTGGTGCAGCGCGGCGCCATCCAGCGGCTGCGCCACGCGAAGGGCTATTCCCGGCAGATCAGCACGGTCTGCGACACGCCGGCCAACATGGGCTGGCTGGCCGGCCACGGCGACATCCGCGGCGCCGACCCCCGCGAGATGGCAGACAGCGACCTGATCGTGAACTGGGGCGGCAACCCGGTGGCGACCCAGGTCAACGTGATGACCCATGTCAGCCGAGCCCGCAAGGGCCGCGGGGCGACGCTGGTCACCATCGACCCCTACCGCACCGGCACGGCGGAGGTGTCGGACCTCCACCTGATGCTGCGCCCCGGCACCGACGGCGCGCTGGCCTGCGCGGTGATGCACGTCCTGTTCCGCGAGGGTCTGGCCGACCGCGCCTATCTCGACCGCTACACCGCCGGGGCGGAGCGGTTGGAGGCCCATCTCGCCACCCGGACGCCCGAATGGGCGGCGGCGATCACCGGCCTGACGGTGGAGGAGATCGTCGGCTTTGCCCGCCTCTACGGCGCCACCAAGCGCAGCTATCTGCGGCTGGGCTACGGGCTGACGCGCGGCCACAACGGGGCGGCCCAGATGCATGCGGTGTCCTGCCTGCCGGTGGTCACCGGCGCCTGGGCACACAAGGGCGGCGGGGCGCTCTACTGCTCGTCGGGCATCTACAGCATCGACCGCACCCTGTCGGAGGGGCTGGACCGGCTGGACAGCTCGGCGCGCGGCTTCGACCAGTCGCGCATCGGCGCGGTGCTGACCGGGGAGGACATCAAGAGCGGCCCGCCGGTCACCGCCATGCTGATCCAGAACACCAACCCGGCGGCGATCTGCCCGGACAGCGCCCGCGTGCGCCGCGGCTTCCTGCGCGACGACCTGTTCGTGGCGGTGCACGAGCAGTTCATGACCGACACGGCGCAACTCGCCGACATCGTCATCCCCGCCACCACCTTTCTGGAGCATGACGACCTCTACCGCGGCGGCGGGCAGATGCACATCCTGATCGGCCGCAAGGTGATCGAGCCGCAGTTCGAGGCGCGCGAGAACCACTGGGTGATTTCCGAA
Source organism: Azospirillum sp. P4_B5 (assembly GCF_056402275.1). Lineage (NCBI taxonomy): Bacteria > Pseudomonadati > Pseudomonadota > Alphaproteobacteria > Rhodospirillales > Azospirillaceae > Azospirillum > Azospirillum sp. P4_B5. Next base: position 12,628 of record NZ_JBFUHT010000029.1, read on the forward strand.
CTCGCCCGCCGCGTCGGCGCCGAGCATCCGGGCTTCGCCATGAGCGCGCTGGAGATCATCGACTCCATGCTGAAGACCTCCGGCCTGACCGACGCCGCCACCCTGACGGAGCGGCGCTGGATCGACGCCCAGCCGGATTTCGAGACCTCGCATTTCCTGAACGGCTTCGCCTTCCCGGACGGGCGCTTCCGCTTCGCGCCCGACTGGGCGGCGCTCGGCCCTTACGGCGCCGGCCAGTTGCCGGAGTTGCCGGACCACATGGCGCCGGGCCGCCCGGCCGACACCGAGCATCCCTTCCGCCTCGTCACCGCCCCGGCGCGGCAGTTCCTCAATTCCAGCTTCACCGAGACGGTGACCGCCCAGCGCCGCGAAGGCCGTCCCACCGTTCTGATCCATCCCGAGGACGCAGCGGACCTCATCCTGGCCGAAGGCGACGCCGTGCGCCTCGGCAACGGGCTGGGCAGCGTCGTCGTCCACGCCAAGCCCTTCGCTGGCGTGCCGCGCGGGGTAGTGATCGTGGAGGGCATCTGGCCGAACAGCGCCTTCCTGGAGGGGATCGGCATCAACACTCTGACCTCGCCCGAGCCGATCCCCCCGGCGGGCGGCGCCGCCTTCCACGACACGGCAGTGTGGCTGCGCGCCGCGTGACGTGGCCACGGCCTCCCATCACCGGACATGATCCGTCCCATCTGAACAAATCATTTTTCACGATGGCCGGACTGCCCTAGCCTTCCTCCGCGGATCACCGAAAGCGGAGGGCGGCGCGATGCCGGTTCACAGCAGTCTGACCCAGCGCCTGGGCCTGTCCCACCCCATCGTCCAGGCCCCGATGGCCGGGGGCGCCGACACGGCGGACCTCGTCGCTGCGGTGGGCGAGGCGGGCGGCATAGGCTTCATCGGGGCGGCCTATCTATCCCCGGACCAGATCGCCGAGCGGGCGCGGGCGATCCGCGCCCGGACCGCCCGCCCCTTCGGGATCAATCTGTTCGCCCCCCTGCCCGCGCCGGACGCACCGGACGCCGGCCGGATGGACGCGGCGGTCGCCCGCATCGCGCGCTACCACGCCGATCTCTGCCTGCCCGCCCCCGGTACGCCGGCTTTGGGCGCCGATGGCTTCGCCGCCCAACTGGCCGCGGCGCTGGACTGCGGGGCGTCGGCCTTCAGCTTCACCTTCGGCATCCCGCCCGCCGACGCGCTCGCCGCCATCAGGGCGCGGGGCATGCTCCTGATCGGCACAGCGACCGGCGTCGAGGAGGCCATTGCGTTGGAACAAGCCGGCATGGACGCCGTGATCGCCCAGGGCGCGGAGGCCGGAGGACACCGCGGCAGCTTCGCCACCGGTCCGGAAGAGGTGGATTTCGCCGCCGGACTGGTCGGCACCATGGCGCTCGTCCCACAGGTGGTCGACGCGGTGGACCTTCCCGTGCTGGCGTCCGGCGGCATCATGGACGGGCGCGGCGTCGCGGCGGCGCTGGCTCTGGGCGCCGCCGGGGTGCAGATGGGCACCGCTTTCCTGACCTGCGCGGAGGCCGGCATCCCCGAGGCACACAAGCGGGCGATCCTCGACGCCCGCGAGACGCAGACCCGCGTGACCCGCGCCTTCTCGGGCCGTCCGGCGCGCGGGATCGTCAACCGCGTCATGGAGGACATCGCTGACGGCGACGCCCTTCCCTTCCCCTTGCAGAACACGCTGACCCGTCCGATGCGCACCGCCGCGGCTCAGCAGGGGCGGGCGGAGTTCCTCTCGCTGTGGGCCGGTCAGGGGGTACGGCTGGCGCGGCGGCAGACGGCGGCGGAGCTGATGGCGCGGCTGGTGGACGAAACCGACGCCGCGGTCCGACGCCTGACCGGCTGTTCCTGACGGCCGGCGGTTAACCCGCCACCGTCCCCTCCGCGCAAACGCGGTTGCGCCCGCCGCGCTTGGCGGTGTAGAGCGCCTCGTCGGCGCGGCGCATCAGGGCCAGCAGGTCCTCGCCGGCGCGGTATTCGGCCGCCCCGACCGACAGAGTGACCGAGCCGTAATTGGCGTTGCGCGACCGGTTGATGATCTGCCGCGACCCCACGGAGGCGCGAAGCTGCTCGGCCAGCTTCACGGCGTTCTGAAGCCCAGTGTGCGGCAGGATGACGCTGAACTCCTCGCCGCCGTAACGGGCGACGGTGTCGCGCCCCTTCACCCCTTCGGTCAGCACTTTGGCGACCAGCTTCAGCACATGGTCGCCGACGAGATGGCCGTGGGTGTCGTTGAAGCGCTTGAAATGGTCGATGTCCACCATCAGCAGGGTCATCGGCATTCCGGTCTGCACCGCCTCCTCCGCAGCGGAGGCCAGCGCCAGATCGAAGCCACGCCGGTTGGCGATTCCGGTCAACCCGTCGGTCATCGCCTCGCGACGCGCGGAATCCAGGACGACGCGCAACTCGGCCAACTGCTGACTGGATTCGAGAAGCTGGCTCTGCAGGCGGGTCTGGCGGTCCACGATGGCGGTCGTCTCCGCCGCGATGGCCGCCACCATGGCGCGCAGCTCGGCCAAGCTCATCGGCTGGTCCAGCTCCCCCCGGAAACCGGCCAGTGCCTGCCCGTAACGGTCGGTCTCCGAGCCGACGCTGCCCAGCTGATCAAGGATGCGGCCCAGGGCGACGCGCGCCCGTTCCGACGTTTCGCGGATCGCCTGGGCTTCGGCGTCGAGCGTGAAAAAGCGCTTGTACAGTTCGTCGCAATGGCCCTGCGACAGCGTGGCGCCGTCACGCTGAGCCAGTTCGATGGCGCGCGTCAGGTCCGGGTTCTGCCCGCCGAAATAGGCGTACCAGAGGGTAAAGTTCTCCGGGTTCGGCAGAAGCCCATGGACGGCGATCCGATCCATGGCGCGGCTCGCGAGAATCCGCGCCGTCTCGAAATCTTCTTCGCCCGCCATTGCCGCCGCCTTTCCACTGCTCATAGGGGAAAAAGGCTACCGCAGCGGGAAAGAGGCGGGCAAGCAACTTTCGGATAGGGTTATTATAATACGGTGAAAGGCAAATTTACTTGCCGTTTCATCAGTTGCACTGTCCCACGGATTTCTCGGCGCACACCGTCGTGCCGTCGATCCAGGTGGCGCCCGACAAATCGGCGTGCCGCAGGTCCGCACCACCCAGCCGCGCCCCGGTGAAGTCGGCCTTTTGCAGGATGGCGTTCACCAGCTTCGCGTTGCGCAGGTCCGCTTCCTTCAGGGATGCCCCGGTCAGGTCGGCGCGGGTGAAATCGGCCTCGATCAGGCGGGCGCCGTCCAGCTTCACCCCCGGCATGGTGGCGCTGAAGAACTTCGCGCGATAGCCGTCGGTCTCCGACAGGTCGGCATCCTTCAGCGTGGTCCGCTGGAAGGTGGCGTCGCGAAGCATCGCCCCGGCCAGTTTCACAGACGACAGATCGCGCCCGTCGAAGTAGCAACGGCGCCAGTTCACCTTCGGCTGAGCCGGATCGGTGCATTCGGCCAATGCGGCGGAGGGGACCAGGGCGGTGCCCAGGAAGGTGGCAAGTACCGCGAAGGCGGCGAAAATTGTCGTCTTCATGCGCCAACAGATAGTGTCGCGCGGGCCGAATAACAAAGGGTCCGGCGCAACAAAAGGCCGTGGCAGGCAGCGACCTACCGTCACGCCCCCTTCGGTGTGCGCAGCCCGACCGACCGACCGGCCTGCGGCGGCACGGGCAGAGCGGCGTGCTCCGCCACGGCGCGGGCCAGCCGCTCCGCGGCGTCCGGAGCCAGCGGCACCGACCGGCGCTCCGCCAGATCCACATGGACCAGAACGAATTCCGCCGTGGCGGCGAGGAATCCGTCTTCCTCATGGCGCATTTCATGAAACAGATGCAGCCGTTTGGCGTCCGCGCCCAGGACAAGGGACGTGAAGGTCAGGCCGTCGCCCTCCGTCACCTCGCGGGCATAGGTCAGGTGCGCCTCCACCGCGAACATCGACCGCCCCTCGCCCTCCGCATAGGCCTTGCCGATCCCGAAATGGTCGAGCACGGCATCGGTCGCATGATCGAAGGCGAGCAGATAGTAGGCCACGTTCATGTGGCCGTTGTAGTCGATCCACTCCGGGCGGACGGTTTCCCGGTGCAGGCGAAGCGGGGTGGGCGAATGGTTCATGCCTTCAAGGATAAGCGATGCCGCCACGCTTTGGGAACCGGCTTGGATGGTCAGCCGGGCCGGTTCCGACCATCCTGAAGGCGCCTCCTTCCCCGTCGTAACGCAGGAAAGGAGGCGATGCCCCGCTTCAGGCGGCCCGCATCACACGCTGAAGTATTTCGCCCGCGGATGATGCAGGACGATGGCGGACGTGCTCTGCTCCGGGTGGAGCTGGTGCTCGTCGGACATCTCCACGCCGATCCGCCCGGCGTCGAGGAGCTTCAGAAGCTGCTCCTGGTCGGCGAGGTTCGGGCAGGCCGGGTAGCCGAAGCTGTAGCGGCTGCCGCGGTAGACCTGCTGCAGCAGCTTCTCCTTGTCGCGGCTGTCCTCGGCACCGTAGCCCAGCTCGGCGCGGATGCGGGCGTGGACATACTCCGCCATGGCCTCGGTCATCTCCACCGACAGGCCGTGCAGGTAGAGATAGTCCTGGTAGCGGTTCTCGGCGAACCACTCCCGCGCCACCTCGGCGCAATGCTGGCCCATGGTGACGATCTGAAGACCCAGCACGTCGCGCTCGCCGTCGTTCACGTCGCGCAGGAAGTCGGCGATGCACTCGCCGTCCTCCTTGCCCTGACGCGGCAGGGTGAAGCGGGCGACCTCGCTGGTCCCGTCCTCGGCGAACAGGATGACGTCGTTGCCCTCGGCCGCCGCCTTCCAGTAGCCGTAGACCGCCTGAGGCCGCAGGATCTCTTCCTTCGCGGCGATCTTAAGGATGCGGTCGAGCACCGGGCGAAGCTCCTTCTTCGCCCACTCCTTGAACTCCTCGAAGGACTTGCCGTCCTTCCGGTAGCCCCACTGGAGCTGGTAGAGCATGCGCTCGTTCAGGTAGGTCACCAGCGTCTTCAGCGGCACATGCTCGATGACCTTCGGCCCCCAGAAGGGCGGAGTCGGCACCGGCACGCCCTCGGCGAGGCGGGCGCGGCGGGCGCGGATGGCGTCCTTGTCCACCGGGCCGACGGCGGCGCTGGTCGCCTGCCCCAGCACGCGGCGGCGGTTGACCGCCCGGCCCGACCGCTTGGCCTGCTGGATGGCGAGCTGCTGGTCGAAGCTGCCGCCCACCACCTGGTCCATCAGGGTCAACCCGTCGAAAGCGTCCCCGGCATAGGCCACGCGGCCCGAGCCGTAGGAGGCCACGCAGTCCGTCTCCACATAGGCGCGGGTCAGGGCGGCGCCGCCGAGCAGGACCGGAACCTCCAGCCCCTCGCGGGTCATCTCCTCCAGATTCTCGCGCATGACGACGGTGGATTTCACCAGCAGGCCGGACATGCCGACGGCGTCGGCCTTGTGCTCCTTCGCCGCCTGGATGATCGCGCCGATCGGCTGCTTGATGCCCAGATTGACGACCTTGTAGCCGTTGTTGGTCAGGATGATGTCCACGAGGTTCTTGCCGATGTCGTGGACGTCGCCCTTCACGGTGGCTAGCACCATGGTGCCCTTCTGCTGGCCGTCCAGCTTCTCCATGTGCGGCTCCAGCCACGCCACGGCGGCCTTCATGGTCTCCGCCGATTGGAGCACGAAGGGAAGCTGCATCTTGCCGGCGCCGAACAGCTCGCCCACCACCTTCATGCCGTCGAGCAGGTAGGTGTTGATGATCTCCAGCGGCGGGTGGGTCTTCATCGCCTCGGCGAGATCGTCCTCCAACCCGGTGCGGTCGCCGTCGACGATGCGCTCCTTCAGCCGCTCCTCGACCGTCTCGGCGCGGGCCTTCTTCTTGGCGTCCGCGGCCTTGCGGCCCTCGAACAGGGCGATGAAGGCCTGGAGCGGGTCGTAGCCTTCCGCGCGGCGGTCGAAGATCAGATCCTCGGCGGTCTTGACCTCGGTCTCGGGGATCTGGTGCAGCGGCATGATCTTCGACACATGCACGATGGCGCCGGTCATGCCGCGCTTCACCGCATGGTCGAGGAAGACCGAGTTCAGAACGTGGCGCGCCGCCGCGTTGAGGCCGAAGGAGACGTTGGACAGGCCCAGGATGATCTGGCAGCCGGGCATCTCGCGGCTGATCGCCTCGATGCCTTCCAGCGTCCAGATGGCCAGCTTGCGGTCGTCCTCGTTGCCGGTGGCGATGGTGAAGGTCAGCGGGTCGAACAGCAGGTCGTGGGCCGGCAGGCCGAACTCGTTGACCGCGAGATCATAGAGGCGCTTGGCGATGGCGAGCTTGCGCTCCGGCGTCTTCGCCATGCCCTCCTCATCGATGGTCAGCGCGATCACCGCCGCACCGAACTTCTTGGCCAGCGCGAGGCGCTTGCGGGCCGGCTCCTCGCCGTCCTCGAAGTTGATCGAGTTGATGATCGCCTTGCCGCCGTAGAGCGCCAGCGCCTTCTCCAGCACGATGTATTCGGTGGAGTCGATGACCAGAGGGGCGGTGACCGAGCCGGCGAAGCGCTGCACGACGGCCTTCATCTCCGCCACCTCGTCGCGGCCGACGAAGGCGGTGCAGACGTCCAGCGTGTGCGAGCCTTCCTTCACCTGCTCGCGGGCCATCTCGACGCAGCCGTCCCAGTCGTTCTTCTCCTGAAGCTCGCGCCACTTCTTGGAGCCGTTGGCGTTGCAGCGCTCGCCGATGGCGAAGAAGGCGTTTTCCTGGCGCAGCGTGACCTGGGAGTAGAGCGAGGCGACCGCGGGCACCCAATGGACCGTGCGGCCCTTCGGGTTCGGGCGGTGCGACCCGGCCGGGGCCAGCTTGCGCAGCATCTGATTGGCCGCCGCGATGTGCGGGACGTTGGTGCCGCAGCAGCCGCCGACGAGGTTCACCCCGTCCTCGGTCACGAACCGCTCCAGCCAATGGGCGAAGTCGTCGGCACGCAACGGATAGTGGGTCTTGCCGTCGACCAGTTCCGGCAGGCCGGCGTTCGGCTGCACGGAGACGAGGCCCGGCCAGTTCTGGCTCAGCCACTTCACATGCTCGCTCATCTCCAGCGGGCCGGTGGCGCAGTTCAGCCCCATCAGCGGCACGTCCAGCGCCTGGATCACCGTGGCCGCTGCGGCGATGTCGGTGCCGACCAGCAGCGTGCCCGTGGTCTCCACCGTCACCTGGACGAAGACGGGCGTGTCGGACCCGGCCTCGGCGCGGGCGCGCTTGATGCCGTTGACGGCGGCCTTGATCTGCAACGGGTCCTGGCAGGTCTCGACCAGGATGGCGTCGGCGCCCCCGGCGATCAGACCCGCGGCCTGGACGAAGAAGCTGTCCTCAAGATCCTGATAGGGAATGTGGCCCAGGCTGGGCAGCTTGGTGCCCGGCCCGACCGACCCGATGACGAAGCGCGGCAGCCCGTCCGTGAAGGTCTCCGCCGCCTCGCGCGCCAGTTCGACCGCGCGCTGGTTGATCTCGAACGCCTTCTCCGAGATCCCGAACTCGCCCAGCGTCACCGGGGAGGCGCCGAAGGTGTCCGTCTCCACCATGTCCGCGCCGGCCTCGAAATAGCCGCGGTGTATCTCCCGCACGATGTCCGGGCGCGACAGCGGTAGGATGTCGGTGCAGTTCTCGTGCCCCCAGTAGTCCTTCTCCACATCGAGATCGAGCGCCTGGATGCGGCTGCCGAACCCGCCGTCGCAGAGCAGGACGCGGTCGCGGAGAGTGTCGAGAATGTGCGGCATGGGAAGGGTCTGGTCCGTTTCGGAAGGAAGGTCGGGCGGAAAGGTTCAGGAAGTCAGTGTTTTATTCAAGGCCATGGCGGTTCACCGGCCACCAGTCTTCGTCAAGAAGCTGTTCGAGTGCGTAGGGACATTCGGCAGGCAGACCCCACTCATCGACGCGATCTTGTCCAAGCCCGTCGGTGGCAAAGGCGCGTCCACGGCGGAACGCGGACGGAAGATCGATATGCCCCTTCAGGCTGGGACTGTCGGCCAGCGCATCGACGGCGGCCGCACGCTGTTCGCGCACGGACTTCCGCCAACCGCTGCGCGGGTCGGAGGCCGGAGAGAACTCCAGTTTCAGAAGATGCTCGATGATACGGGTAAGGTGGCTGTTGATCGCGCGCCGATCGTTCCTGCCCATGTCCTCGATCTCCTCCGCCACGTGCTCCCAGTCGATGGACGTGTTCAGGCGTTCGCGGGCGGCTTCGCGCAGCAGACGGGCCTGTTCCTGGGTCCAGGCGTAGAAGTCGTCGTCGTACCCGATCCGGCTGTCCATGGCCCTTCCTCCGCGACCGCGATCATCCGCAACACCCTACCACAGGGGGGCGGTCAGGACACCGCCGGCTGCTTCGCCTTCACGCCCAGCATCCGGCAGATGGCCACCGTCAGGTCCGAGCGGTTCAGGGTGTAGAAATGGAAGTCCTTGATGCCCTGGGCCTGGAGCGCCTGGCACTGCTCCGCCGCCATGGTCGCGGCGACGAGTTGCCGGGTCTCCGGGTCGGCGTCCAGCCCCTCGAAGGTCTCGGCGAAGCGCTGGGGCATCGCCGCCCCGCACTTGCCGGCAAACTCCACCGCGCGGGCGAAGTTGGTGATCGGCAGGATGCCCGGCACGATCGGCACGGTGATGCCGGCGGCGGCGCAACGGTCGAGGAAGCGGAAATAAGCGTCGTTGTCGAAGAAGAACTGGGTGATCGCCCGCGTCGCCCCGGCGTCCACCTTGCGCTTCAGGTTGTCCAGGTCGAACTGCGCGCTCGGCGCCTCCGGATGACACTCCGGATAGGCGGCGACGGAGATCTCGAAATCGGCGACCTTCTTCATCCCCGCCACCAGATCGGCGGCGTAGGCGTAGCCGCCGGGATGCGGGACGTAGCGCCCGCCGACCCCGCCCTCGGTCTCCGGCGGATCGCCGCGCAGGGCCACGAGGTGGCGGATGCCGGCATCCCAATAGGTGCGGGCGATGGCGTCGATCTCCTCGCGCGTCGCGCCCACGCAGGTGAAGTGGGCGGCGGCGGGGATGCCCGTCTCCTTCTGGATGCGCGTCACCGTGTTGTGCGTGCGCTCGCGGGTCGAACCGCCGGCCCCGTAGGTCACCGAGACGAAGGATGGGCCGAGCGGGGCGAGGCGCTGGATCGCCTGCCACAGGCTCTGTTCCATCTTCTCCGTCTTGGGCGGGAAGAATTCGAAGCTGACCGACGGGATGCCGGACGTCATGACTGGGCTCCGCTGATGGAGAGGATGGAGGGATCGGCCGGGGATGCGCCCTTCGCGGCGCGCACCGCCGGCCAGATGGATACGGTAAGCGGTTCGCCCGGCAGATGCACCACCGTGCCGCAGTCCAGACCGCATTGGCGGCACCAGGCGGCGACCTCGGCGTCGGAGAAGCCCAGCCGGCGGTGTGCATGCTCCGCCCGCAGGGACTCCAGGGCATGGGGAGCGAAATCGACGAGCAGCAGCAGGCCGCCGGGTCGCAGCACCCGCGCCGCCTCGGCCAGCAGATCGGCCGGCGCCTCCGCGAAATGCAGCACCTGATGGACGACCGCCGCGTCGAAGGACCCGGACGGAAAGGGAAGCTGGTACATGTCCGCCTGCCGCACATGGCAGTGGCGGAGCGCCGTGTCCTCCAGCTTGGTGCGGGCGATGGACAGCATCTCGCGCGACTGGTCGACGCCCACGGCGCGCCGGGCGCGCGGCCCCAGCACCTCCAGCATGCGGCCCGTGCCGGTGCCGATGTCCAGGAGATCCCCCACGCCGTCGGCGGGGATCAGGCGCAGCAGCGCCTCCTCCACCTCGCGTTCCGGGACGTGGAGGGAGCGGATTTCATGCCAGCGGGCGGCGTTCTCGCGGAAGTAGCTGGCCGCCGCCTCGGAGCGGGTGCGCTTGATCGCCTCCAGCCGCTCCAGGTCCAGCGTCAGCGTCGGGTCGTCGGACGGGATCGCATCGACCAGCACCCGCGCCAGCTCCGCCGAGGCACCGCGCTCCGTCAGCCGGTAGAAGGCGAAGGTGCCCTCGCGGAAGCGGTCGAGAAGACCGGCGTCGCACAGGAGCTTCAGATGGCGGGACACCCGCGGCTGGCTCTGCCCCAGGATCTGGGTCAGCTCGGTCACCGTCAGCTCGCCATGCGCGCACAGCGCCAGCAGCCGAAGCCGCGTGGTCTCCGCCGCCGCCTTCAATGTCGCAAGCAGTTCGTCCATGACCGCCGACACCGTCCCGAAACGCCCCGAAGGGCCGGCGGACCACCACGGCCCGCCATGCGGGATACAGATATAAAGATATCTTTATGCAGCGTAAACACGTTTTCTCCGATCACGCTTTCTATCGGGCGGTTCCGGCCGACGGGAAGCCCGGAGGGGACGCGAAGGGCGCGGCAATCCTACCACATAGGGCGGTATCCGTATGACGACCTCGCGTGGCACGCTGGTCAAAAGGCGGCGCCTGTGTTAGGCACGGAACAAAGGGATCGCACGGATTTTCCGGGCGATGTCCTGTCCGGCAGCGTCCGTTGCCGCCCGGCGAGGGGTCGAACCCTTTGGACGTGGCGCGACGGGGCCGCGGAATCGGATGCCCCGCCCAAAGTCGTGTCCCCAGAAAGAGCCGTCGCCGATGAAGCTGGCCAACCTCTCCCGCTCCCTTCTTCGCTCGGCCGCCGTGGCCGTCGTCGCCCTCGGCATGGCGGGCTGCGCAACCGCGCCCGGCAGCAGCGAGGCCGACGTCACGGTGAGCGATCCGCTGGAGATTCCCAACCGATTTGTCTTCGCCGTCAACGAGACCGCGGACATCCTGCTGATCCGTCCGGCGACGGAGGTCTATGTGGGAGTCGTCCCCGACCCGTTGCGCCAGGCGGTTCACAACTTCATCCAGAACCTGCTCGGCCCGCTCTACATCGCAAACAACCTGCTGCAAGGCGATTTCGAGGGCGCCCAGGTCGCCACCGGCCGGTTCATGACCAACACCATCCTCGGCATCGGCGGCCTCGCCGACGTGGCGACGGAGGCTGGAATCGGCGACCGTCCGGAGGATTTCGGCCAGACGCTGGGTGTCTGGGGCGTCGGACCCGGCCCTTATGTGGTGCTGCCGTTCCTCGGCCCGTCGAACGTCCGCGACACGCTGGGCTACGGCGTCGACACGCTGGCCGACCCGTTCCGCATCGGCACCAACGCCGCCGGGGCGGACAACGTGATGTACGGGCGGACCGCCGCCGCCGGTCTGGACCGCCGCTCGCAGCTCCTGCGCGAGATCGACGACCTGCGCAAGAACTCGCTGGACTTCTACGCGACGGCCCGCAGCCTCTACGCGCAGCAGCGCCGCGCCGCGATCGCCAACGACATCGCGCCGGCGACGCCGGATTTCCCCGATTTCGACGAACCCGCCAAGAAATAAGGAGGAGGCTTGCCGCGGTGCGACCGTCCGCGCTCGATCCTTTGGCCGATTGAGTGTTGACAAAGCCCCCGCGGCAGCCACTTTTGCCTTGCCATGCTGACACGTCGCCTGTTTCTCGTGTGCGCGGCCCTGCTCGCGGTGAGCAGCTGGGCCGCCCGTCCCGCCGCCGCACAATCGGCCGATCCGGGCGCGACCGCGTTCATCCAATCGCTGGGGAACGAGGCCGTCGCCACCTTCTCGAACAAGAGCCTGTCGCGCGAGCAGGCGGTGCAGCGCTTCCGCGGCCTGCTCTATCAGGGCTTCGACGTGGCCTACATCGGGCGCTGGGTGCTGGGCCGCTACTGGAATTCCGCCACGCCGCAGCAGCACGACGAGTACCAGAAGCTGTTCGAACGGCTGATCGTCAACACCTACGCCGACCGCTTCGTCGAATATTCGGGCGAGACCTTCCGGATCAGCGGGTCCCGCGTCGAAGGCGAGGCGGACACCATGGTCTCCACCCAGATCGTCCGCCCCAACGGCCCGCCGGTGAATGTGGACTGGCGCGTGCGCAAGCGCGACACCGCCTACAAGATCATCGACGTGGTGGTCGAGGGCGTCAGCATGGGTGTGACCCAGCGCCAGGAATTCGCCTCCGTCATCGGCCAGAACGGCGGGCGGGTCGAAGGGCTGCTCCAGGCGCTCCGCCAGAAGGTTGGCAGCGCCGGCTGATCCTTTGTACCGCGCGCCTGGGACGACCGGGCCATCTCAAGGGCCGCCTTCGGGCGGCCCTTTTTCGTGGCTCCTTTTTAATGCCCCCTTTCCATGGCCCCATTTCATGAAGATCCAAACGGCGATTCCGTGACGAACACCGCCGGAAGGGGTATGGTCGCGCCCGAAGCCTCTCTTGTGTGTGTTGCAGCAGCGGGCGCCCCATCCGATGGCCGACCGGACTCCGAACGAGATCGAAGAGATCAAGGCGATCATCCTCGCCCACCAGACGTGGCTGACGCGCCGCGGCGGGCGGCGGGCCGACCTCAGCTTCCGTGACCTTTCAGGCCTCAACCTCGATCGGGTGAATCTGAACGGGGCGAAGCTGGCCGGAACCAATCTGGTCGGCGCCCGCCTCGTCCGGGCCGACCTCTCGCAGGCGGACCTGTTCGGCGCCGACATGGAAGGGGCGAACCTGACCGCCGCGACCCTGATCGGGGCGGACCTGCGCGGCGCCAACCTGCACCGGGCCATCCTGACCGACGCCAACCTGCGCGGCGCCGACTTCCGCGCCGGGGCGCTGATGAACGGAACGGACGACAGGCCGCGCAGCGATGGCGTCACCCGCCTGACCGAGGCGAAGATGGAGCGCTCCATCCTGGCCGGCGCGAACTTCACGGGCTGCGACCTCAGCGGCGCCGACCTCAACGACGCCGACCTGACGGGCGCCGACATGACCGCGGCGGTGCTGGTCGGTGCCGATTTCTGGGGCGCCACGCTGGACGGCGTGACGTTCGACGGCACGACCATCGACGAGGCGACGCTCGACCGCAACTACCTGCCCGCCTCCCTTCCCAAGAACGCCATCGTCAAGCCGGCCTACAAGCCGATGCCGTCCGAGGCGTTCCTGGAGGCCGTCGCCGAGCATGAGCGCTGGGTGAACAGCCAGGGAGCGGAGGGCCGCCACCTCGATCTCGACCTCGTGTCGGTGATCGGGGCCGACCTGACCGGCCGCGTGCTCGCCGCGGCGCGGCTGCGCCGCTGCCGCCTGATGGGCGTGCGGCTGCGCAAGGCGAGCCTGGAGATGGCCGACCTCTCCTACACCGAGATGATCGGGGCCGACCTGACGGAGGCCTGCCTGAACGGCACCAACCTGCGCCGCGCCGGGCTGTCCCGCGCCGTCCTGGCGCGCGCCGACGCCCGGCCCGCCCGCCTGTCCGGGGATCGCCCCTGGCCCGCCAACTTCGACGGCGCCAACCTGACCGGCGCCGACCTGCGCGATGCGCGAATGGAGGATGCGGTGCTGCGCTCCGCCAAGCTGGGCGGCGCGAAACTCGACGGCACCGGAATCACGGTGACGGTGCACACCGCGCCACCGCCGCTGCCAGCGCCGGAAGAGCGGCGGGCGCAGAAGCGCTACGCCCAGCCCTGTCTGGTCGTCCAGACCGACCGCGGCACCCACTCCTCCCGCAACTGGTCGATCGGCGGGATCTGCCTCTACGCGCCGGACGATCGGTTCGAGGAGGGCGAGACGATCGAGGGGCGCCTGTCCATGGCCGGGCGGGACGACATCATGGCCACCGCGCGGATGGTCGTGGTGCACAAAGGCGTGGGGAAGGGGCAGGTGTCCGTGCGCTTCCACCAGTATGGCGACGATCTCAAGCAGCTCTTGAAGACCGCCTTCCTGGAGCATCAGAAGCTGGAGGGGTGACCGGAAGACGCTCCCTCTCCCGAGGCGGGAGAGGGAGTTCGCCGGAGCCGCTTACGAACGGACCAGCGGCTTGTACTTGATGCGGTGCGGGTTCACCGCATCCTCGCCCAGACGGCGCTTCTTGTCGGCTTCGTAGGCTTCGAAGTTGCCCTCGAACCACTCCACATGGCTGTCGCCTTCGAAGGCCAGGATGTGGGTGGCGAGGCGGTCGAGGAACCAGCGATCGTGGCTGATGACCACGGCGCAGCCGGCGAAGCTCTCCAGCGCCTCCTCCAGCGCGCGCAGCGTGTCGACGTCCAAATCGTTGGTCGGTTCGTCGAGCAACAGCACGTTGGCGCCGGACTTCAGCATCTTGGCGAGATGGACGCGGTTGCGTTCACCGCCGGAGAGCTGGCCGACCTTCTTCTGCTGGTCCGGACCGCGGAAGTTGAAGGACGAGACGTAGGCGCGGCTCGGCATCGACTTCTTGCCGAGGTCGATCACGTCCAGCCCGTCGGATATCTCCTCCCACACCGTCTTGTTCGGGTTCAGCGTATCGCGGCTCTGGTCGACATAGCCCAGCTTCACCGTGTCGCCGACGCGGAAGGCGCCGGCGTCCGGCCCCTCCTGTTCGGTGATCATGCGGAACAGGGTGGTCTTGCCGGCGCCGTTCGGGCCGATCACGCCGACGATGCCGCCCGGCGGAAGGCGGAAGGACAGGCCGTCGATCAGCAGACGATCGCCGAAGCCCTTGTTGATGCTCTCGGCCTCGATGACGACGTTGCCCAGGCGCGGCGGCGTCGGGATGACGATGCGGGCCTCGCCCGTCGCCTCCTTGCCGCTCTCGGCCAGCAGCGTCTCGTAGGCGGAGATGCGGGCCTTGCTCTTGGCCTGACGGGCGCGCGGAGACTGCCGGATCCATTCCAGCTCGGTGGAGAGCTGCTTCTGGCGGGCCTCCTCAGCGCGGCCTTCCTGCTCCAGCCGCTTCTGCTTCTGCTCCAGCCAGGAGGAGTAGTTGCCCTCGTAGGGGATGCCGGCGCCGCGGTCGAGTTCGAGAATCCAGCCCGTCACGTTGTCGAGGAAGTAGCGGTCGTGGGTGACCAGGACGACGGTGCCCTTGTAGTCCTCAAGATGCTTCTGGAGCCACGCCACGGACTCCGCGTCCAGATGGTTGGTCGGCTCGTCGAGCAGCAGCAGGTCGGGCTTTTCCAGCAGCAGCTTGCACAGAGCCACGCGGCGCTTCTCGCCGCCGGACAGCTTGGTCACGTCGGCGTCGCCCGGCGGGCAGCGCAGCGCGTCCATGGCGATCTCGACCGTGCGGTCGATGTCCCAGGCGTCGGCGGCGTCGATCTTCTCCTGAAGCTCGGCCTGCTCGGCCAGCAGCGCGTCGAAGTCGGCGTCGGGTTCGCCCATCGCCTCCGACACGGCGTTGAAGCGGTCCAGCAGGCCCTTGGTCTCGGCCAGGGCCTCCAGGACGTTCTCCTGCACCGTCTTCGTCGGGTCGAGCTGCGGCTCCTGCGGCAGGTAGCCGACCTTGGCCCCCTGCGCGACCCAGGCCTCGCCCGAGTAATCCTTGTCCAGACCGGCCATGATCTTCATCAGCGTCGACTTACCGGAGCCGTTGACACCGAGAACGCCGATCTTCACGCCGGGCAGGAAGGACAGCCAGATGTTGTCCAGAACCTTCTTGCCGCCGGGGTAGACCTTGGACAGGCCCTTCATCACATAAACATATTGATAGGACGCCATGCGCCGCTCCGCCCCTTCTGCACAAAAAGGAAAAATTTCAGGACGCCACCGGCGGCGCCACTTCGCTCGCCCAGGGTTTTAGCGCATAAGGACGCGGCATGAAACGGCGAAGGAGGGAGGCCGGGTGGTCGAGATTTATGTGGATGCCGATGCCTGCCCGGTAAAGGCCGAAATTTACCGGGTGGCCGGGCGCAGCGGAATCAAGGTCTGGATCGTCAGCAACGGCCCGCTCCGCCTGCCCAACGAATGCCTGTCGGAGCTGGTCGTCGTCGGGTCGGAGTTCGACGCCGCCGACAACTGGATCGCGGAACACGCGACCGAGGCCGACATCGTGGTGACCGCCGACATCCAGTTGGCCGACCGCTGCGTCAAGAACCGCGCCGTGGTGATCGGCCCGACCGGCCGCCCCTTTACGGAGGACAGCATCGGCTCGGCCATCGCCACCCGCGCGCTGATGCAGGACCTGCGCGACATGGGCGTGGTCAGCGGCGGCAACAAGCCGATGAGCCAGCAGGACAAGTCGAAGTTCCTGCAGACGCTCGACCAGGCGGTGCAGGCGCTGAAGGCCGGGCGGCGGCCGAAATGGCGCTGAACCTTTGTTTGGGCCGCGTTCACTCCGGCAGCGCGCCGGCCTGACCGGCCGCGAAGGCCCGCGCCTGCCCGTGCGTGGCGATGCCCCGTTGGTCCAGCCGCGTCATCAGCGCCGCCGCCAGCTCCGCCTCGACCAGGGTGGGAGCGAAGGGACCCATGCGGCCGTCGGTGGCGATGCCGAAGGACGCGGACAGCCGTTCCAGCGACGCCCCCTCCAGCGCCGGGTCGAGGGCTGCGGCCAGCCGCGCAAGGTCGAGCGCCGGTGGCGCCTCCGGCTCCGGCAGACCGGCGTCGCGGCAGGCGCGGGCCAGTGTGCCGAGCGCCGTATCCACCCCCCAGCCGACCACCGCGCAGCCGCGCAAGGCGTCGGCGACCACCGGCCAGGCCGCGGCGAAAGGGCGTGCGCCCGCCACCATCGCCGTGGTCACGCCGTGGAGCGCGGTGCCCTCCGCCGGAATGGGCGCGCCGGGATCGATGAACAGCTCCAGCGACAGGTTGCGGAAGACGCGCGGCCCGACCATCCGCACCGTGCCCACCGCGACGACCGGCCCCTCCTCCGGGTGCCCGGTGGCGGTGGCGACCCACAGGCTCACCATCGGCAGGGCCAGCAGCGGGTCCTCGTCGCCGAGATGGACGGGACGGGCGGTGGGGCGCAGAAGCCGCCGCTCCCCGGACAGCAGCGGCTGCGCCTCCCCTGCCTTCGCCGGGAACACCAGGGCGATCCCCGACTGAAGCCCCAGATCCTTGACGCGGACCGGCACCTCCCCCCCTTGGGCGCGGCGCAACAGGGCGGAGACCAGCTGGCCGTCCTCGCGCGCCCGCTCGATGGCGCGGAACAGTTCGGGGCGCGACAGGTGGTCGTAGATGTCGGCCCCGGCGGACAGCCCCAGATGGGCGGAGGCCGCGGGGTTCAGCGTGTCGATCCGCCCGAAATCGTCGAGCACCACCACCGGCTCCTCCAGCGCGGCGATCACCCCGGCCAACCGCTCGCCCGGGCGATGCTCCCCATGGCGGCCATGGCGCAGCGCCTCCGCCGCCGCGCGCGCGAGGTCGCCGGCCTCGTCCTCCTTCGCATCGGCGGCGAGGGAGACGGCGCTGCGCCCGCGCCACCCCGACAGGGTCTCGCGCAGCCGGCCCAGATCGCGGAAATGACGGTTCAGCCGGGCGAAGGCCATCCACAGCGCCAGCACGCCGAGCCCGACCGCCCCCATATCCAGCAAGGAACGCTCCGGGTCGGCGACGGCCAGCCGCCCGATCTCCACCCCCAGGAAGGCGAGCGCCATGCCCGCC
Source organism: Azospirillum sp. P4_B5 (assembly GCF_056402275.1). Taxonomy (NCBI): domain Bacteria; kingdom Pseudomonadati; phylum Pseudomonadota; class Alphaproteobacteria; order Rhodospirillales; family Azospirillaceae; genus Azospirillum; species Azospirillum sp. P4_B5. The sequence goes on from NZ_JBFUHT010000029.1 coordinate 30,025, forward strand.
ACCGCAAAGCCCAGAACCGCCGAACGCCACGCCCCGCCCCGCATCGGGCCGCCTCCACACACCGTACGAATGGCGCGACTGTAACGCTCCCGGATGCCGGCGGAAAGGGAGCGGGCGGGTCAGCCCTCCCGCTCCCGCCCCATCGCTCCGCCGCTAATCCGCCGCGAAGCAGTAGAACAGCCCCGCACCGCCCGTGCCTTTGAGAGCGTCCTGGCTGCAGCCGCCCCGCGTCAGATGCGAACTGTTCCAGGATTTGGCCGGCGGGTCGTCGCCGAGGCCGATGCGGTCGTGGTGGCCGACCATGGCGGTGCCCTCCGTCCCGCTGCGGGTCCAGTTGCCGCAAGTCCGGTCCTCCGCGCCGCCGAAGGCGGTGCCGTCCGGCTGGCTGCCGGTCAGGATGTCGTGGGTGTTGGGGGTGTCGCCGCGGCCATTGACCATCTCGCCGGTTTCGGTGAGGCCGGTCTGCTTGGTCAGGCCATTGTTGGCGTGAAGATCCTCCACGCTGCGGGCGATCACCTGCCCTTTCACGTTCTGCCAGGGGCCGGCGCCGATGCGGTCGCGGGCGTTCACCGCCGGCCGGCCATCCGCCGCCTGGGTGGACAGGTAGGCCTTCCAGTCGCGGTTCCCCGCCCCGACGGCCTGCGCCAGTTGCCGGCAATGGCGGTCCGCCCCCTCCAGCCCACCCAGATCGGCGCCCTTCCCCGATCCGACGCTGGTGATGAAGAAGCTCATGCTTGCGGAACCGCCGCCCGCTGAACGGTCGGACGTCTGCGCCGGTGCCGGCGCCGCCGACAGCAGAATTCCGATCGCGAGCGCAGCCCCAATGCCAGCCCCGGAGATCTTGCCGTCCATGGATGCCCTCCCCTGTCTTGTTGTTTGGACGATGGTTCCTCCTGGACGCCCGGACGCAAGGCTTTATTCCCACTCCCCTTCGGTGCATCGCCCACCCGCACGGCCGATCCTTCTTTTTTCCCCTTCCGATGCGGCACGGAATCCTTATCTTCCCTGGCGGCCTCGCCCCACCGGCCAATCAAAATGATTTAGTACGAATTTCAAACCAATCTCCCTTCTTATCGCTCGAAAGCTTCATGCAACTCAAAATAATTATGAGAATAAGCGCGAACAATCACACGCTCTCGTTATCCGGTTTTTAAAGATTCAAAGACTTATTCGACCGCTGTTAATCGCTCATTAAGGCAGTTTTGGCAGATTTGATCTTGCGTTCTCCTTCACATTTTTGGGTCCGGCGATGGTGATGGTCTACCACCCTTACGCGCTCCAGCATCGGCAGGAACGGCGGTCCGGGCGCAGGCTTGCGCTGGCGTTGATCGTCGCGCTCGGCCTCCCCCTGGCGGTGGGCGCCGGCTACACCCTGGAAACGGTGCGCGGCTACGCGGTCCAGGCCCGCTTGGCGCAGGCGGTGGACGCGGCGGCGCTGGCCGGCGGGCGGGTCATGTTCGACGACCAGCGTGACGGCCACATCCGCACCTTCTTCGACAATGCCTTTTCCAGGAGCTTTCTCGGCGCCCACGCCGCGGTGCTGAGGATCGAGGACGATACGAACAGCGGCGTTCTGACGGTGCATGGCCGGGCGACGGTGAAGGCGCTGTTCACCCGCGTCCTGGGCGGCAGCGATCTGGTCGTGGAAGCCCAATCGGTCGTCCGGCGCAACGTCCGGGGCCGCAAAGGGTCTTAAGCCCTCCGAACCGCAACCCCCGGCGCCGTCGGATGGACAGCCACCACGGCGCCGCGCCCTTGCCCGAATTTTTTAAGGCATCGGGAAGCTTTGCGCTGATACCATGCGCGACTAGGCCCACCCACAACCCGCCGCGCTCCCGTGTCCAGCATTCCGTCCCTATCATCGCCGTCCAACGCGCAGTCCCTGTCCGGGATGGGCCGGCTTCGGCAGATGCTGGCCAGCGAAGCCATCGCGGTGCAGCCGATCCGGCGCGTGCCGGGGGAAGCGGAACGCCGACGGTCCGACGATGTCTCGGCCGCCGACGATGCGCTGAAAGGCGGAAACCGGACGGAATTGGGGGAAGCGGAAAGCAACCGCGCCCGCCGCGCCGGCTCCTCGTCCAAATTCGCGCTGGACGATGCTGAAGGTGACGACGGACCAGTGACCGGCGCGTCGCCGCGCCTGAGCGCCACCCCCAACGCCGGCTTCATCGCGCAGAGCATCCATCAGGACGCGATGGGCAGCGGCCTGCACATCGAGCCCTGGTCCGCCGCCATCACCGCTTACCGCAAGGCCGATGCCGCGGCCTATGCGGCCGGGACGTCGGCGGGGATGTCCGTCTAGGCGGCGGACCGTTCCCCATCTCTTAAGACGAGGAATCCTCGCCGTAGATCTGCTCCTGCTGGTAGGCGGTCAGGCCCACACGCTGGATCAGGTCGAGCTGGGTTTCCAGCCAGTCGATGTGCTCCTCGGTGTCCTCCAGGATCTCCCGGAAGATTTCGCGGCTCTGATAGTCACGCACCGCGTCGCAGTCGGCGATGGCCTCCAGCAGGTTGCCCCGGTTGTGGCTCTCGATGCCAAGGTCGGCGGTGAACATCTCCGGCAGATCCTCGCCGATCTTCAGCTTGTGCAGGTCCTGGAGGTTGGGAAGCCCTTCCAGGAACAGGATGCGCTCGATCAGCTTGTCGGCGTGCTTCATCTCGCCGATCGATTCCTCGTAGACCTTGTGCGCCAGCCGGTGCAGGCCCCAGTTCTTCAACATGCGGGCGTGCAGGAAATACTGGTTGATGGCGGTCAGCTCGTTCGTCAGAATCGTGTTGAGGTGCCGGATAACCTTCGGATCACCTTTCATCTACCCCTCCGTCTTGATTGGCCGCGCGGCACGGCGCACGGCGCGCTGTTCTTTTGCCCGACGACTGGCGCCAAGTGTAAGCCAATAGCGCAGGATCGCAATCGGCTTCCGGTTCGGCTGGCTTCACGACCGCTCGCCGCGGACCGCCTCGGCCAGCCGGCGCACCCCCTCGTCCCCGGCCATCGCCTCCACCGGCAGGCCCAGGCGGCGGCGCCAGTTGGGATGCTGGTCCACGGTGCCCGGAAGGTTCGGCTGCTCCACCTCGCCCAGCGCGTCCTCGATCTGCACCATGGCGATGCGGCCCGGCGAGCGGGCGAGGTAACGGTGCACCGCCTCCATCAGCTCGCGCGAGAAGGGTTGCGAACCCTCGTTGTTCGGGTAGCGGACCGGGCGCAACCCTTCCCGCTCCAGTGCCTGGAGCATCCACCAACGGTCCACGCCGCGGTCCCAGACGTCCTTGTTGCGCGCCGCCTCGTCGGGGTAGAGGTCGAGCCGGGCGCGCCAGTCGAGGTCGCGGTTGGTCCAGAAGCCCTTGAAGGTGGCGAGGTCGTGGGTGGTCACCGTGACCATGGCCCCGGCGGGATACTCCTCCGGCGCCTTGAACCCGCCGTCGGCGCTGCGCTCGAAATACAGCACGCGGTAGCTGAGGATGCCCGCCCGCTCCAGCGCCGGGCGGAAGCCTTCCGGCACGGTCCCGAGATCCTCGCCGATGACGATGCAGCGGTTACGCCGGCTTTCCAGCGCGATGATCCGCAGCAGGTCCTCGAACGGGTACTCGACATAGGCGCCGTCGCTGCCGTCCGCCGGAATCCAGAACAGGTGCTGCAGGGCCATCACATGGTCGATGCGCAGCGCCCCGGCGTGGCGCATGTTGGCGCGCAGCATGGCGATGAAGCTGCTGTAGGCCGATTCGCGCAGGCCCACCGGCGACAGCGGGGCGAGGCCCCAATTCTGCCCCTTCATGTTGAACTGGTCCGGCGGCGCGCCGACGTTGGCGCCCTGCACCAGAATGTCCGACTCGCCCCAGGCCGCCGCCCCGCCGGGATGCGCCGCCACGGCGAGGTCGCGGTAGAAGCCGAGGGGCAGCCCGGCCCGCCGCCCGCGCTCCGCCGCCGTGCCGAGCTGACGGTCGGCCTCCCATTGCAGATACTCGAAGAAGCCCACCCGCTCGGCCTGCTCGGCGGCAAAGGCCTGGACCTCCGGGCTGTCCGGGTGCTGGAAGGCCGCCGGCCAAGTCCGCCACATCCATTGGGACGGGTCGCGGCGGTAGAAATGCTCGTGCAGCGCCTCGAACACGGCGTGGCGGCGCAGCGGCTCGCCCATCTCGCGCCGGAACGTCTCGAACGCCTCGCGCCGCGCGTCGCTCTCGCCGAGCGCCCGGAAGGTCGTGTGCAGCGCCTCCAGAACCGGCATCTTCAGGGCGGAAACGGCGGGATAATCCACCAGTTCCGTCGCCCGCGCGGCGGCCAGCCGCTGCCGGAAGTCCTCCGAGGCGATGAGGGCCTGCGCCTGCGGGGTGGCCGCCAGCTCCGGCACCCGCTCCACGTCGATGTAGAGGCTGTTGAGGAAGGTCCGGCTGCTCGGCGAATAAGGGCCGATGTGGTTGGGGTCGGCCGGGAACAGCGCGTGCAGCGGATTCAGCCCGACCAGCCCGGCCCCGAGCCCCGCCGCCGTCTCGGCGAAGCGCCCGAGATCGTCGAAGTCGCCGATGCCCCAGTCGTCACTGCTCTTCAATGCGTAGAGCTGGAGGCCGATGCCCCAGGTCCGCCCGCCGGGAACCACGTCCTCCACCGTCAGGCAGCGCTGCGGCGCGACGATCAGCACCGTGCCGCCCTCCAGCGTCCCTCCCACGCCTTGAGGACGGATCACCACCGTCAGCCGGTGATAGCCGAGCGGCAGGGTCGGCGGCAGGCGGGTGGACACCGTGCGCCGCTCGTAGGCCACGCCGTCGAGCACCCGCTGCTCGGCCAGCGGCAGATTGCCGACGCGCAGCGACGCGCGGTGGGCGAGCCCGTCCTCCTCAGTCAGCGTCCAGGTCAGCTCGGCGTCCTCCAACCCGGCCGGGACGGCCAGCGCGAGGCCGAGCGGCGCGCCCTCGTCGATCACCAGGACGGGGGGCAGCATGCGGCGCCACGCCCGGTCCTCCACCGCGTGCAGGCTCCCCGCCAGTTCCTCGCCGTTGCCGGCGGGATAGCCCATGGCGGCGGACAGAGCCCGCTTCGTCGCGTCGGAGGTCTCGCGCCGGTTGCCCCAGATGTCATGGTAGAAGGGCTCGATGCCAAGCCGTTCGGCAAGCCGGTCGAGATCGCTCATTCAGGGTTCCCCGCGGTTATCGGTCGTGGCGTCTTGGTGGTGTCATTCTGGCCGCAACGGCCTGCGCGCGAGCATTGCGCGTCGGGCCGATTCCGTCCAGCCCCGAACATTCGAATTTTCATATTTACCGCAACGCTTTCGCGTGCGGCGACGGGGCATGGGTGACAACGCGCCGCAACCTTGGATGATCCGGCCTTCGCCTTCAGCGGCTCACCATTTGCGGGGTCACGACCCAACCGCCTCTTTCGCGGCATCGCCATTCGCCGCGGGCACGACCATGGCGGCCTTCGCGGCCTCCGCCTTGGCCGCCTCCGCCTTGGCTTGGGCCATCTGCTCCAGCCGGGAACGGTAGCCGGTCACGGCGACCGACACTTCCGCCATCATGGCCTCCAGGGAACGCGCCGCATCCACCGCCTGCATCAGGTCGCGGGCGAGCGCGCGGACGCGCTCCAGCTCCTCCGCCGCGACGGCACCTGATTCGGCCTGCAGCCGCAGCCGTTCCGCCATCATCTTCAAGGACTTGGCGACGGACTCCGCCGGCCCCGGCTCGCTCAGGTCGTCAAGGCGGCGCAGCAGGTCGTCGAGGAAGGCCGGGACGCGGGCCAGATGCTCCACCGCCATGCGCTCCGGCGGGCGGGCGGCCAGGCCGGGGGCGGCGAACTCGACCAGGAAGGCGACCTGGACGCTGATGCGCAGCAGCTTCTGCTCGTTGACGAAGTGGTTGGCCTCGGCCATGAGCTGCCGGGCGTTGATGTGCGCCCAGCGGTTGGTGGCCTTCAGCCGCAGCGTGTTCGGTGCGTCGAGCAGCGGCACCTGGGCACCCTCGCGCGGCGACTTGCGCCGGTCGGGGCCGGTGTAGTCGGCGGTCACCACGAATTTCTTGCGCGACTCGATCAGGGCGGCCAACCGCTCCTGCACCTGCTTGGGCGAGACCGGCTTCACCAGAAGATCGTCGGCCCCGGCGTTGGTGACCCGCATGACCAGAAGCGGCGTCGGCTGCCACGTCGTGGCGACGATGCAGGCGTAGGGGTTGCGGGTGTCCGGCTCGTTGCGCAGGCGGCGGATGAGGCGCAGCGCCTCCGCCTCCTCTCCATCGATGTCCAGCAGGATCAGGTCGGGGGTGGCCGCCGCCGCCATGTCCACCGCGTCCCGGACCGAGCCGTAGGCCTCCGCCCGCTTCATCCCCAGCCGCGCCAGAACCTCGCGCAGGACGCGCTGGGTGTTGGACTGGGTGTCGATGATGGCGGCATCAACCAGGGAGTAGTCGTAGTCGGGCATGCGTGGGTTCCGCGGAAACCGGAGGTGGAAAGGCCATCCCCGGCCTGGACGTTAGCACAGGCGGAAAAGACCGCCTATTGACCCGCATCAACGACCGGGCGAATCAACCTGCACGAACACCAGCGCGGTCCGTCCGTCCACCGGCATCGTCCGCCCGGCGAGCTGCATCCGCCCGTCGCCGGCTCCGTCCGCCACGCGGGTGTCGAGCACGCAGCGCCAGCCGCGCGCGTCGGGCACCTCCGGCAGGGTGACGTTGACCGTATCGGTGTGGGCGTTCAGCACGATCAGAAGAACCCCGTCGTCCTGTGGCGCGCCGTCCACCCCGGTGTAGGTTCCGGCATGGCCGTTCAGCAGCAGCATGATGCAGCGGGCGTGCCCGTTGCGCCAATCCTCCGCCGACTTCTCAACACCCTGCGGCGTGTACCAAACGATGTCCTTCAATCCGTTCGGCGAGGTCCGGCGCCCGTGCAGGAAGACCGGGCGGCGCAGCACCGGATGCGCCTTGCGAAGCGCGATCAGCCGCTTGACGAAGGCCAGCATCGGCCCGCCCTCGCCCTTCAGCCGCGCCCAATCCAGCCACGAGGTCTCGTTGTCCTGGCAATAGGCGTTGTTGTTGCCCTTCTGGCTGTGGCCGATCTCGTCGCCGGCCAGCATCATCGGCGTGCCCTGCGACAGGAACAGAGTGGCCAGCAGGTTGCGCTTCTGCCTGGCGCGGGCCTCGCGGACCGCCGGGTCGTCGGTCTCGCCCTCCACCCCGTGGTTCCAGGAATGGTTGGCGGAATGGCCGTCGCGGTTGTCCTCGCCGTTGGCCCAGTTGTGCTTGTCGTTGTAGGAGACGAGGTCGTGCAGGGTGAAACCGTCGTGCGCCGTGACGAAGTTCACCGACGACCAGGGCCGCCGCCCGCGCTTCTCGAACAGGTCCGACGAGCCGGCGATGCGTCCCGCCAGTTCCGGCAGCATGCCGTCGTCGCCGCGCCAGTAGCGGCGCACCGTGTCGCGGTAGCGGTCGTTCCACTCCGCCCAGCCCGGCGGGAAGTTGCCGACCTGATAGCCGCCGGGACCGACGTCCCACGGCTCGGCGATCAGCTTCACGTCGGCCAGCGCCGGGTCCTGCCGCACCGCGTCGAGGAAGCCCGAACCGGGGTCGAACCCGTAGGGCTCCCGCGCCAGCACGGTGGCGAGGTCGAAGCGGAAGCCGTCGACGTGCATCTCCGTCACCCAGTAGCGCAAGCTGTCCATGACCAGCTGGAGCACGCGCGGGTGGCTGAGATTCAGGGTGTTTCCGGTGCCGGTGTCGTTGATGTAGAAGCGCGGGTTGTCGGGCAGCAGCCGATAATAGCTGAGATTGTCGATGCCCTTGAAGGACAGGGTGGGGCCGAGATGGTTGCCCTCGCCCGTGTGGTTGTAGACCACGTCGAGGATGACCTCGATCCCCGCCTCGTGCAGGCGGGCGACCATGGTCTTGAACTCCGACAGCACGCCGGTGGTCATGTAGCGCGGCTCGGGCGCGAAGAAGCCGACGCTGTTGTAGCCCCAGTAGTTGCGCAGGCCTTGCCCGACCAGATGCCGGTCGTCGGCGAAGGATTGCACCGGCAGGAACTCCACCGAGGTGATGCCGAGCGCCTTCAGATAGTCGATCACCGCGTGGGTGGACATGCCGGCGAAGGTGCCGCGCAGCGGGGCCGGCACCTCCGGATGGCGCATGGTGAAACCGCCGACATGAGTCTCGTAGATCACCGTGTCGGACCAGGGCACCGCCGGGTGCCGGTCGTGGCCCCAGGTGAAGGCGCGGTCCACCACCCGGCATTTCGGCATGCCGCGGGCGTTGTCGCGCCGGTCGAAGGACAAATCCTCACGCGTCGAGCCGACGCGGTAGCCGTAATGGGCGTCCGACCAGCGGAACGGCCCGAACAGCGCCTTGGCGTAGGGATCGAGCAGCAGCTTGTTCGGGTTGAAGCGGTGCCCGGCCGCCGGCTCGTAGGGGCCATGGACGCGGTAGCCGTAGAGCAGACCGGGCCGGGCCTCCGGCAGGTAGCCGTGCCAGACCTCGTCGGTGTGCTCCGGCAGGACGACCCGCTCGACCTCGCGCTGGCCGGTCTGGTCGAACAGGCACAGCTCGACCTTTTCGGCGTGAGCGGAGAACAGGGCGAAATTGACCCCGAACCCGTCCCAGTTCGCTCCGAGGGGATAGGGCTTGCCGGGCCAGACGGCGGTGCGCGTAGCGGTCGAGATGGACATCAGGGCAGACTCACCACGGGCACGGACATCGGGCGGAACCGCAAGCGGCTTGCGTCGGGCGCAACGGGTGGCCTAGCCGAAGCGGATAGCCACCTCTTGCAATAAAGGAGCGGCACGCCGGTCGCGTCAAGTGCGGAACGCCGCTCCTCCCTCCTCCCTTTGATCGAAACGCGCCCCTACCCCGCCTTGCGCTCCAGCACCAGCGTGCCCAGCGGCGGCAGGGTCAGGCAGATGGAATGCGGACGGCCATGCCATTCCGTCTCCTCGCTCGCCACGCCGCCGGCGTTGCCGACGCCGCTGCCGCCGTACTCCGGGGCGTCGGTGTTCAGCACCTCCTCATAGCGGCCCGGCAGGGTAACGCCGACGCGGTAGCCGTCGCGCGGCATCGGGGTGAAATTGCAGACCACGACCACATGGTGCTCCGGGTCCTCCCCGCTCTTGCGCAGGAAGGCGAGGACGGAGTTGTCGCTGTCGTTGGCCTCGATCCATTCGAAGCCCGCCGGGTCGCAGTCGGTCTGGTGCAGCGGTTTCAGGCCGCGGTACATCCGGTTGAGGTCGCGCACCAGGGCGTGAAGCCCCTGGTGCAGCGGCTCCTCCAGCAGGTGCCAGTCCAGGCTGCGCGCCTCGCTCCACTCGCGCCACTGGCCGAACTCGCCGCCCATGAACAGCAGCTTCTTGCCGGGATGGGCGAACATGAAGCCGTAATAGGCGCGCAGGTTGGCGAACTTCTGCCAGTCGTCGCCCGGCATCTTGTTGATGAGCGAGCCCTTGCCGTGCACCACCTCGTCGTGGCTGAGCGGCAGCACGAAGTTTTCCGAGAACTGGTAGATCAGACCGAAGGTGAGCTGGTGGTGGTGGTAACGGCGGTGGATGGGATCCTTCGCCATGTACTCCAGCGTGTCGTGCATCCAGCCCATGTTCCACTTGTAGCCGAAGCCCAGCCCGCCGAGATAGACGGGCCGCGACACCGCCGGCCAAGCTGTGGATTCCTCGGCCACCGTCATGATGCCCTGGTGGTGGCCGTAGGTCAGCTCGTTCATCCGCTTGAGGAAGGCGATGGATTCCAGGTTCTCGCGCCCGCCGAAGCGGTTGGGAACCCACTCGCCGGCCTTGCGGCTGTAGTCGAGGTAGAGCATGGAGGCCACGGCGTCGACCCGCAGCCCGTCCAGCCGGTAATGCTCCAGCCAGAACAGCGCGTTGCCGAGCAGGAAGTTCTGCACCTCCGTCCGGCCGAAATTGTAGATCAGCGTGTTCCAGTCCTGGTGATAGCCCTGGCGCGGGTCGGCGTGCTCGTACAGGTGCGTGCCGTCGAACCAGCCCAGCCCGTGCGGATCGGTCGGGAAATGGCCGGGCACCCAGTCGAGCAGCACCCCGATCCCCGCCGCGTGGCAGGCGTCCACGAAATACTTGAAGTCCTCCGGCGTGCCGTGACGGCTGGTCGGCGCGTACATCCCGATCGGCTGGTAGCCCCAGGAGCCGTCGAAGGGATGCTCGGTGATCGGCAGCAGCTCGATGTGGGTGAAGCCGAGATCCTTCACGTAGGGCACCAACCGGTCGGCCAGTTCGCGGTAGGTGAGGAAGCGGTCGCCCTCCTCCGGCACCCGCGCCCAGGACCCGAGATGGACTTCGTAGATGGAGATCGGCGCGGTCAGGTCGGCGCTGGCGGAGCGGGTCCGCTGCCACTCGGCATCCCGCCAGTCGTAGGACGGCAGGCCGTGCACGACGGAGGCGGTCTGGGGACGGAATTCCGCCTGGAAGGCGTAGGGATCGGACTTCAGCGGCAGCAGGTCGCCGCCGGCCCCCTTGATCTCGAACTTGTAGCGCTGACCGACGGTGGCGTGCGGCACGAAGATCTCCCACACGCCGGCTTCCGTCCGCTTGCGCATCGGCAGGCGCCGGCCGTCCCAGTCGCAGAAATCGCCGACGACGCTGACCCGCCGGGCGTTGGGCGCCCAGACGGCGAAGGCCACGCCGGCCACCCCGTCGATCTCCCGCGGGTGGGCGCCCAGCCGCTCGAAGCTCTTGAGGTGCGTGCCCTCGGCCAGCAGATGGATGTCCAGTTCGCCCAGGACGGACCAGAAGCGGTAGGCGTCCTCGAACTCCACCGTCGCCAGCGGGAACTGGACGCGCAGGCGGTAGCGGAAGGGCTCCTTGCGGTCGGGCAGGACGGCGACGAAGAAGCCTTCGTCATGGACCTTGTCGGCTTCGCCCGCCGGGTCGCCCGACGCGCTGTCGATCACCCAGAGCTTTTCCGCGCCGGGGATGAAGGCGCGGACCTCGACGGGCTGGTCCTTGCCGGTCTGGTGCATGCCCAGGATCGCGAAGGGATCGCCGTGGTCGGCGCGGACGATGGCCTCGATGCCGCCGCTCAACGGCGACACGGCCTTCGGCGACGCTTCCTGCGCCTTGGCACGGTTTCCCGTTCGGATGTCGTTCGGCATCGGCTGACTTTCCCCTTACCCTTGCTCGTTCCTGGGGTGTGAACATAGCGCCGGGGCGTTTGTCACACCACGCCCGCGGCGTCCTATGTCCCGTTTCGGGTTTCGCCTCAGGACTCGCCGTCCAGAAGCCCCAGCACGCCCTTCACCGGAATGCCGATCCAGTTCGGCCGGTTGGCGGCCTCGTAGGCGATCTCGTAGAGCGCCTTTTCCATCAGGAACAGCGCCAGCAGGCGGCGGTCGGCGGCGGCGCCGTCCGGCGCGTCCGGGCAGGCCGCCATGGCGGCGCGGTAGGCCTCCAGGAAGCTCTGCATGCTGCGCCGCTCCCAATCGAGCGCGGCCTCCATCACCGCCCCGGCCTCCTCCAGCGCGCCCGTCTCGTCGATCCGGAACAGCGCCGCCCAGGTGGCGTAGTTGAAGGAGCGCAGCATCCCCGCCACGTCGCGCAGCGGGCTGTGCTTGGCCCGGCGCTCCTCCAGGGACTTCGCTGGCTCGCCCTCGAAGTCGATGATGTACCAGTCGTTCTGGGCACGCAGCACCTGCCCAAGATGGTAGTCGCCGTGGATGCGCGTCTTGTCGCCCTGCGGCGGGGTGTCCGCCAGCTCGGCCAGCCGGTTCATCACGTCGGTGCGGCGGGCGAGCAGGGATTCCGCCTGCTCCCGCACGGCGGGGGCCAGACGGTCGAGCGCGCCGGGCAGCGCTGCGAAGGCGGCCTCGGCCTGACGGCGGGCGGCCTCGCCCCAGCCCTTCAGGTCGTCGGCGGTCACCGGCTCCGGATCGAAGGCCGGGTCGCCGGTCCGCTTCGCCAGCGAGCAGTGGAGTTCCGCCGTGCGCTGGCCGAGCGTCGCCATCATGGCGGCGTGCATGCCGAAGGGTTCGCCCTCGGTCGGCTCCTCCGGATCATGGGCCAGACCGAGACGAATGTCGTCCAGGTCGCGCACCAGCGAATCGACCGTGCTGCTCCAGCCGTCGCCCTGGTTGCGGACGAAGCCCTGGAGCACGAACAGGGCGGTCGGCGTGCCGTCCTCCGCCACATGCTCGACGGAACCCAGCAACGGCGGCGTGTTCTGGAAGCCCGCAACCTCGGTCAGGAAGCGCCCGACCTCCAGTTCCGGATGGGCGCCAGGGGTCAGGCGGCGGAACGCCTTCAGCACGGCCTGGCTGCCGACCAGGATGGAGCTGTTGCTCTGCTCCACGCCGAGGCGGCGGATCTCGGTGTCGTCGTCCACCGTCAGGTCGGCCATGCAAGCCGTAGGCGAGAAGCGCAGATGCCCGTGCGACGCCGGGATCTCCCGCCCCTCGCGCAGGGCGGTCAGCAGGCTGCGGGTGAAGGCGTCGGCCTGCATGGCGTCGTAGATTGCGCCGGTGCGCGGGCCACGCCGGGCCTTGGCCAGCGTGAAGGGCAGCAGCGGCCAGCCGGTGTTGCCGGCGTTCTCCTCCCAGCTCATGGCGAGCGGCAGGAAGTAGGATTGCCTGCCGCCGCCAGAAAGCTCGACCTCGGTGTGGAGCAGCATGAAGCCGTCGCCCGGCCCATTCAGCCGCGCGGACACCGGGACATGCGCGCGCTCGATCCGGCGGTCCTTGGCGGCGAACCAGCGCTGCTGCGGCAGGTAAGCCTGCAGGATGTCGCGCGCCAGTTCCGCCTCCGCGCGGCCGCTGATCAGGCTTTTCCAACCGTCGCGCACGACCACGGTCAGCAGGTCGGGCACCGGCTCCGGCATCGTCTCGTGCCAGGACGGCAGAGCCGCCTCGGCGGCCAGCGCGAACCAGTAGAAGCCGTAGGCGGGGATGGTCAGCAGATAGGGCAGATCGCCGACCGGCGGGAACACCGTCCGGCCCAGCATCTCCACCGGGACGCGGCCGCGGAACTGCTTCAGGTCCAGTTCCACCGCCTGGGCGGAGCGGGACAGGTTGGCCACGCAGAGGATGACCTCGTCGCCCTCCTCCGTCGAATGGCAGCGCAGATAGGCCAGGACCTTGCGGTTGCCCGGATAGAGAAGCTGGAAGCTGCCGCGCCCGAAGGCCTTGTGCTGCTGGCGCACGGCGATCAGCCGCTTCATCCAGTTCAGCAGTGACGACGGGCTGCGCTGCTGCGCCTCCACGTTGATGGCCTGGAAGCCGTAGATCGGGTCCTGGATCGCCGGCAGATACAGCCGCGCAGGGTCGGCGCGGGAGAAGCCGCCGTTGCGGTCGGGAGACCACTGCATCGGCGTGCGCACGCCGTCACGGTCGCCGAGATAGATGTTGTCGCCCATGCCGATCTCGTCGCCGTAATAGAGCACGGGCGTGCCCGGCATCGACAGCAGCAGGCTCTTCAGCAGTTCGATCTTGCGGCGGTCGTTCTGGAGCAGCGGGGCGAGGCGCCGCCGGATGCCCAGGTTGATCCGCATCCGCCGGTCGGCGGCGTAGAAATCCCAGAGATAGTCCCGCTCGCGGTCGGTGACCATCTCCAGCGTCAGCTCGTCATGGTTGCGCAGGAAGATGGCCCACTGGCACTCGTCCGGGATGTCCGGAGTCTGGCGCATGATGTCGGCGATGGGGTGCCGGTCCTCCATGGCGACGGCCATGTAGATGCGCGGCATCAGCGGGAAGTGGAAGGCCATGTGGCATTCGTCCCCGCCCTTCTCCAGGTCGCCGAAATAGGGCAGCACGTCCTCCGGCCACTGGTTCGCCTCGGCCAGCAGCATGCGGTCGCCATAGCCCTTGTCGATCTCCGTGCGGATCGCCTTCAGGACGTCGTGGGTTTCCGGCAGGTTCTCGTTGTTGGTGCCCTCGCGCTCCTTCAGGTATGGCACGGCGTCGAGCCGCAGCCCGTCCACCCCCATGTCCAGCCAGAAGCGCATGACGTTCAGCACCTCCTGAAGGACCTTGGGGTTGTCGAAGTTCAGGTCGGGCTGGTGCGAGTAGAAGCGGTGCCAGAAATAGGCCTGCGCCTCGGAATCCCAGGTCCAGTTGGACTTTTCCGTGTCGCAGAAGATGATGCGGGTGCCCTGGTACTTCTGGTCGGTGTCGGACCAGACGTAGAAATTGCGGTGGTTCGATCCCGGCTTGGCCTGACGGGCGCGCTGGAACCACGGATGCTGGTCGGAGGTGTGGTTGATGACCAGCTCGGTGATGACGCGCAGGCCGCGGTCGTGGCATTCGCGCAGGAACCGCTTGAAGTCCTGGAGATTGCCGTAGGATGGGTTGACCGCCTTGTAGTCGGCGATGTCGTAGCCGTCGTCGCGCAGCGGCGAGGGGTAGAAGGGCAGCAGCCACAGCGTGGTGACGCCAAGCTCCTGGATGTAGTCGAGCTTCTGCGTCAGGCCGGCGATGTCGCCGATGCCGTCGTTGTCGGCGTCGAAGAACGCCTTGACGTGAAGCTGATAGATGACCGCGTCCTTGTACCAGAGCGTGTCGTTCCGATCGATCCGGCCATTGTCCGAGTTCTTCATACCGCCCCGTCGCTCCGCTGGTCTGGTGGAGCGGGGTCGCCGGACGGGCGGGGAATCCCGCGCCCATCCGGCAGCCGCGCCACATCATAAACCAGTTAGAGTTGGGTCCGTTCCACGGCAAAGGCAACGTTGGACGCGAAACCTGCGATGGCGGACCACCATCGCAGGCGGTGCCGGCGTCAGGCGTCGGCCAGCGCCGCGACGGAGAGCGGCTGGGTTTCCGTGCTGCTCCGGACGTCCACCGAGACGCCGCCGTTGACGTAGCCCGTCACCGTCTGGCGCAACGCGTAGACCGTCTTGCCCAGCTCGGCGCTCATCGCCGGATCGTAGGTCGAACCGGGCACCGGCTGGGTGTAGTAGAAGACCGCCGGCGTGCTGTAGGAGGTCGCCGGGATCTCCGCCATCAGGATCGTCATCGTCGAGCTGTAGCGGCAGTCGGCCGGGATCTCGACCGTCTGGCTGACCGACAGATCGTAGTAATTGGTGACCGAGGTCTCCTTGGTGCCGGTGTAGGTGTAGGACATGGAGAAGGTGCAGCCGACCTCGACCTCACCGGTCAGACCGATTCCGTAGGTGAAGCGCACCTCCTGGACATAACCGATCGTGTAGGAATCGGTGACCGACAGCGTCAGGGACTGCGATTTGCCGCTGGTCACCGACACCGTGTCGGTGATCGTCGCCGCCCCCTGGTTGGTGCCGGAGATGGAACTGCTGATCGTGCTCGACGGGCTGCTGGGGACCGGCGAGGTGATCGTGAAGGGCTCGACCACCGAATGGGCCGGGGGCAGCAGATCCCATCGCCACGAGGCTTCCTTGTCGACGAAGGAACAGCTGCGCAGGTCCGGAATGCCGTCCATGCTCAACCAGCCGGCGACGGACATCGTTTCCCCTTCGGCTTGGCCGCCGTCGTACAGCGCCACCTCCTGGGCGGTCAGCCCGCCGAAATAGATCGACGCCGCCCGGTCGCAGATGTACCAGCCCACCAGCGACAGCACCGTCCCCATCGGCCATTCGCACAGGAAGAAGGTGTTGCGGTTGTCGACGTAGTTCAGCCCGTCGAACAGCTGGAAGACACCGGTGTTCAGGTCCACGCGCCGCCAGATGTAGGCGGACAGGCAATCGTTGGCGCCGAGTTTCTCGACGTCGACCGTTTGCGTCTTGCCGTTGCCGATCAGATCGACGCAACGCCCGCAGCCGTTGAAGCTGTAGGGCTGGCCGGCGGGCGGGGTGGTCTTGTGTTCCAGCAGGGTCAGGACGACCCCCTCCGGCAGATTGAAGGCAACCCAGGTGGTCCGGTCGTTCAGGTTGGTCCCGGCAAAGGAACTCTGGACGCCTTCGATCGCGCCCGAGGTGGTGATGGTCAGGTTGTCGCTGCTCCAGTTCTGATCGGCGTACAGCTTCACCGTGCCCGACGGAAGGCTGGACGGATAGGCCACGGACGTGGCCGGCGGCAGCAGGTAAGGTGCAGTCATGGCGTTCCCTCGCGGTTGGCTAAACACCCCCGACCATCCGCACGGATTTGGCAAAATTACCAATCATACGAGTGCAATACATGGTTCTCATGAATTGCATTCATTTATATTTATTGCGGAATGGTCAGGTTACCCGCAAACACTACCGATGATAATTTATAGAAAGAAAACAGAATCTTTTAAATACATTCGCACTTAATCTTTTCGTCAGGATCTTCATGCAAACGTGTTTTCCCACACAGAGCGCCTCGTCCGATCCCGGGAGAGTCCGCCCGGACCGAGGCGGCCGCACTCCGGGCGCCCTTCAAGAGGCGGAAGCCCGCTTCCGCTTGGTGCCCGGGGTCAGGCTGCGGTAGACGTCCTGATCCTCTTCGATGAAGTGCGCGATCAAGCGGTGTTCGACCCAATTGGTCAGTTCGTTGGGCGTGCAGAAGACGACGCCGTACGGCCCTTCAAACCGCAGGGCCAGCAGTTCTTCGGTGATCTGCCGGTGCAGGCGCTTGTGCTTCTCGACGGCGGCGCTCTTGGCGTCGATCCAGAACTGTTCCTCGTCCGAGAAATGCTCCTCCGTGTACTTCACCAAGGCGGCGAAGGCGTTCTGGATGATCTTGTAGCCCTGCCCCGCCGCGACCGCCATGTGCAACAGCCCGGCCAGTTCCAGAAGGGTCCGGTGCTGCTCGTCGATGGACTCGTTTCCAACCGTGTATTCGGACTTCCACGGAAAGCGGGCGGATGGTTGCATGGGGGGCCTGCCGACGAACGGCTGTGCTGAAGGTGTGAGGAACGCCGCAAGATAGCACCCCGAACCGCCCGCCGGGGTCGGACAACTTGCCGCAAATCGAGTCTCCATCCGGTGCGATGGATACAATTTTTGGCAAATTATCACAAAGGCGTCGGCTCAGCCTTTCACCGGCTTCGTCATGTAGGTCATGCCGCCGCCGTAGGAGGCGAGCTTGGCCGCCAGCCCAGCCCCG
Source organism: Azospirillum sp. P4_B5 (assembly GCF_056402275.1). Taxonomy (NCBI): domain Bacteria; kingdom Pseudomonadati; phylum Pseudomonadota; class Alphaproteobacteria; order Rhodospirillales; family Azospirillaceae; genus Azospirillum; species Azospirillum sp. P4_B5. The sequence goes on from NZ_JBFUHT010000029.1 coordinate 46,982, forward strand.
CCATCATGGGGCAGGAATCCTTGCGCGTCCCAGAAGGCCCGTGCGCCAGGGGTGGAGGTCAGGGCCAGCCAGCGAAACCCCTGCCGCGCCGCCAGCGCGTTCATGCGCTTCAGCGCCGCCACGCCCAACCCCAGACCCCGTGCCGCGGGCAGCAGGGCGACGTCGTGCAGATAGAGGCAGTCCGGTACCTCCGGCAGCGCGCCGAGCGGCGAATCGAGCGGCGGCGGAACGCCCAACCGGCCCGGATGCATGACGATGTAGCCGATGCAGGTTTCGTCCGCCTCCGCCCCATCAATTTCCGCCATGGCACAGCCATACGGGTAGAGGGCCAGACGCTCGGCGAAGACGGCACGATCCTCCGGGTAATCGGGGTGCACGACCTCGGCGATGGCCATGACACGGTCCAGGTCCGCCGTCACCATGGCGCGCCAGCCCGCCTTCATCCGCATTCTCCCATCCTCCCCGCCCTTTCCAGCCTTCCAGCCCACCATCCGGGCGCGCTATGGTGACCGTTCGCACACCAGCCGACCGGAGGACCACCCATGACCGACACCGCCGCGGCGAGCCTGCTGCCCAAGGTGCGGACCATCGCCCACGAAGCGGGTCAGGTGATCCTGCGCTTCTACAACGACGGCATCGACGCCGCCACAAAGGTCGACGGCAGTCCGGTCACCCAGGCCGATCTGGCCGCCGAGCATGTCATCACCCCGGCCCTGCACCACATCGCCCCCGGCATTCCGGTTGTCGCGGAGGAGGCCGTGGCCGCCGGGCACCGGCCGGACATTTCCGGCGGACGCTTCTGGCTGGTCGATCCGCTCGACGGTACCAAGGAGTTCATCAGCCGCAACGGCGAGTTCACCGTCAACATCGCCCTGATCGAGGGCGGGCGTCCGGTCCTGGGAGTCGTCTACGCGCCGGCGACCGGCGACCTCTACGCCGCCTGCGGACCGGGCACCGCCGTCCATTGGGTAGAGGGCCGCCACGACTATCCGATCCAGGTCCGCAAGCCGCCGCCCGACGGTCTGACCGTGGTCGCCAGCCGCTCCCACGGCAGCGGCGGCGAACTGGATGGCTTCCTCGCCGGCTACACGGTGAAGAACCGGGTGTCCTGCGGCAGTTCCCTGAAATTCTGCACGGTGGCGTCGGGCAAGGCCGACCTTTACCCCCGCTTCGGTCCGACCAGCGAATGGGACACCGCCGCCGGCCACGCCATCCTCACCGCCGCCGGCGGGCGGGTGGAGCAGCCCGACGGCTCTCCCTTCCTCTACGGCAAAGCCGACATCCTGAACCCCCATTTCGTTGCGTATGGATGGCAATGACGCTGTGTGACGCGGCCGTCGCGGTGCTGACCACCGCGGCGCCGCTGGAGAAGGTGCGCCTGACGCGGGACTACGCCGCGGCGTGGCGTGACGGACGCCTTTCCGACTTCGGCACGCAGGCCCCGCCGGAACGCCCCGCCCGCCCGGAGCGTCCGCCCTTGATGCTGCCCCGCGACATGCCCAAGCGCGGGCGCGGCGGCAGCGCGCAGAACCGTGTCGCCCTGCTCCACGCGCTGGCCCACATCGAGCTGAACGCCATCGACCTCGCCTGGGACATCGTGTGCCGCTTCGTCGGCGAGGGGATGCCCAAAGGCTTCACCGACGACTGGGTGCAGGTCGCCGACGACGAGGCCCGGCATTTCCAGATGCTGGAGGAGCGGCTGAACCAGCTCGGTTCCGGCTATGGCGAGTTGCCGGCCCATGACGGGCTGTGGCAGGCCGCGACCACCACCGCCCACGACCTCGCCGCCCGGCTGGCGGTGGTGCCGATGGTGCTGGAGGCCCGCGGGCTCGACGTGACCCCGGAGACCGTCCGCCGCCTGCGCGAGTTCGGCGACGCGGAGAGCGCCGCCCTGCTCCAGGTCATCCACGACGAGGAGATCACCCACGTCGCCGCCGGACGCCGCTGGTTCGGCCATCTCTGCGCCAAGCGCGGCGTGGACCCGGTGGAGACGTGGCAGGATCTGGTGAAACGGTACTTCCGCGGCGGCCTGAAGAAGCCCTTCAACGTGACCAGCCGCCAAGCCGCCGACTTCGGCCCGGAATTCTACGATCCGATCGCGGAGTGAGGGGAGCTTTCACCTCCGCACCGGTTCCTTCTCCCCCCGGGGAGAAGGTTGGGATGAGGGGGCGCCGCAGGCGACCTGCTTCCCAACCAGTTTCCTGATCCGCCCTGACGGGCGCCCCCTCACCGGCTCTCAGCGGATGCCATAGGCATCCGCCTGCCGCCGTCAGCGCTGGTCTTTGACCAGTGCGAGAGGCCCTTCGGGCCACCCTCTCCCGGGACGGGAGAGGGATGCCTGATCTACCCCCGCAGCAGCTTCGGGTTGGTGATGCCCAGCCGGGCCTGGACGATCTCCTCTAGGCATTCCATCAGCACGTCCTGGCCGTCATGGTCGAAGTCGCCCGCAGCGATCTCGATGCACAGCCGGTGCTGTAGGGCCTCCACCCGCCGGCGCAGGTCGGTGCCGGACAGACTGTCGTCGGCGTCCTCGCCATAGAGCAGGGCGAGCGCCGCCAGCATGGAGTGGCCGGCCTCGTCCACCCCGGCCAACTCGCGCTGCACGATGCCGAGCGCGTTGGCGATCATCAGCGCCGTGTAGCGCTGGGCCGGCGGGATGTGGGGAAGCAGGTCCGTCCGGAAGGTCTCCGCGACGATGCTCAGCAACTCCTGAGCGTCGGGGCTGGTGCGCATCAGGCGACCCTCTCTTCGCCGGCATCGCCGGACGGTTCGGCACCCACCGCCGCCGGGGCGGACGCCGTCAGCCCCAGCCCATGGATGTGGCGCAACAAATCCAACTCGATCTCCGGAAGCATCCGCCCGGTCAACGCCAGTTCCAGCGAAGGCTCCTCGCCGGAGGTGTGGCGGCGCCCCTGGAGGACCGCGATGGCCGCCCAGCGCATGTAGGCCGCGGTTTCCCAATAGGCGACCGCCTGCGGGTCGACCCGTCGGCCCGAGGTTTCCTCGTAGCCGGCGTAGAAGTCCTCCCGGCCGGCCAGCCCGCCCGCCTCGCGGTCGTGGCGCCCGAACCGCCAGGAACGGGCGCAGAACCAGCCGAGATCCTCCATGGGGTCACTGAATCCCGCGAACTCCCAATCCAGGATGGCGGTCAACCCGCCGTCCTTCACCAGATAGTTCCCGGTGCGGTAGTCGCGGTGGCACAGCACCAGATCGCCCGGCGGCGGCGCGTGGATCTCCAGCCAGCGCAGCCCCCAGGCCAGAACGGCGTCGCGCAAGGCCAGATCGCCCAGCCAGTCGCGGTAGGCGTGGACGCAGTCGAGCGCCGGCGACGCGGCCGGCACCGGCAGATCCTCCAACCCCGGCGTGTCCGGCCCGGCCTTGTGCAGGCGACCAAGCTGCCGGCCAAGCTCGCGGGCGAGGCCGCGCTGCGGCTGGTCGGCCTTCACCACCTTGTGCCCGGCGCCGATGCCCTCGGCGCGGCGCATGATGTAGAAGTCGGCGCCGAGGACCGCCGGGTCGCCGCAGGCGGCAATGGGCTCCGGCGCCGCCACCCCGGCGCCGAAGGCGGCGCGCAGCACGGCGTACTCCTGAGCCTTGGAAATGCTGGCCTTCATGCCGGACGCCGCCGCACCGCCACCGGGCTGGGCACGCAGCACGCAGGCGTGCCGCCCGGCCTGCGGCCCGCCGTCGATGTCCAGAGTCACCGCAAGGTTGAGCGAGATGGCTCCCCCGCCGAGCGTGCCTTCGTCGGCCACCGACACGCGCGTCGCGCCGGTCGCCCCGGCCAGCCACGATTCCAGCCGCGGCCGGCTTTCCCCGTCGATCAGTGCGCCCATCCCATCACCCCCAGGCCCAGAAGCCGTCGCCCTCGTCCATGTAGAATCGCGCCAGGACCATCTTGTGGACCTCCGACGCCCCGTCCACCAGCCGGGCCTGCCGGGCGTAGCGGTACATCCACTCCAGCGCCGTGTCCTTCGAATAGCCCCTGGCCCCGCAGAGCTGGATGGCCGTGTCCACCGCCTTGTGCAGCGTGTCGGCGACATGGACCTTGGCCATCGACACCTCCTTGCGGGCGAAGTCGCCGCGGTCGATCTGCCACGCCGCCTTCATGACCAGCAGCCGCCCGATCTCGATCTGCATGGCGACGTCGCCCATCATCCACTGCACGCCCTCGTGCCCGGCCAGCGTGGTGCCGAAGCTCTCGCGCTCGCGCACATAGGCGGCGGCGATCTCCATGGCCCGCTTCGACAGGCCGGTCCAGCGCATGCAATGGGTCAGCCGCGCCGGGCCGAGGCGGATCTGCGTGGCCTTCAGCCCGTCGCCGATGTTCATCAGGACGTTCTCGTCGGAGACCTCCAGCCCGTCGAAGCGCAGCTCGCAATGGCCGCCATGCTCCTCCGGCCCCATGATCGGGATGCGGCGGACGATCTCCCAGCCGGGTTGGTCCTTGTCGAACAGGAAGGCGGTCAACCCCTTGCGCTTGTCGTCGGAGGTGCGGGCGATCAGGATGAAATGCTGCGCCTCGCCCGCCCCGGTGATGAACCATTTGTGGCCGGAGATCACCCAGCGGTCGCCCTTGCGCTCCGCCCGCGTCTTCATCATCGAGGGGTCGGAGCCGCCGCCGGGATGCGGCTCGGTCATCACGAAGGCGGAGCGCACCTTGCCGTCGACGATGGGCTGGAGCCAGCGCTCCTTCTGCGCCTCGGTCGCCACCTTGTTGAGAAGCTGCATGTTGCCGTCGTCGGGGGCGGCGCAGTTGAAGCAGACCGGCCCGAAGATGGAGCGGTTCATCTCCTCGTAGGCCGCGGCCATGCCGACGATGCCCAGCCCCTGCCCGCCGCGCTCCGTCGGCATTTGCGGCGCCCACAGCCCGGCGGCCTTCACCTCCCCACGCAGGCGCTCCAGCAGGGCGGGCGCGATGTTCTCATGCGCGTCGTAGGAGGCCGAGTCCGCTTCCAGCGGCAGAATGCGCTCCTCCACGAAGGCGCGCACGCGGCGGCGAAACTCCTCGATGTGCGGGGGCAGGCTGAAATCCATCGGTTCGGGTCCTCTCCGTCGCTTTTTTTTGCTCACAGGGTGCTGACCAGATGCCCGCCATCCACCGGCACGACCGCTCCGGTCATGTAGGCCGACGCGTCGGAGCAGAGCAGCAGCAACGGCCCGTCGAGATCCGCCAGCCGCCCCAGCCGCCGCTGCGGCACCCGCCGGATCAGCGCCTGCCCGGCGTCGGTCGCCAGGAAATCGCGGTTCAGGTCGGTCTCCATGTAGCCGGGGGCCAGCGCGTTGACGCGGATTCCGTAGCGCGCCCATTCCAGGGCCAGCGCCTGGGTCATCTGCACCAGCCCGGCCTTCGACGCGGTGTAGGCCACGACATGGCCGGCCACCCGCAGCCCGAGGATGGAGGCGATGTTGACGATCGACCCGCCCCGCCCCTGCTCCTTCATCACGCGCGCCGTCTCCTGCGCGGTGAGGAAGGCGCCCTTCAGGTTGGTGTCGATGACGCGATCCCACTCCTCCTCCGCGTAATCGAGCGCGGGCTTGGCGACGGTGGCCCCGGCGTTGTTGACGAGGATGTCCAGTCCGCCGAGCGCGCCCGCCGCCTCGCGGACGCCGGTGCGGACGGAGGCGGCATCGGTGACGTCCAGCGGCACGGCGATGGCCTGCCCGCCCGCCGCCTCGATTTCCGCGACGGCGGCGTCCAGGCTCTCGCGCCGCCTTGCGGCCAGCGCGACACGGGCGCCCGCCGCGGCCAGCACACCCGCGAAGTGGCGGCCCAGGCCGGCGGAGGCCCCGGTGACCAGAGCGGTGCGGTTGGTGAGGGAGAGGGTCATGGGGGTCCTGAGTTTATGAAGGTGGGGTTCATGCGTTGGGCCCCCTCCCTAACCCTCCCCCGCTTCGCAGGGGAGGGAACTGACTCCTCCCCCTGCGCAGCGGGGGGAGGTCGGGAGGGGGCAAAAACTCCCCTCACAACCCCCTCGCCTGCTCGCGCAGCACGAACTTCTGGATCTTCCCGGTCGAGGTCTTCGGCAAGGCCCCGAACACCACCGTCCGGGGCGCCTTGAAGTGGGCGAGATGGTCGCGGCACCAGCCGATCACTTCGGCCTCCGTGACCCGTCCTTCCGATCCGGGCTTCAGCGTGACGAAGGCGCAGGGCGTCTCGCCCCATGTCGCATCGGGACGGGCGACGACGGCGGCCTCCATGACGTGGGGGTGCTGGTAGAGGACCTCCTCGACCTCCAGCGAGGCGATGTTCTCGCCGCCGGAGATGATGATGTCCTTGGCGCGGTCCTTGATCTCGACGTAGCGGTCGGGGTGCAGCACGGCGAGGTCGCCGGTGTGAAGCCACCCGTCGCGCAGCGCCTCGTCGGTCGCCGCCGGGTTCTTCAGGTACCCTTTCATCACCGTGTTGCCGCGCAGCGCCAGTTCGCCCAGCGTCTCCCCGTCGGCGGGCACCGCGCGGCCGGTGTCGGGGTCGAGCACGGTCTGCTCGGACATGGTGACGTTGGGCACGCCCTGGCGGGCCATCTTCACCGCCCGCTCCTCCAGCGGCAGGTCCGCCCAGGCCTCCTGCCACGCGCAGCCGGTAGAGGGGCCGTAGCATTCCGTCATGCCGTAGAGGTGGGTCAGGCGGAAGCCCATCCGCTCCATCCCCGCGATCACCGCGCTGGGCGGCGCCGCCCCGCCGGTCGCCACTTGCACCGGCCCGTGGTCGAAGCCGCGCTTCACCGCGTCCGGCGCGTGGATCAGCATGGTCAGCACGACCGGCGCGCCGCAGAGGTGGGTGACCTTCTCCTCCGCGATCAGGCGGAAGATCGCCGCCGGATCGACGGCGCGCAGGCAGACATGGGTCGCCCCGACCGCCGTCACCGCCCACGGGTAGGTCCAGCCGTTGCAGTGGAACATGGGGAGCGTCCACAGATAGACGCTGTCCGGCCGCAGCCCGAAGGTGATGACGTTGCCGAGCGCGTTCAGATGGGCGCCGCGGTGATGGTACAGCACGCCCTTGGGGTTTCCGGTGGTGCCGGAGGTGTAGTTGAGCGCGATGGATTCCCACTCGTCCTCAGGCATGCGCCAAGGGGCCTCGGGATCGCCGCTCTTGAGGAAATCCTCATACTCCAGATCGCCCACCGGGTCGGCGTCCTGTGCCGCCGGATCGTCGATCCACACCACGCGCGGCGGGGCCGTCATGCGCTCCAGCGCGGCGCGGGCCACCGCGGACAAGCCGCGATCCACCAGGAACAGGCGGCTTTCCGCGTGTTCCAGGATGAAGGCGACGGCGGGCGGGTCGAGCCGCGTGTTGATGGCGTTCAGCACCGCCCCGGCGCCGGGAATGCCGAAATGCGCTTCCAGCATCGCCGGAGTGTTGAAGGCCAGGACGGACACCACCTCCCCCGGCCGGACGCCGGCACTGGTCACCGCGGAGGCCAGCGCGCGGGCGCGGCGCTCCACCTCCGCCCAGTTCCGCCGCAGGGGGCCGTAGACCACGGCGGTCTTGTCCGGATAGACCATCGCGGAGCGGCGCAGGAAGTCCAGCGGCGTCAGCGGCACATGGTTGGCCGTGCGCCTGGATAGGTCTGCGGACGGAGTGGTGGCGTCCACGCTCGTCTCCTTCCCCTGTTCTGCGGTCCCTGAATTAGGGCCGGCGCCTCATACCGGGCGCCTTACTGACGATGGTAGCCACGAACCATTGGACAGAACAAGTTTCACCTTTGGTCGGTCCCCTCCCCTATGCCCGCAAGAACGTGGCAGGGACGGGCGAGCGCGTTACCGCCTCTGGCGCCGCGGTTGCGGGCCGTCCGCCCGCTACACTGTCCGGCATCGAGCCGTATGGGGGCGACCATGACGACGGTGCGGATCGCGTTCGACAAGGAGCTGGTGCTGTCCGGGCATTTCCTGCTGAAGCATCTGGAGAAGCCGGAGTTGCAACGCCTCGCCGCCAGCGCCCGGCTGGCCTATTTCCGGCCCGGCGCGGTCATCTTCCAGAAGGGCGACCCCGGCGACAGCATGATGGCGGTCATCCGCGGGCGGGTGAAGATCTGCTCCCACTCCACCGACGGCAAGGAGTTGGTGCTGAACATCATCAACAAGGGCGGCCTGTTCGGCGAGATCGCCCTGCTCGACGGCGAGCCGCGGACCGCCGACGCCGTGGCGCTGGAGGAGACCGACCTGCTGGTGCTCGACCGCTCGAAGTTCGTGCCGCTGCTCAACGAGCGCCCGGCGGTGGCGCTCCAGCTCATCACCGTCCTGTGCAAACGCCTGCGCCAGACCAGCGAGCATCTGGAGGACACGCTGTTCCTGGAGGCCTCCTCCCGCTTCGCCCGCGCGCTGATGCGGCTGGCCGACGTGTTCGGCAAGCCGGCGCCGGGCGGGCTGAAGCTGGATATAAAACTGTCGCAGCAGCAACTCGGCTGCTTGGTGGGCGTTTCGCGGGAAAGCATCAACAAGCTGCTCGGCGAATGGCAGCGCAACGGCGTGATCGCCGTGGAGTCCGGACGGATCACGCTGCTCGACCGCAACGCGCTGGAGGAGATCGCTGAGGCGAATGGGTGAAGTGTCTCGTTGGGCCCCCACCCCGGCCCTCCCCCGCTTCGCAGGGGAGGGAGATTTTTGCGAAGCGGCGGCAGTCCCCTCCCCTGCGTTAGCGGGGGAGGGTTAGGGTGGGGCCCCGACGCAACCACTCCCCCTCAATTTAACTCCCGCAGCACCCGCACCCCGTTGTTCAGGTAGCGCACGTCGGGATCGTAGAACAGCCGCGCCGTGTCGGTGATGTCAGCCAAGCCGCCCCGCCAGGACCCGCCGCGCAACACGCGCTCCCGGCAGTTGGTGGACATCCAGGCGCTGCCGTCCGTCGGCGCGCCCGCATAGTCCGCGTGCCAGCAGTCGGCGACCCATTCCGCCACGCCGCCGTTCATGTCGTGCAGCCCGAAGGGGTTCGGCTTGTAGCTGCCGACCGAGGCCGGGGTCAGCCGTTCCTGCGCGCCGCCGCAGTCCTTGCAGTTGGCCAGCGTCCCCGTCTGCCCATCCCACCAGTAGCGGCCTGTCGTGCCGCCGCGCGCCGCGTACTCCCATTCGGCTTCGGACGGCAGGCGGTAGCGCTGGCCGGTCTTCTGGCTCAGCCACTTCGCATAGGCCTGGGCCTCCAGCCAGGAGATGTTGTGGATCGGGGTGCTGTCGGTGGGCTTGGTCATGCGCGGCATGCCGCCGGTGCAGCCGCCACCCTCTACGCAGGCGCGCCACTCGGCCACCGTCACCTCGTAGGCGCCGAGCGCGAAGGGCTTGGCGATGGTGACCTTGTGCACCGGACGTTCGGAGCGGTCGCCCTGGTCGCTGCCCATGGTGAAGCTGCCGGGTGCGATGCGCACCATCACCGGACAGGCCGGGCAGTCCTGGAAGCTGGCCGACCGGCTGTGGTTGCGCACCGTGCTGTTCCCATTGCCGTTCGGGGGCGCTGCGGCCACCTGCTCCGGCGCGGGCACGGGCTGCGGCGATGCCGGTGGGGGCGGTGCCGGTGGGGGCGGTGCCGCCGCCTCGACCACTGGAGCCGGGGGCGGGACCGGAGGAGGAGCCGATTGGGTTGGTGGCGGCGGCCGAGCCGACGCAACCTCTGGCGGCTTGGCAGCGGGGGTGAGCGCGCCCAGCTTCTCCCGCGCCGGCTTGGCGTAGGCGCCGCTGCCGAACAGCCGCAGGAAGGCCTCGAAGTCGGCGGGCTCGCGGCTCCTCTTGACCATCTGCCACAGCGATTCCTCAAGCGCCGGCGCGGCCGGGGCGGCGCCCGGCGGAGCGATCTCCAGCGTCACCGTGCCGGTGGCCTTGCCGCCCTTGCCGTCCTCCACCTGATAGGTGAAGGCGCCGGCCGCCCCCGCCCGCTCCTGCTCCGGGTCGAAGGTCAGACGGGTCAACCCCTCGGCCGGCAGGCGGTCGCCGGGGCGGATCAGGGTGGCGCCGTCGCGCACCTTGCCGCGGTCGGGCACGGCGGTGACGGTGACGGTCAGCGGGTCGCCGTCGGGGTCCACCGGCGCCTCGATGGCCAAGTGATTCGGCAGGGCGCGGATGGTGCGCGCGCCGGCAACCACCGGCTCACGGTTGCTCGGCTTGATGGTGATCGCCACGCCGCCCCGCACCACGCCGCCCCGCCCGTCCATGATCGCGAAGTCGAAGCGCCCGGCGTCGCCCACCACCGTCGCGTCCGGCTTGAAGCTGGTGGCGGCGAGCTGCTCCACGGTCAGGTAGTCGCCGATCAGCACGATGCGGTCACCGATGCGCACGCTGCCGCCGCGCGGCAGGCCGGAAATCTGCGCGAAGAGCTGGTCGTCGTCGGGATCGGTCGGGCGCCCGATGCGCAGCGGCTCGGCGTCGCCACGGTCGGACAGCTCCAGCGGGCGGATCTCGCCGAGCACCGGCGGGCGGTTCGGCGGGCGCGGGTTGAAGTAGAAGGGCGCCGCCCCCAGCGAACCGAAGATGTAAGGCTCCTGCCGCCCGTTGGTCGCCTGCCGCACGGTGTCCCGCACGTTGCGGAAGAACAGGCTCAGCTCCAGCCCCGGCGTCTGGAGGTGCTGGAGCAGCGCGTCGGTGTAGGGGCTGTGGTCGCCCTGCCCGTCCTCGGCCAGCTGGTCGGCGCGGGTCGCCATGGCGACCAGCGTGTCGCTGGGCGTGTCGTCGACGCGGGCGAAGCCGTAATTGACCTGGATGCGGTTCTGCCCGGCCTGCTTCAGCCGGTCGACGAAGGGGTTGTTGCGGCAGGAATCGAGCATCAGGATGCCCAGCTTGCGCGCCTGCGACAGCTCGCCCATCATCAGGTTCAGTGGCATCGCCTCGTAGACGAGGTCGCGCTCGCGCTCCAGCTTGGCGTCGGCCGGGACGATGTAGTTGTTGCCGCCCACCTGGATGCCGTGCCCAGCGTAGAAGATCACCGCCACATCGGCCTGCGAGGCGCGGATGCCGAAGTCGCGCAGCGCCCGCTCGAAGCCGCGGTTGTCCATGTCGAACTTCTCGTCCACGTCGAACTGAAGCGTGCGCAGGGCCTCGGCGATGGCCTTGGCGTCGTTCACCGGGTTCTGGAGTTCGGGGGCGAATTCGTACTTGCCGATGCCGACGACCAGCGCGATGCGCTTCTCGGGGGACTGGGAGGCCTGGGGCGGCGGAGGCTGGGGCGAAGAAGACTGGGCGCCCGCGCCCGGTGCCCAGCCGAGAAGGCCCAACAACAGCAGGACGAGGCCGAGCGACCAGAGGTCCCTGCCCAAACGATGCTGCGTCGAGGGTCCGTCGAACATCGGCCGGCTCCATGGTGGGAAGGCGGTTGCGCACCCCATACCCGGCACCCGTCGGCATAAAATTGCCAATTAGCCGATCTTAATATTTCGATTCCTGCGCACCAAGCGTTCATTCAGCCTAATCCCGAATACGGGGAATGGCCGGTCACTCCCCGGCCTCCGCCGCGGGCCGCACCTCCCCCCCTTCCCGGTCGAGGACCAGCCAGGCGCGGACCGCCTTGCGCTTGCCCTTCAGCGCCATCTCGCCCACCGGCAGTCCGGCCACCGTGTCCTGCACTGCCATCCAAGTCGGTTCCCCGATGACGATCCGGCAATGGGGGGAGGAGCGCATGCCCACCGTCTTGCCCAGCGCCTCCAGCCGGGCGGCGGTGTTGGCAGTGTCGCCGAGCAGCGAATATTCCATGTGCCGCAGCCCGCCCAGGCTGCCCGCCACCAGCGGCCCGGTGTGGATGCCGACGCGGATGCCGATGGCCGGCAACCCCTCCGCCTGCCAGCGCTTGTTCAACTCCTGAAGCTCCCGCCCCATCTGGACGGCGCAGCGCACGGCGCGCTCGGCGTCGGCGTCGATCTCCGCCTGGGTGGTGCGGGCGACCGGGGCGCCGAAGACCGCCAGGATGGCGTCGCCGATGAAGCGCAGCACGATCCCGTCATGCGCCGCCACCACCCGCACCATGGCGTCGAGATAGCCCTCCAGCCAGAGGATCAGCGGCTCCGGCTCCAGCGCCTCGCAGACCGTGGTGAAGCCCTCGATGTCGGAGAAGAAGACGGTGGCGGTCAGTTCCTGCGGGCGGGGGCGCCCGCCGGCCAGGAAGGTCGCGCGCTCCCGCCAGATCTCGTCGGCGACGGGCTGGGAGACGTGGTTGGCGAACAGCTGCATCAGGCTGCGGCGGTCGGTGCGCTCCTTCAGCGACAGATGCGCGGTCATCGCCGCGATGCCGCCCAGCCACGCCGCCGACGGCGCCATCATCGCCACCAGCGGCCCGCCCTGGGCGAACAGCGCCAGCGCCGCCGCCCACAGTGCCAGCAGCCCGAGCAGGCTAGCCGGCACCAGCAGCCACACCGGCCAGCCGGCCGCCGCCAGGGCCACCCCGGCGGCGCTCAGCGCCAGCACCAGCGCCACGCCCCAGCCGTCGGACAGGTCGCGGCTGGTCCGCCCGTCGAGGATCTGGGCCAGCGCGTGGGCCTGGATCTCCACCCCCGGCGTGGACAGGCCGGCGACCGACAGGGGCGTGCGGTGCTGGTCGACCCCGACCAGGACGGTGCCGACCACGGCGATCCGCCCGGCCAGCCAGCCGCGCGGCAGCATCCCCACCATGTCCGCCGGATAGGTCGGGAACGGCGGCGCGTCCGGCGACGGGCGGGCGTGCCAGTCGATGCGGAAGGGCTCCGCCGGGATCGTCGCCTCTCCGGCAGCCCCTCCGGCGACTTGGGCCATCCGCGCCGGGAAGCTGGGCAGCCCGTCCGGCCCCCGCGGCACATGCCAGCGCACCGTGCCGTCGAGCCGGTCCTTGGCGAGGTTGGCGTGGCCGTGCGGGATGCCGTCGAGGAACCGCCCGAGGTAGCGGCGCTGCTCCTCCGTCAGCGCCGTGTCGCCGAGCGCGGTGATGGCGACCACCGGCACCTTGGCGCGCTGGATGCGCTGGCGCAGCCGCTCGTCGAGCGCCGGCAGGGTCGGCTGGTCGAACAGGATGTCCAGCCCGATCGCCCGCACCCCCGCCGCCTCCAGCGTCCCCACCAGATCGGCGAGGAAGCCGCGGTCCACCGGCGACCGGCAGGCCAGCGTGGCGAACAGGTCCTCCCCCAGCGTGACCAGCACGATGCCGGGATGCTGCGGGGCGGGCGGCGTGAAGTAGGCGATGGCGACGTCGCGGAAACTCTCGTCGGCGGAGCGCAGGGGCGGCACCAGCCGGGTCAGCCCCAGCGCCGCCGCCGACACGCCGACCACCGCGGCCAAGCCCACCAGCCCTCTGGCCAGTCTTTTGGCGAGCCACGGGGCTTTTGCCCAGCTTGGCCTGCCCCCCGATGTCCCCAACGGCGGCGCCCTCACTCCACGCGCAGGATCACCTGCGCCATCACCAGTTCGGTCTGCTTCAGCGAGGCGAGCGTCCGCTCCAGCCGGGCCGCCGCCTCGTCGGACAGGGGCCGGAAGGCGTCCTGGCGCCCCGGCAGGTCCGCGCCGAGATCGCGCCCGGCAGCGAAGCAGCGCACCTCCTGGTCGGCGGACAGGCTCCCCGACCGCTCCGCCGCGCGCAACGGCACCGGCATACGGTCGCCGGCCAGCGTCAGCGTGCGGTGCCCCTCCACCAGCGAGCTGGCCGCCGGCCCCGGCGGGTAGATCGGCGTCAACTGGCCGCGCGTGTTGCGCAGGTAGCAGTAAAGGTGCGCGTCCCGGTTCGTCTGGAGCACCAGCGTCACCGTCTCTCCGGACCGGTAGGTCGGGTAGAGGCCGCGGTCGGTGGCGAGATAGAGGTTCAGCGGCGCCATGCTGTCCCGCACCGGGTCCAGCAGAAACGCCGCCTGGGTGGCGCAGCCGGCACCGGCCAGCCGGACGGCCAGTTCCGCGCCCTGGCCCTCGGCGCTGACCACGCGCAGCGTCACGCTGTGGCGCACCCGCCCATCCGGCCCGGCGACGGAGACGGCGGTGCCGTCGGTCATCGGAAGCTCGCGCGGCCAGGGCACCGTCGCCCCCTTGTCCCAGCGCAGCGTGGCGGTGGCGCCGCGGTTTTCGTCACGCAGGGTGGCCGGGATCAGCGCCGGGTCGGCGGGCTTGCGCAGCAGCACCGTGCCGCCGGACTTCACGCATTGGATGCCGGCCCGGCCCGGGTCGAGGGTGAAGACCTGCTCCTCCCCCTTCTGCATCGGGGTGCCGACCGCGCGGGCGGCCCCCAGGTCGGTCTGGAAGAAGCGCTCCCCGCCGACGAGGCTGCCGACTCCGCCCCAACCCGAGGCGTCGGGCATGCGGTCGAGCGGCCCGTCGAACGGCCCCTTGATCCGCAGCATGCGCCCGTTGGCGAACAGGAACATGGCGTTGGCGCCGTCCGGCACGGTGACCGCCGCGCCGTCGGGGACCAGTTGCCCCTGGGCGTAGCCGGGGGCGGTGGAGGCGACGACCACCGCCTGCTCCGCCGCCGCGCGGCCGGCGGTGAAGCCGACCACCCCGAAGGCGGCCAGCGACAGGGCCACCGCCACGAGTCCGCTCAGGGTCCTGTGCGCCATGCTGGCCTCCACCGGCGGGGATCGCGGAATCATTGGCGTTTCCCGGACGCCTGTCCAGGCGGCGAAGGGGGAATAACGGGGCTGCGGACCCGGCCCAAAGAAGGGCGGACGCCGTGAACGGACGGGCATGGTCGGACCTCCGAAATGATGCGCGCCGGCCAAAATGCCGGCCCGTCGAGGCTAGACGGCGGAGGGCGGCGGTGGCTGTGAGGCGCAGCACACAGTTGCGCAGGAGTTGGGGCCCTTCCGACGTACTGGGTGTGGCGGGCGCCACAGCGCGGCCCGGCCCCGCCCCATACAGTGCCGGGCAGGACCGGCGGCCCCGTTGGTCCGCCCCATCGCCCGAGGAGACCGACCATGACCGCCCGCCGCACCAATGCCGACGTCGCCGACGGTTTCGCCGCCGGGTTCGATGACCGCTTCGCCCGTCATGGAATCCTGGAGGTCGCCTATCTGCGGTCGGTGGAGATCGACGGCCTGCCCGCCTACGCCGTGTACGCCGCGAACGGCACCTGCCTTTGGCTGGACACCGACCGCGCGTCGGCGGGGGCGACGCTTCAGGAGCATGGGATGGAGCTGGTCAGCGTGCATTGAGAGAGCGGAGGTGATGGGGGCGTTGCCCCCACCCTCCCCACTTCGTGGGTCCCCTCCCTCCCCCGCTGCGCAGGGGAGGGCTTTTTCGTGCGTTCAGCACCAATTCCCTCCCC